>DATAOO010000398.1:0-5075 GCA_036265695.1 Pseudonocardia sp. | reverse complement strand
GGTGACGGTCAGCTCGCGCGCGATCTGCGGGTTGCTGCGCCCGGCGTCGAGCATCCTGACGATGGCCAGCTCGCGGCCGGTGAGGCCGGACGCGTCCCGGGCGGGTGCGACGACCAGCTCGCCGAACCCGACCACGGGCGGCACGCCCTCGGGCCAGCGCTCCACGAGGCGCTCCAGCACGGCGGCGACCTCGGGACCGCCGTCGACGACGGTCTGCCGCAGGCCCGCGGGCACGACCAGCGCCAGCGCCCCGGCCAGCGTGCGCTCCGCGGTGATCCGCCGGGCCGCGCGTTCCTGCACGGCGACGAGGGCGACGGTGGCCGTCACCGCGGCCCGGGCCTGCCCGCGGTGCCGGAGGTCGCCGATCAGCTCCTCCAGCAGCGCCGCCGCCCCCGCGTGGTCGCCCTCGGCGGACAGCACCGCGGCCAGCGAACCGGTGCGGATCTGGTCGATCACCACGCCGATCCCGCCGGGGCAGGCCGCGCCGTCGGGCAGGTCCTGCGCCACCCGGCGGGCCTCGCGCACCTTCCGCGCGGCCAGGAGCTGCCGGATCCGTTCGGCGAGGACGGTGGCCGACAGCCGCGGGAGGCCGAGCCGCTCGGCCACCTTCGCGCCCTCGGCGAGCAGCTCGCCCGCGTCGGCGCCGCGGTGCGCCTTGATCCGCGCGAGCACGGCGTAGGTCGCGATCATGAAGTCGACGACCCCGCTCTCCGCCCCCAGCTCCCGGCTCTCCTCGAGCAGCCGCTCGGCTTCGTCGAGCTCGCCGCGTTCGTAGTGCAGCTCGCCCAGCAGGGCGCCCGCCAGCTGCGCGGCGTGCGAGCGGCGGCCCGCCGACTCCCTGGCGAGCACGACCGCGCCGGAGAGGTGCTCCTCGGCCGCGTCGAGGTCGAGCTGGGCGAAGGCGGCGACGCCCGCGAAGCACCGCCCGTAGACGCCGGAGAACGGGCCGATCGTGCGGTCGTGGAACGGCCGGGCCCAGCGTTGGCGCTCCAGCGCGTCGCGGTAGCGCATCGAGTAGATGTCGCAGAACGTCTGGATGTTGGCCGCCACCGCGACGATCCACGGCCGGTAGATCCGGTGCCGGGCCAGGCTCTTGCGGACGAGCGCTTCGGCGCGGTCGATGCGGTCGGCGTAGACGTCGATGCAGGCCTGTACGACGTCGGCCTCGGAGTGCATCTCCTCGTAAGCCCCGCCCACCGGCATCGCCCGTCGCAGCTGGTCGAGCGCGTGTTGGGCGGCGTCCGCCCGCTGCAGGAGGCTGTTCGCCCAGGCCACGGCCGTGAGCAGACGGGGACGAGCGTCGAGGGCGTCGGCGGGCAGCCGCGCGGTGAGGCCGAGGAGGCTGACCATCCGGCTGTGCTCGACCAACGCCATGGCGTGCCGTTCGACCAGGTCGGTGGCCCGTCCGACGCTGCCCGCGGCCAGCGCGTGCGTGACCGCCTCGGTCACCAGCTCGTGCTCGGAGAACCAGTTCGACGCCCGTCGGTGCAGCCGCGCCACCCGCTCGGGGTGGTCGCGTTCGAGGCGGCGACGCAGGTGATCGGCGAACAGGTGGTGGTAGCGGAACCACTCGCGCTCGTCGTCGAGCGGGCGCAGGAACAGGTCGCGGCGTTCGAGCTCCTCGAGCATCGCCTGCCCGTCGGTGCGGCAGGCGAGCGTGCCCGCGAGGTCGCCGCAGAGCCGGTCGCACACCGAGGTGGCCAGCAGGAACTCCAGGATCTCCGGCGGCTGGGCGCTGAGCACGTTCTCCGTGAGGTACTCGCCGACGGAGTGGTGCCGCCCGGAGAAGCCCCGGATCAGCCGGGTGGGGTCGGCGGAGTCGCGCAGCGAGAGCGACACGAGCTGCAGCGCTGCGACCCAGCCGTCGGTGCCTTCCGACAGCCGCGCCACGTCCTCGCCGTCGAGCGGGAGCCCGTTGAGGTCGACGAGGAAGGCGCGGGTCTCGGCGAGGTCGAACCGCAGGGTGTCGGCGTCGACCTCGGTGAGCTGGCGGCGCACGGCCAGGCGGGAGAGCGGCAGTCGCGGCCGGGTGCGGCTGGTGAGGATCAGCGACAGGTTGGGCGGCGCGAAGTCGAGCAGGTGCACCACGGCCCGGTGCACCTGGGCGTCGTCGATGAGGTGCCAGTCGTCGAACGTGAGCACGACCCGCCGCTCGTGCCGGGCGACCAGCTCCAGCAGGGCGGAGAGCGTGTAGCGCTGGGTGTCGTCGGCGCTCTGCTCGATCAGCGCTTTGAGCTCGTCCAGCGCGTCCTCCGCGGGCAGCGCCCGGCGCAGGGCCTCCAGGAGGTGGGAGAGGAACCAGTTCGGGTCGTTGTCGTCGCGGTGCAGCCCGAGCCACGCGACGTCGGCCCCTTCGCGCTGCAGCTCCTGTAACCACTGCACGGCCAGGGTGGTCTTGCCGTACCCGGCGGGCGCGTGGATGACGACGAGCTGGCGGCCCGCACCGGCGCGAAGCGTGGCGAGCAGCCGTCGGCGTTCGATGACGTTGCGGACGTACGTGGGCGCGCGGAAGCGGGTGGAGGCGTCAGGGGGCGCGCCGCGTGCGGTCGACGTCATCGGCAACCCCCTCGGACCCCGATCGTTCCATCCGTTCGGCGGACTGGCTAGCGTGGCGGAATGGCCCGGCTGCACGAGGTGCGGCAGGTGGCGGAGTCGTTCGGCGAGGACGCCGAGCGCTACGACCGCACCCGCCCGCGCTACCCCGACGCCCTGATCGAACGGATCGCCGCCGCAGGCCCCGACGTGCTCGACGTGGGGTCGGGCACCGGGATCGCCGCCCGGCAGCTGCAGGCGGCGGGCTGCCGCGTGCTCGGCGTCGAGCCCGACGCCCGGATGGCCGCGTTCGGGCGGAGCCACGGTGTCGCGGCCGAGGTGTCGACGTTCGAGGCGTGGGACCCCGCGGGCCGCGTGTTCGACGCGGTCGTCGCGGGCCAGGCCTGGCACTGGGTCGACCCGGTCGCCGGGGCGGCCAAGGCGGCCCAGGTGCTACGGCCGGGCGGCCTGCTCGCGGTGTTCTGGAACGCGTTCGGGCTGCCGCCCGAGCTGGCGGACGCGTTCAACGCCGTGTACGAGCGGGTGCTGCCCGGCTCGCCGATCTCGCTGACCGCCCGCGACGCCTACCCCACGTTGACGGCCATCGCCGCCGACGGCATGCGCGACGGGTTCGCCCCGCCCGAGGAGTGGCGCTTCGAGTGGGAACACGAGTACACGCGCGACGCGTGGCTCGAGCAGGTGCCGACGTTCGGCGGCCACGTCACGCTGGCCGCCGACCAGCGGGCCGCGTTGCTGGCGGGGATCGGCGCCGCGGTTGACGCGGTCGGCGGCCGGTTCGTGATGCGCTACACCACGCTCGCGGTGGCGGCTACCGCGGCGCCAGCGTGACCAGCAGCCCGGGGTGGTCGGTCGTCGACCGCATGTCGAGCACGCGCGTCGACGTGATCGCGAACGTGCCGGTCACCACGACGTTCTGGAAGCCGCCGTCGTCGGCGTTCCGCTCGTCCGCGGAGAGGCAGTTGCGCACCCCCGCGCGCAGGTTGAGGTCGCCCGCCAGCACGACGGGGGACCGCATCGCCGGGAGCACGGTGCCGAGGAGGTAGCGGCACTGGGACCGCGCGACGGCGGTGCTCCGCGCGTCCAGGTGCGTGGTGCAGGCCGAGATGTCGCCCGTGTCCACGCAGAGCCAGGCCCGCTGCTCCGGGTCGTTCGGGTTCTGCGTGGCGTAGGTCCCGCCGGTGACCCGGGAGACCGGTCGGCGGGTCAGGATCGCGATCCCGTAGGCGTCGCCGTTGCGGCAGCGCGTGGCGCCGCCGGTGCGGCTGTCCAGCACGGCGCGGAACGCGGAGGGGCCACCGCGGGCGAGGACGGCGACGTCGGCCTGGCACACCTCGTTGACCGTGACCACGTCGGGCGCCTGCGCGCGGATCACGTCGGCGGCGGTGGCGACGGACCGGCCGGTGTAGCAGCCCGCGAGCCCGCTGTTGCACAGGTTCATCTGCAGGACGCGGAGGTCTTCAGTGCGTGCGGCCCCCGTGATGGAGAAGGCGATGACGAGCACGAGCAGGCCGCTCCACGCCTTCCGGGTCACGCGTTGCACCTTAGCGACCCGCCCCGTCGATCGACGGCGTCAGCGTGACCAGCAGGCCCGGGTGATCGGTCGTCGCCTGCATGTCGATCCGCAGCTCGGCGGTGATGCCGAACTGGGCGCTCACCACGACGTTCTGCACGCCGCCGTCGTCGGTGCGCCGGTCGCCCGCCGGGAGGCAGGCCTGGACGTCGCCGCGCAGGTTGAAGTCCCCGCCGAGCACCGCGGGCGCGGGCCAGCCGCGCGCTCGCAGCGACGGGAAGGCGGTGCCGAGCAGGTAGTCGCACTGCGCCCGCGCGACCGCCGCGTCGCCGTTGTCCAGGTGCGTGGTGCAGGCCGCGAAGTCGGTCGTGTCCAGGCACAGCCAGGCCCGTTGCTCCGGGCCGGTGGGGTCCTGCGTCGGGTAGATGCCGCCGGTGGTGAGCTTCGCGGGACGGCGGGTGAGCACGGCGATCCCGTACGGCTCGCCGTCCAGGCAGTGCACCGCCTCGCCGGTGCGGCGGTCCATCGCGGGGCGGAACGCCGATGCGGCGGCCCCGGACGCGCGGGCGAGCACGGCGACGTCGGCCCGACAGACCTCGTTGAGCGTGACGACGTCGGGCGCCTGCGCGCGGATGACGTCCACGGCGGTGGCCACCGCCAGACCGGTGTAGCAGCCCGCGAGCCCGCTGTTGCACAGGTTCATCTGCAGCACGCGCAGGCGGGCGCCCGCCCCGTCGCGCCAGGGGCTCGCCGCGGCCACCACGGCCGCGAGCACGACGCACCCCACGAGCAGGCCGCTCCACGTCCGCCGCCTGCGCTGCACGCCAAGTGATCGGTGGCGGTGTGGTCATCGGTTCACGGGACGAGACCGGTGGCCGCAGGTGTTGTGGCGGACATGGCGCTGCACCCGCTCTTGGCCGAACGCTTCAGCCCGGCCCTGTTCGACCCCGAGCACGACGCCCCGGCCGAGGACGTCGAGGCCCTGCTGGAGGCAGCGCGCTGGGCGCCGTCG
>DATAOO010000397.1:0-2419 GCA_036265695.1 Pseudonocardia sp. | reverse complement strand
CCGGTCTTCCTCGTCACACGGGCCCCGCTAGACTCATTCGGAACTCCTAGAAAGCGGTGAGCGGATGGCGACCGAGCCCGAGATCCACCTCGCCCAGGTCCAGTTTCTGACCGTGGCCGAGGTCGCGGCGATGATGCGGGTGTCCAAGATGACCGTGTACCGCCTCGTGCACGGCGGCGAGCTGCCCGCGGCGCGGGTCGGGCGCTCGTTCCGGGTGCCGCGCCACGCCGTCGAGGAGTACCTGCGTTCCGCCTACTTCGACGTCGGCTGAACGCGCTCGGTAGACTCGCCCGCAACAGACCTGGAGGAAGGCTGCCCTATGGGTTCAGTGATCAAGAAGCGCCGCAAGCGGATGTCGAAGAAGAAGCACCGCAAGCTGCTGCGCAAGACCCGCGTGCAGCGGCGCAAGCTCGGCAAGTGACCTACCCCCGAACGGCCGGTGGCTCGTCCACCGGCCGTTCGTGCATGCGTGGGGTGTGACGCGCTCGCCGCCCCACCCGGTCCAGGATCGGTCTAGCATCGGTCACTCACCGCGCTCATTCCGATTCAGTTGGGGCTTAGTCGTGCCGCCGTCCGTCGTCCTCGTCACCGGGGTCAGCAAGTTCCTCGGCGGTTACCTCGCCGCCCGGCTGGCCGCCGACCCCTCGATCGACCGCGTCCTCGGCGTCGACACCGTGCCACCGCCGCGTGACCTGCTCCGCCGCATGGGCCGCGCCGAGTTCGTGCGGGCCGACATCCGCAACCCGTTGATCGCCAAGGTCATCTCCCAGGCGTCGGTCGACACCGTCGTCCACGCCTCCCTCGCCGCGAACCCGGTCTCCTCGGGCGGGCGCACGGCGATGAAGGAGATGAACGTCATCGGCACGATGCAGCTGCTCGCCGCCTGCCAGAAGGCGCCGAGCGTGCGGCGGGTCGTGCTGAAGTCCACCACCGCCGTCTACGGCTCCAGCTCGCGCGACCCGGCCCTCTTCGACGAGGCGATGACGCCGAAGGACTTCCCGGCGGGCGGCTACGCCAAGGACGCCGTCGAGATCGAGGGGTACCTGCGCGGGTTCGCCCGCCGCCGTCCCGACGTCTCGGTCACCGTGCTGCGCGTGGCCAACATGATCGGCCCGCGCATCGACACCGTCTTCACCCGCTACTTCGCGCTTCCGGTCGTGCCCACCGTGCTGGGCTACGACGCCCGCGTGCAGCTGCTGCACGAGGAGGACGCGCTCGCCGTGCTGGAGCGCGCGGCGAGCCTCGAGCTGCCGGGCACGTTCAACGTCGCCGCCGACGGCGTGCTGATGCTCTCGCAGGCCATCCGGCGTGCGGGTCGGATCGCGATCCCGGTGCCCGGGCCCGCGGTCGGCCCGGTCAGCCGGATCGTCCGCGGCGCACGCCTGGTCGACTTCTCGCCCGAGCAGATGCGTCTGCTCAACTTCGGGCGCGTCGTCGACACCACGCGGCTGCGCACCCAGTTCGGTTTCACCCCGCGCTGGACCACCCTGCAGGCCTTCGACGACTACGTGCGCGGCCGCGCGCTCCGCCCCGTGATCTCGGCCGAGCGGGTCGAGTCCGTGGAGCGCGGCGTGCTCGCCGCCGTGAAGGCCCTCCGGTGACCACCACGCGCACCCGCCGCCCACGAGCCAGTAGGGGAGCTCCTGTGTCGGAGGCCCGCATCATCCCGCTGCACGCCGACGAGTCCGGTGGCCGCACGCGCTGGCGCCTGAACGCCGCCAAGCCGCGCACGCCCGCCCCGCCGCCCGCGCCGGAACCCGAGCCCGAGCCCGCGGTCACCGCCCCCGCATGGGAGGAGGGCGTGGCCGACGTGCTGCGGTTCCTGCGCAGGCGGCTGGAGGGCGACTACGCCGTGGACGACTTCGGCTTCGACGTCGACCTCAACGACAACGTCATCCTCCCCGCGCTGCGCCCGCTGTACGAGAAGTGGTTCCGCACCGAGGCGATCGGCCTGCACAACGTGCCCGACGTCGGCGGCGCGCTCGTGGTGGCCAACCACTCCGGCACCCTGCCGCTCGACGCGCTCATGACCGCCGTCGCGCTGCACGACCACCACCCGGGCCGCCGCCACCTGCGGATGCTCGGCGCGGACTTCATGTTCAAGTTCCCCGGTGTCGGGCCGCTCGCCCGCAAGCAGGGCGCCACGCTGGCCTGCAACCCCGACGCGGAGCGGCTCATGTCGGCGGGTGCGCTCGTGGGCGTGTGGCCCGAGGGGTTCAAGGGCATCGGCAAGCCGTTCAAAGACCGGTACAAGCTGCAGCGCTTCGGCCGCGGCGGTTTCGTCACGGCCGCGCTGCGCACCCGGGTGCCGATCATCCCGTGCTCGATCGTCGGCGCCGAGGAGATCTACCCGAAGATCGGCGACATCAAGCCGCTCGCCCGCCTGCTCGGCGCGCCCTACTTCCCGGTCACGCCGACG
>DATAOO010000396.1:0-8417 GCA_036265695.1 Pseudonocardia sp. | reverse complement strand
CCGCCGACGAGGACACCGAGCGGGTCGCCCGCCCGTCCGGCCTCGACGAACGCACCGAGACCCTCGCGCCGGGCGCTCCCGACGAGCAGACCGAGACGATCGGGCACGGCGCCGGGCACGGTGGCGGCGACGTCCTCGACCCGCCGACCGACTCCCTCCCGGTCATCGACCCGGCCGGGGACGCGCCCACCGAGTCGATCCCGGTGGTGGCGGCGGTCGACCCGCCGACGGACGTCTTCCCCGCGGTCGACCCGGCCCTGAGCACGCTCGACACCGCGAACCGGACCGCCGCCGAAGCGGAGACCCCACCCGAGGGCCTCCCGGTGGTCCCGCCACAGGCCGCCGCAGCCTCCACGCCGGACGAACCGACCGCCGACAAACCCACGGCCGATCAGCCGATCCCCGACGAACCCGTCCGCGACCACCCCACCGCGTCCGGCGAACCCACCGCCGACGAACCGAACCGCGACGAGCCGACCGTGGATCACCCGGTCGCCGACGCGCCGATCCGCGACGTTCCCACCGCCGATCGGCTGACCGACGACGCGGCAACCGACGGAACCACATCCGAGGCTCAGATCCCGGATGGGCCCTCCGGCGACCAGCGGATCGCGGACGAACCGATCGCCGACGATCCGACTCGCGAAGAACCCCTTCACGACGAACTGATCCCCGACGAGCCGATCCGCGACGAGCCAGCCGTCGACGAACCTGCCCGCGAGGCGGCGGGCGACGACGCGCCGACGACCGCGCGACTGCGGCGCGAGAAGCCCGCATCGAGCGGGCCCGAGGCGTAGACAGGAACCCACCCGCAGGGCCCCGAGGTGCGTCGGGCGCACCCCGTGGCCGCAGGCGGGCCGGGGTCAGATGCCGAGCTTCTCCGCCGCCATGCGCGAGCCCTCCACGCGCGACTTGATCTTGCTGAACGCCACCTCGCGGGCGTAGTCGGGCGAGCCGTGGTTGGGCTTCTCGTCGATCGAGAACGGCGAGAAGCCGCAGTCGTCGGTGGAGCCGATCTGGTTCTTGTCGATGAAGTTCGCCGCCCGGATGAGCTGGTCGGCGATCTCCTGGGCCGACTCGACCCGCGGCGACTGCGTGACCGTGGTGCCGAGGTAGGCCATCTGCGCCACCCCGTCGGCGTCCGAGCGGAGGTTCTTGCCGATGATCTCGTAGACCGGGTCGCGGTCGCGCTCGGAGGCGAGCTGGATGAGGAAGTAGCCCGCGTTGATGTCGAACATCGTGCTGAGCAGGTTGCTGTAGGGCACGTCGGCCGAGTGCACGGAGTCGCGGTCGCCGCCCGGGCACGTGTGCACGCCGATGTTCTTGCGCTCCTCGGCCGAGAACCGGGCCATCACCCCGTTGATCAGCTCGATGAAGTGCGGCAGCAGCCCGGCCCCCGTCCACGGGTTCCGCGGGTCCTCACGGGTGGCCAGGCGCCCCTCGGTGAAGTCCACCGACACCCGCACGGCCCCGGCCGCGAACGCCTGCCGGATGTCCTTCTCGCACTCGTCGACGAGCGCAGCCTCGAACTCCTCGCGGCTGTAACCCTCCACCGGGTCCTTCAACGGGTACAGCAGAGCCAGCATCGAGGGTGCGATCACCGCCTGCTTCATCGGCTTCGACGCGAAGCGGATCGACTTCTTCAGCGCGTCTGCCGCGTACTGGTTGTAGGCGAACGGCCCGCGGAGCAGCTTGGGCAGCTGACGGCCGTGGCCGTCGGCGAAGATCGCGAAGAACTGCCCGCCCGGGCCCAGCATCGGCGCGAGGCCGGTGCCCGCGAGCGTGGTGGCGATGGGGTAGGTGGCGAAGCTCGACCACCGCTGCTCACCGTCGGTGACGATCGGCGAGCCCGTGGCCTCCATCTGCTCGATGGAGTCCTTGGCCGCAGCGTCCTGCAGCTCCTCGAGCTCGGACTCCTCGATCTCACCCGCGTCGAACTTGCCGTAGGCCTCTTGGAGCTTCGCCGGTCGCGGCAACGAACCGACGTTCTCCGTGGGGATGCCGGTGTCGCTGCGGGGATCGTAGTCGGCCATGTGGGTCTGCTCCCGATTGTCGGTTGCTCCGGTGCGCCGCGAGCGGGCGTCCAGGTGATCGCCCACACTCCGTGTCGCGAACGTATCGGGTGACGTAGATCACGTCAACGAGAAGATGATCATGGCCGAACCCTGCCGACCCGCCTATCGTCCGACCAGGAGATCGCAACGGCGATGGGGGGCGCATGCGTGTCGAGATCCGGCCCGCCGCCCGGCTGCGCGGCACGAACGCCGTCGACCTGCTGCCCGCGCTCGGCCCGGCGCTCGACGCGGTGATCGCCGATCCGGAGGTCGACCTCACCCGGCTGCGGGTCACGGCGGACTGGGTGCAGTACCGCCGCAGCTTCCGCCCGCCGGTCATGCTCGTGCCCAGCACCGGCGGGGACGCATTGGAGCTGGCCGTCGACCTCCGCCGGGCGCACGATGCCGAGACGACCGCGAACGCCGTGGCCGCCGCCTTCCACGCCCACCGCAACGGCTCGGGGGCGGGCGCCCACCGCACGCTCGAGGAGTGGACCCCGACCAGCCGCAGCCTCATCTGGCGGTTCAACGCCCTGTACTGGCAGCACCTGCGGGCGTGGGAGGAGGCCACCGGGCACGGCTACGAGTCCGCCCTGCCGGGCGGCCGGAGCGGTGCCCGCGAGGACGAGCCCGTCCGCGCGATGATCAAGGCGCTCTTCGCCGTGTGGGACTCGCTCGCCCGACGCCGCGCGCTGCCCGAGGAGCTGTACGTGGTGGAGCTGGGGGTCGGCAACGGCAGCCAGGCCCGCACGTGGCTCGACGCGTTCCGCGAGCTGGACGCCGAGCACGGCCACCGCTACTACCGGCGCCTGCACTACCTGATGGGCGACTACTCCCCGCACGTCCTGGAGCTGGCCCGGGCGGCCGTGGCCGAGCACGCGCAGCACGTCAGCTCGCTGGTGCTGGACGCACAGCGGCCGATGACCGCGCTGGGTTTCCTGCGCTTCAAGGTCTTCCTCGTCTACATCTCCAACGTCTACGACAACCTCCCCACCGACGAGATCGCGACGATCGGGCAGCGCGAACACCTCGTGCAGACCCGCGCCTACCTCGACGAGGCCGACGCGGTCGCGATCGCCGCGGGCGTGGCGGCCACGCCCGACGCGCTCGGCGGGCTCGTCGACAAGCTCCTGCAGCTCGGCCCGACCCTGCTCGCCGAGGCGGCGCCGGGGCACATCCCGGATCCGGCCGCGGGTGTCGCGTTCTGGCGCGCGTGCTGGTCGGCCCTTCGGCTGCAGGAGCGCTACGTGCCGCTCCACGGCCTCGACACCTACGAGATCGCCCCGGGCATCAGCGGCGAGCTGCTCCGCCCGATGACCGCGACCGGCGGCGACCTGCGGCTGCACGCCGCCAACGGCGCCGCCGCCAGCTTCGCCGACACCCTGCCGCTGCTGCACCCGTTCGGGCGGCTGCAGTGCCACGACATCTTCATCACGGCCACCGACCAGTACCGCACCGGCTTCCGCGGCCCGGGCAAGTACGACGGGTCGGTCGTCAACTGGGTCAACGGCCCCCTGCTCGCCCACATCGGCGCACGCATGGGCTTCGACGTGGCGTTCGCGCCGTTCACCCCGTCCGGCAGCAACATCGTCACCCTCACCGCGGACGTCCGGGACTGACCATGCCGATACCGCCGAGACCGCCCAGACCGCTGACGACGACCGTGATCGGCTCCTGGTCGGTGCCCGACTGGCTCGAGCGCGCCAAGACCGCCGCCTACCACGGCGGGGTCAGCCGCACCCAGCTGTCGGACATGCACGACATGGCGATCAAGGCCGTGCTGAAGGACCAGGAGGTGGTGGGCATCGACGTCGTCACCGACGGCGAGCTGCGCCGCGACAACGACATCGACCACATCCTCGCCCGGGTGCCCGGCGTGGTCGCCCGCGAGCCGGTGAAGGCCTTTTACTTCGACTACCTCGACCTCGAGCTGCAGTCCCCCATCCCGGCGGTCGGGCCGGGGCCGCTCGGGCTCGTGTCGGACCTGGCGTTCACCCGCACCTACACCGACCGCCCCGTGCGGTTCTCCATGACCGGGCCGTTCTCGCTCTCCCGGCGCCTGCGCACGAGCGAGGGCGCGGGCTACGGCGACTCCGCCGACCGGGCCGACCTCGTGCGCGACCTCGCCAGGGTGCTCAACGCCGAAGCCACCGCGCTGGCGGCCGCGGGCGCCCAGCTGCTGCAGCTCGACGAGCCGTTCCTCGCGGGCCACCCGGAGCACGTGAAGCTGGCCGTCGAGGCCGTGAACATCGTCGTGGCGGACGTGCCGGTCACGTGGGCGCTGCACGTCTGCTACGGCAACCGTTACGCCCGCCCGCTGTGGGAGGGGCACTACGACTTCCTCTTCCCCGCCGTCCTCGACGCCGCGGTCGACCAGCTCCTCCTGGAGTTCGCCCGCAAGGGCGACGACGACCTCGCGCTGATCGAGAAGCACGGCTGGGACCGGGTGCTCGGCGTCGGCGTGCTGGACGTGAAGACGGCCGAGGTGGAGTCGGCGCCGCTGGTCGAACGGCGCATCGAGCGCGCGCTGGCGTACGTGCCGCCCGAGCGGCTGCTCGTGACGCCCGACTGCGGGCTGCGCCACCTCCCCGCGACCGCCGCCCGCGCCAAGCTGCGCGCCATGACGTCGGCGGCCGCGGCGGTGCGGGCCCGCCTCGCGTAGCGCGTGACCGACGTCTCCCGCGCGCCGCCGGACCGGCCGGGCGAAGATCGGGAGGTGGGCACGGGCGAGGGGCGGCGGTGGGCGCTGCTCGTCGTCGGCACGGCGGCGGGCACCGTGGCGCTCGCGCTGCTGCGGCTCCCCTCGCCCGCGCTCTTCGCGGGCCTCGTCGTCGCGACCGCGCTGGCGTTGGCGGGCCGGGCGCCCGCCGCGGTACCCCGCCGCGCGACGACGGCGGCCCAGGCCGTGATCGGGGTCGTCATCGGCGTGCTCGCCCAGCCGTCGACGCTCAGCGGCCTCGCCGCCGACTGGCTGCCCGTCCTCCTGATCACGACGGGGACGCTCGCGGTCAGCATGGGCGCGGGCCTCCTGCTGGGCCTGCACCCCGGGGTCACCCCGCTCACCGGGATGCTCGCGCTCACGGCGGGCGGCGCGTCGGGCCTGGTGGCGATCAGCCGCGACCTCGGCGGCGACGACCGCGTGGTCGCGGTGGTCCAGTACCTGCGCGTCGGGATCGTCACCGCGACCATGCCGCTCATCGCCGCGCTGGGCTTCGGGGCGACGGCGGGTGGGGGCGCGCCGACCACGCCGGACGGATCGGTCCTCGGCCCGCTCGGCTTCCTGGTCGTCTGCACGGGCGTGGGCCTCGGGCTCGCCGCGCTCACCCGGGTGCCCGCGGGTGGGCTGCTCGGCCCGATGGCGGTCGCCATAGCGTTCACCGTCAGCGGCGTGTGGTCGGCCGCCGCGCCACCGGACGTGGTCGTGGAGCTCGCCTACGCCGTGATCGGCTGGCAGGCGGGCGTGCGGTTCACCCGCGACAGCTTGCGCATGGTGGTCGCCGTGCTGCCGCTGGCCTGCCTGCTCATCGTCGGGATCATCGCCGCGTGCGCGGGTTTGGGCCTGCTGCTGTCCGCCGCGACCGGCACGATGGTGCTGGAGGGCTACCTCGCCACCACGCCGGGCGGCGTCTACGCCGTGCTGGCCACCGCGATCTCCGCGGGCGGGAACGTGACGTTCGTGGTGGCGGCCCAGGTGCTGCGGGTGATCGTGATGCTGGTCGTGGCGCCCGGGCTGGCCCGGCTCGCCCGCCGCGCGGCTTAGTTAGCCGTCGCGCGCGGCCTTCAGCCGGGCGCGTGCCTCGTCGGTCGCCCCTTCTTCGAGGCTCTCCACCGCGTCGTCGATGGCGGCGCGCAGCCGGTCGCACTCCGCCGCCTGCTCGGCCAGCCGGGTGTGGACCGTCCAGAGGTCGACGAACACGCCCACCTTGGAACGCAGCACCCACGGGTCGAACGGCTTGGTGATGTAGTCGACGGCGCCCGCCTGGTAGCCGCGGAACGCCAGGTGCGGGTCGTAGTCCACCGCGGTGAGGAACAGGACGGGGATGTGCCGCGTGCGCTCGCGCTGCTTGATGTGCCCTGCCGTCTCGAAGCCGTCCATGCCCGGCATGTGCGCGTCGAGCAGGATCACCGCGTAGTCCTCGGTGAGCAGCCGCTTGAGCGCGTCCTCCCCACTGGTGACGGACACGACCTCCACTGCGAGGCCCTCCAGGATGGCCTGCAGCGCGAGCAGGTTCTCCCGGCGGTCGTCGACGGCCAGCACGCGCGGGCGCCCCGTCATCGGGCCACCCGGCGGGGACGGCGCGGCGGCGTGACCCAGTTGGCCATGAGGGTGAGCAGCTCGTCGAGGTCGACGGGTTTCGTGACGTACTCGGTGGCGCCCGCGGCGAGGCTCGCCTCCCGGTCGCCGGGCATGGCCTTCGCGGTGAGGAACACGACCGGCAGCTCCCGGCCGCCGGGCAGCTCGCGGATCAGCCGCGTGGTCTCGTTGCCGTCGAGGTCGGGCATCATCGTGTCCATCAGCACGACGTCGACCTCGGGGTGCTCGGTGAGGAGGCGTATCCCGCCCGCCCCGTTGTCGGCGTAGAGCACGTTGAGCCCGTGCAGCTCCAGCGCGCTCGTGAGCGCGAAGACGTTGCGCACGTCGTCGTCGACGATCAGCACGGTGGCGCCCGCGAGCGCGGGCACGGCCGGGGCCACGCGCAGCGCGGGGCCGCGCAGCGGCGCGGGCGCGGACAGGGCGCCCGACATCGACCCCGACATCGACCCCGACATCGACCCGGACATCGAGCCCGACACCGACCCGGACGACGCGCGCGGGCCCGTGCCCGCCAGTTCGGCGGGCACCAGCAGCGTGAACACCGAGCCTTCGCCGACGGTGGAGGTCACCTCGATGCGCCCGCCCAGCATGCGCGCCAGCTCCTTGGAGATTGACAGCCCCAACCCGGTGCCCCCGTACTTCCGGCTCGTGGTGCCGTCCGCCTGCTGGAACGCCTCGAAGATCATCTCCAGCTTGCCTGCCGGGATGCCGATGCCGGTGTCGCGCACCGCGAACGCGACGAGCCCGTCGGCCCGTCCGACCTGGAGCGTGACGCCGCCGGTGTCGGTGAACTTCACGGCGTTGGCCAGCAGGTTGCGCAGCACCTGCTGGAGGCGCTGGGAGTCGGTGGTGATCGTCGGGGGGACGTTCGCGCCGATCTCGACGGCGAACGCGAGCCCCTTCTCCTCGGCCTGCGGGCCCAGCGCCTGCTCCAGGTCGCCGAGCACCTCGGCGAGCACGACGGGACCGGCGTGGACCTCGGCCCGGCCTGCCTCGATCTTGGAGAGGTCGAGGATGTCGTCGATGAGCCGCAGCAGGTCCGACCCGGCGCCGTGGATCGTGTTGGCGAACTCGATCTGCCGCGCGGTGAGGTTGGCGTCGGGGTTCTCGGCGAGCAGCCGCGACAGCAGCAGGAGCGAGTTCAACGGCGTGCGCAGCTCGTGGCTCATGTTGGCCATGAACTCGGTCTTGTACTGGCTGGCCTGCGCGAGCTGCTGGGCCTTTTCCTCCACGCCGCGCCGGGCCGCGTCGAGCTCGATGTTCTTGATCTCGACGTTGCGGTTCTGCCGGGACAGCTGCTCGGCCTTCTCCTCCAGCTCGGCGTTGGCCCGCTGCAGCTCGGCGGACTGGTCCTGCAGCTCGGTGGTGAGCCGCTGGCTCTGCGTGAGCAGCTCCTCGGTGCGCCGGTTGGCCTGGATGGTGGCCAGCGCGACGCCGATCGTGTCGACGAGCCTGCCGAGGAACGTGAGGTGCAGCAGCGAGAACGGCGTGACCGAGCCCAGCTCGATCACCCCGAGGCACTCGCCCTCGAACAGGACGGGCAGCACGACCACCGCGCGCGGCGTGGCCGAACCGGTGCCCGACCGGATCATGAGGTAGCCGTCGGGCACGTCCCGCACGTGCATGACCCGCCTGCTGGCGGCCGCCTGTCCGACGAGCCCCTCGCCCGCGGCGAACGCCGACGGCGGCTCGGCGACGGCCTGCGCGTAGCCCCCCACCATCACGTAGCGCCGCTGCGGCGCCGGGGACGAGGCGAGGAAGAACGCCCCGACCTGCGCGTCCACGAGCGGCGACACCTCGTTCATGATCAGCTGGCAGACCTCGCCGAGGTCGCGCTGGCCCTGCAGCTGCTCGCCGATGCGGGCGAGGTTGGAGTCGAGCCAGTTCTGCTGGGCGTTCTCCGCGGTGGTCTCGCGGAGGGTGGCGATCATCCGGTTGATGTTGTCCTTGAGGTCGGCGATCTCGCCCGCCGCCGCAACCCGGATCTCCTGGGTGAGGTCGCCGCTGGCCACCGACGTCGCCACGCCCGAGATCGCGCGCAGCTGCGA
>DATAOO010000395.1:0-9888 GCA_036265695.1 Pseudonocardia sp. | reverse complement strand
GCGGGGATCTCTACCGTGATCATGTGACGACCGAGGTGGACGCGGCCGGGCGCCAGGCCGACCAACGCGAGCACCGACTGGCCAAGCTGCGGGCGGCCCAGGAGCGCGGCGGGGAGGCCTACCCCTACCGCTGGCCCACCGACGCCACGTGCGCCGGGATCCACGACGCCCACCCCGACCTCGCGCCCGACGTCGTGACGGACGAACGGGTCAGCCTGGCGGGCAGGCTGGCGCTCGTCCGGCGGCAGGGCGGCCTCACGTTCGCGCAGCTGCGCGACCGCACCGGCGCGATCCAGCTCTTCGTCGACACGGAGGTGCTCGGGGCCGAGCGCCACCACGCGTTCGACGACCTCGACCGCGGCGACTGGGTGGGCGTCGAAGGCGTCGTGATGACGACGCGGCGCGGCGAGCTGTCCGTGCGCGTCGAGCGGTTCGCGCTGCTGGGCAAGGCGTTGCGCGAGCCGCCCGACAAGCACCGCGGCCTCGCCGACGTCGAGACCCGCTACCGGCAGCGCTACGTCGACCTGGAGGTCAACGAGCGCACCCGGGAGATCTTCCGCATCCGGCACACCGCCGTGCGGGCGATCCGCGGGCACCTCGAAGACCGCGGGTTCATCGAGGTCGAGGGCCCGGTGCTGCAGTCCATACAGGGCGGGGCGAGCGCCCGCCCCTTCGTCACCCACCACAACGCCCTCGACATCGACCTCTACCTGCGCATCGCGCTCGAGCTGCACCTCAAGCGGCTCATCGTGGGCGGGATGGAGCGCGTGTTCGAGATCGGGCGGGTGTTCCGCAACGAGGGCATCGACACCCGGCACAACCCCGAGTTCACGATGCTGGAGGCCTACCAGGCCTTCGCCGACTACCACGACATGATGGACCTGGTCGAGGGCATGGTGCTGGCGGCCGCGCGGGCCGCGCTCGGCCCGGACGACGCTGCGCTGGTCGTGCCCTACGGCGGCAACGCCATCGACCTCGCCGCCACCCCGTGGCCGCGCATGCGGTTCGACGACATGATCGCCGAGACGACCGTGGAGACGATGCATCCGGGCATGCCGGTCGCCGACGCGCGCGCGGTGCTCGACCGGCTCGGGCTGGCCTGGGAGACGGGCTGGGGCTCCGGCCGTCTGATGAAGGAGGTCTACGACGAGAAGGTGCAGCACTCGGTCGTCGGGCCGGTGTTCTGCATCGACTACCCGCGAGAGGTGTCGCCCCTGGCCCGCGTGCACCGCGACGACCCCGACTACGTCGAGCGCTTCGAGCTGATCGTCGCGGGCTTCGAGCTGTGCAACGCCTACTCCGAGCAGAACGACCCGGTGGAGCAGCTGGCGGCGTTCGAGGCCGAGGCGCGGGCGAAGGCGGGCGGCGACCCCGAGGCGGGCGACGTCGACCTCGACTACGTGCGCGCCCTCGAACAGGGCATGCCGTGCACGGGCGGGCTCGGCATCGGGATCGACCGGCTGGTCATGCTGCTCGCCAGCGTGGACTCGATCCGCGAGGTGATCCTGTTCCCGACGCTGCGGCCGGAGTTCGCCCCGCCTCTCGGGCGCGGCCCACAGGGCGCGCCGCGCCCGCTCGTGGCACCGACGCCGCTGGCCGCGGAGGGCGTGGCCGGGCCCGCCGCCGCCGACGCGGGCGCCTCGGTCGTCGCCCTTCCCGACATCGCCCCCTCGGCCCACGCCATCCCGCCCCCGCCGCCGCGGGAAGGCGCGCACCCCCGTGCCGTGCGCGTGATCGCCGCGCTCACCAGCGCGGCGGGCCTGCTCCAACTGCTGACGCTGATACCCGTGCTCAACGCCCGGATCGAGGGCAACCCCCTCGGCATCGACCCGGTGTGGGTGCCGGTCACCGGCCACGTGGTGTCGGTGGTGATCGGGCTGCTGCTCGTGCTGCTCGCCGACCAGCTGGCCAAGCGGAAACGGCTCGCGTGGCGGGTTGCCGTCGTCCTGTTCGCCGTGGGGGCGGTCGCGCACCTGGTCAAGGGCCCGCACCCGGTCGCGATGCTGCTGTGCGTCGGGCTCTTCGTCGCGCTGCTGGTCTACCGCCACGAGTTCCGCGCACCCGCCGACCCGCCTTCGCTCCTGCGGGTCGTCCGGTTCGTGCCGATCTACCTGGTGGGCGTGGCCGTGTTCGGGTTCGCGGCGCTCTGGAGCGAGCAAGGCCGCATCAGCCCGGCCGTCACGTTCTGGCCGGGGCTGGCCACGATCTACGGCGGGCTGCTCGGCCTGGACGGTCCGTACACCTACGCGTCGCCGTTCTTCGCGGCGTTCTTCCCGGCGGCGCTGCTGGCGCTCGGTTGCGCGGGCCTGGTCGTGTTCGCGGTGCTGGTGACCCGGCCGCTCGTCGAACGCCACCCGCATACCGAAGACGACTGGACGCACGCGGAACGGCTGGTGCACACCTACGGCTGGGACACGCTCGCCTACTTCGCCCTACGCGACGACAAGAGCTTCTTCTTCGCCCGCGACGGCGAGGCGTTCCTCGCCTACACCTTCGTCGGCGGCTACGCGCTCGTCGCGGGCGACCCGATCGGCCGCCGGGAGTCGGTGGTCGCGGTGCTCGACGAGTTCCTCGACTTCTGCGCCGAGCGCGGCTGGAACCCGGCGCTGCTGGCCGCCCGCGAGGCCAGCATGCCGCTGTACGCCTCGCGCGGCTTCTCCGCGTTCTACCTGGGCGACGAGGCGATCATCGACTGCCGGACGTTCACGCTGGAGGGCCGCAGGTCGCTGCGCTCGGCGGTACGGCGGGTCGGACGCACCTACCGTTTCCAGATGATCCCGGAGGCGCAGGCCTCGCCGCGGCTGGTCGAGCAGCTCAACGCGATCAGCGCGCGGTGGCGGGGGAAGAACCCGGAGCGCGGGTTCACGATGTCGCTGTCGCAGGACATCGTCGGCGCGGGCGCGAACCCGGAGTTCCTGCTGTGCGTCGCGCTGGACGAGGACGGCACGCCGGGCGGCTTCCTGCGCGTCGTACCCGCCTACGGGCCCTCGTTCGGCTACACGCTCGACCTCATGCGGCACGACCCCGGCGCGCCCAACGGCATGACCGAGTTCCTCATCTCCTCCACCGCGCTCGGGCTCGGCGCCCGCGGCGTGGCCCGGCTGTCGATGAACTTCGCGATGTGGGGGCGGCTCTTCGCCGACGACGTGCCGTTCACGCCCGCGCAGCGGCTCGCGCGACAGGCCGTCAGCTTGCTCAACCCGTTCTTCCAGATCGAGTCGCTCCACGCGTTCAACGAGAAGTTCGGGCCGCAGTGGCTGCCGCGCGTGCTGGCCTACCGGCACGCCGTGGACCTGCCCCGGGTGGGGCTGCGCTACGCGGGCGCCGAGGGGTTCCTCGCGGTGCCCTTGCTGGGCGAGCTGCTGGTGCCCCGCGCCGTCGGCGGCGTGGCGGCGCCGTCGGAGCGGGCCTCCTGACGGGCGGCCGCGGAGCGCGCCAGCGCGGCCGTCGCGATGGTCATCGCCACGACCAGCACCGCGAACAGCAGCCACTCCGCCCCGTCGACGCGCACCTGCTCGTCGAGCACCGTCGCCCCGAGCACGACGCCCACGACCGGCTCGCCGACCGTGATGACCGGCAGTGAGGCGCCGAGGCCGCCCGCCTGGAACGCCGACTGCGACGCCAGGGTGCCGCCGACGGCCGCGAGGACCAGCGCGGGCGTCTCCCAGGCGGTGACCAGCGCGAGCGGGCCGTCGTCGAGCAGGCTGACCACGCCCTTCGTCAGCGCCGCGGTGAGGCCGTAGAGCAGCGCGGTGACCACGGCGAGCAGCACCGCGCGGACGGCGCCCCGGCGCACGGCCGCCCCGGCGAGGCAACCGCACAGCAGCACGCCGAGCACGACGGCCGCGGTCAGCCACCGCAGCGGGGCGGCGCGGTCGACGCCCGCCGTCGGCTCGGCGACGACCACGAACAGCGCGAGGGCGGCCGACAACGTCAGCGCCCAGCCCGCGTCGGCCCGCGAGAGCCGCCGCCCCGACCACCAGGCCGCGAGCGGGAGCGCGAAGAGCAGGGTGGTGACCAGCAGGGGCTGCACGAGCACCAGCGACCCGAGCCCGAGGGCGGCGGCCTGGGCGGCGTAGCCCGCGAAGTCGCCCCCGGTACCCACCCACCACAGTGGACGGCGCAGCAGCACCCGGATGAGGCCGAGTCCGCGGGCGCGCTCGTCGGGCACCTGCGCAGCGGCCCGTTGCTGGGCCGCGGCCGCGACGGCGAACAGCGCCGCCGCCACCAGCGCGAGCCCCGCAGCCACGATCGTCATCGGTCCTATGATCCACGCATCGACGCCGTAGTGGACATCCAGATCACCACGTGGTGGCCTGCAGGCGCCGTCGTCGCGCTGCTCGCGCTGGTCGCGTTCGTCGCCGCCGTCCGGCTGCGGCGCCTGGCCCGGCTCGTCGCCGTCGTGCTGTGCGTGGTGCTCGTCGTGGTGGAGGCGGGCAGCGTCGTCAACGCGCACTTCGAGTACTACCGCACGGTCGGCGAGGTGCTCGGCGAGGGCGGGCCGGACGAGAGCAGCCTGGCGCTGGCCGAGCGGGAGGTCGGCACGATCCCGGAGCAGGGGCAGGTCGTGCCGCTCACGATCCCCGGCACGCGCTCGGGCTTCGTCGCCCGCACCGCCCAGGCCTACCTGCCGCCGATCTGGTTCGCCCGCGACCGGCCCAAGCTGCCCGTCGTGATGCTGCTGCACGGCACGCCGGGGGCGCCGACGGACTGGACCGACGGCGGGCTCGCCCCGGCGACGGCCGACGCGTGGGCGGCGCAGCACGACGGGGTCGCGCCGGTGCTCGTGATGCCGGACATCAACGGCTCGCTCACCGGCGACAGCGAGTGCGTCGACAGCCCGCGGGGCAACGTCGAGACCTACCTGACCGTCGACGTACCCGCCACCGTCGGGCAGGCGCTGGGCACGCTCCCGCCCGGCCCGGCGTGGGTCGTGGCCGGGCTGTCCGAGGGCGGCACCTGCTCGATCATGCTGGCGCTGCGGCACCCCGACCTGTTCGCCACCTTCGGCGACTTCGGCGGCCTCGTCGGCCCGCGCGTGGGTGAGACCAACGCCGACACCGCCGACACCGTCACCGATCTGTTCGGCGGCGCCCAGCAGGCGTTCCTGGCCCACGAGCCCGCCGCGCTGCTCAAGGGCGGCCGCTTCCCCCGGCTCGGCGGCTGGTTCCAGGTCGGCGCCGACGACCCCCAGCCCTACCAGGCCATCCAGGAGCTCGTCCCGCTCGCCCAGGCGGCAGGCATCGCGACCTGCTCGGTCGTGATGCCCGGCGAGGGCCACACGTTCGCGGTGTGGTCGGACGCGTTCCGCCAAGCCCTGCCGTTCTTCGCCAAGCGCCTGCGCCTGCCGCCCGAGCCCGCCGTGAACCCCGAGCCCTGCCGTCAGTAGCGAGCCGAACGTTTCCGGGGTTCGATCACCGGAAACGTCCTGTTCGCGCCGATCAGCCTTCGGCCAGCACGATCACGGCGTCCGGCTCGATCGCCCGGAACGTGAGCGTCTCCTCCAGGTAGAGCTGCACCGACTCGGCGTCGTGGGCGGTGTAGCCGACCGACCAGTCCTGGCCGACGGACAGCAGGAAGTCGCCGCCGCGCTGGCTCACCAGGAGCGCGCCGTCGAGGCCCGGCGACCAGATGACCTCGCCGCCGAGCACCCGGGTGAGGTGGTCCACGAGCAGGTAGCCGCCGTGCTCGGTGGTCTCCACGATGCGCGTGTAGCGGGACGGGCTGATCGCGAGCGCGTAGGGGCCGCCGATGCCCTTCTGGCGCATGCGGTCGACGGCCTGCGCAACGACCGCCGGGTAGGTCTGGCAGTCCTCGCCGAGAATCGTCGCCGGGTAGCCGGACACCGCGGCGAGGCCGTCGATTCCGGCATCGGGCCAGCCGTGGAAGACCGCGCGGGTCTCGGTGATCGCCGCGGCCCGCGCGGCCCGGCGCAGGTCGTCGAGGTCGGCGTCGGTGGCGCCGCGCTGGATGTCGTCGATCTCGCGCCTGCTCACGGTGAACGGCACCCGGATCTCGGTGTAGGGCAGCACCCGGCGCTGCGCGGTCTGCACCCCGTCGGACCCGCCCGGCGGCCGCGCGATGGTGTCGACCCGCCCGACCGAAAGCCGGTCCTCGCGCCACCCGTGCGGCCCCGACCAGTCGCTCAGCCTGCGCGCCGCGAGCTGTGGCGTGAGGCGGGAACGGGCCTCCGACTCGATCTCTTCCCAAGCCCGCGCCGGGATGGGCGCGAGGTCGCGGAGCAGGTGGTCGGTGGCCGTCATAGCTGGCGTTGTCCTTTCAAGCTGCCGATGCCGAGCGAGCCGTCGCCCGTGCGGGTCTGCCCGATCTCGCGCTCGATGTTCTCGACGTAGCGCTGGGGGTTCTTGTCGGCGACGTTCACGCCGTCGGTCGTCGCGTGCTGCTCGAAGAACCGCGCGAACTGGCGGCCCAGCGCGTCGCGAAGGCCCGCCGGGGCGTTGGCGCGGAAATCGGCGATGCCCTCGCGCTCCTCCTCGGCCATGTGCTCGTCGTTGGCCTCGCGGGCCTGCGTGACGGCGGCCCACCACTCCGGCGTGCCGACGGTGTGCGCCTCGGCCGCGTGCACGCCGTCGCGGATGTCGTTGTGGTCGCCGATCGCGTCGAGCGTGGCCTCTTCCGGGTCCTCGGTGCCGCGGCGCAACAACTGCGGGTAGAAGATCTCCTCCTCGGCGAGGGCGTGCAGGTCCAGCTTGGTGGCGAGCGGGTCCCACACCGCGCGGAGGGCGTCGGCGTCGGCGGGGGCGGCGGCCTTGGCGTCGTCGAGGCGCACGAACTGCTCGCGGAACCACTCGTGGTGGGCGAGGATCTGGTCGGTGATGTCCGTACTCTCCGACGGCATCGCACCCTCCCGAAGCTCAGCTCGACGTCCGGCCGAGATGCTTCCAGGATGACGATCACCCCGCCAGTGCAGGAGCCGCCGTGAAGATCCTCGTGCCCGACACGATCCAGCTCGACCTCGACGAGCTCCGCAAGGCCGACGCCGAGCTCGACCCGGTCGGATACCGGGTCGCCGAGCCGATCCCCGACGAGCACGTCGACGCCGAGGTGCTCGTCGCCTGGTCCAACCCTCCCGGCCCGCTCGCCGACGCGGCCCGGCGCCTCACGAAGCTGCGCTGGGTGCAGGATCTCGCGGCCGGGCCGGGGGTGACGCTGCAGGCGGGGTTCCCCGCCGAGGTGGTGATCACCAGCGGGCGCTCGCTGCACGACCGGACGGTCGCCGAGCACGCGCTGGCGCTCACCCTCGCGGCCGCCCGGCACCTGCACGTGGCCGTGCGCGCGCAGATCGGGCACCGGTGGGCGCGCGAGATCGGCGGCCTGCAGCCGCTCGACAACGCGCAGGGCTTCACGACTCTGCGCGAGGCGAACGTGGTGATCTGGGGGTTCGGCGGGATCGCCCGCACCCTCGCCCCGCTCTACACCGCGCTCGGGGCGAACGTGGTCGGGGTCGCCCGCACCCCGCGCACGGACGGCCCCTACCCCGTCGTGGACGACGTGGACGCCGTGCTCCCGACGGCCGACGTCCTCGTCGACATCCTGCCCACGGCCCCGGCGACGGACCGGGCCGTCGACGCCCGCAGGCTCGCTCTGCTCCCCCGGGCGGCCTGGCTGGTCAACGTGGGCCGGGGCAGCACCGTCGACGAGGACGCGCTCGTCGCCGCGCTGCGCGACGGCGAGCTGGCCGGGGCCGCGCTCGACGTCACCAGCACCGAGCCGTTGCCCGTCGACTCGCCGCTGTGGGACCTGCCGAACGTGATCATCACGCCGCACGCTGCGGGCGGCCGCCCGCTCGGGGCGGCCGCCCTGATCGCGGCCAACGCGCTGGCGCTGCGGCGGGGCGAACCGCTCACCAACGTCGTCGACCGCTAGCAATCGCGACTCGCCGTCGCGAAAGTCGGGACTCGCCCTGTCGAAACGGGCGACTCGCCGAGTTGAAGGTCGCGACTCGCCGTGGCGAAACCGACGACTCGCCGTGTCCGAATTCGCGACTCACCGTCGCGAAGGTCGCGACTCGCCGGGTGGGATCCACGCCGGGCCGGGGGTTCGGCCCGGCGCGGAAGATCACGCCGGGGGCGCGAACAGCTCGAGGGCGATGTTGTCCGGGTCCCGGAAGGACAACCCGGAGCCGTAGTGCGCGTCGATGATCTCGCCGCGCGCCACGCCCAGCTCGTCGAGCCGGGCGGCCCACGCGACCAGCTCCTGGCGGCCGCCGACGCCGAACGCGATGTGGTCGAGGCCCGGACGGCGCTCGTCGAACTTCTCCTCGCTGCTCAGCACGGGGAAGGCGTGCAGGCCGAGCAGGGTGTTGCCGAGCGCGTAGACGACGTGCCGGAACGGGCCGGTGTCCTCGTCGAGCACGGCCTCCGCGCCGAGTACGCGGGTGTACCACTGCTTGCTCGCCTCGATGTCGGTGACCGTGATCGCGACGTGGGTAACGGCGGGCATCGTGGTGGGGTTGGTCATCGGGTGGCTCCTGTCGGGCGTCTGAAGTTGACGCGATGAGCATCCGTCCGACGGGCGGGTCGGAGCATCGGCAGCGGCGACCTATCTCTCGATGCCTACTACCTAGGGAAGGATGCCCATGTCCCCGGCCGCTCTCCGGCCGCGATCTTCCCGATGCCCGCTCGCCACCGACCGCTGCCAGCTCAGTGCGGGGGCCTGCCAGGGTAGGGGAATGCGCACGAGAGCGGCCCGCCCGGACGACGACGCGGCCATCGACGCCGTGGTCGGCGCGGCCTTCGGGGACGAGGGTCCGGTGATCGTCCGGCTGCTCGGCCTGCTCGCCGCGGCGGGCCACCGGAGGGCGTCGCTCGTCGCCGAGCAGGACGGGTCGGTCGTCGGGCACGTGCAGCTGTCGCGGTCGTGGGTCGACGCCCGGGAGCGGCTGGTCGAGGTGGTGGTGCTCAGCCCGCTGTCGGTGCTCCCGGCCACGCAGGGCCGGGGGGTGGGCACCGCGCTGGTCGCCGCGGCGCTCGACCGGGCGGCGGAGCTGGGCGCACCCGCCGTCTTCCTGGAAGGCTCGCCCGACTACTACGGCCGCCGCGGGTTCGTGCGCGCGAGCGAGCGGGGATTCACCCGCCCGTCGGTCCGGATTCCCGACGCCGCGTGCCAGGTCGCGCTGCTGCCCGCCTACCAGTCGTGGATGGCAGGCGCGCTGGTCTACTGCGACCCCTTCTGGGTGACGGACGCGGTCGGGCTCCGCGATCCGTTGCTCGCAGAGTGGGAGACCCCTTGATTCCTCGTGCCGTCATCTGTTGACTTGCTCAGGCATTGCCGTCGCCGAAAGGACCACCCGTGTCAACTCCCGCCTCTGTGTCCCAGGCCCGGCCCGTCGCGATCCCGGTCTCCGAGACGCTGCCGTGGCTGATCGGCGCCGCGCTCTTCGGCCTGCTCCTCTACTACTTCGTGGGCATCGACCAGGGCGCCACCTCGGTGTTCGGCGACAACATGTACGTCCACGAACTGCTGCACGACGCCCGCCACCTGCTGAGCTTCCCCTGCCACTGACCGATCTTGTGCAGTTGCCGGGGTCATGCAGCGCACCGTCCACCTCGGCGACGACCCGGCGCCCGTCGGCACGGATCCACTCGGCGTCCAGGTAGCGGCGACGACCTCCCGGCCCCACCCGCGCCGCCTGCCGGGTGGGTGCGGGCAGGCCCGCGCGCATGCACAGGCGGGCTCCGCGAGGTGCCCCCGGCGGGCGCGATCGGCGAGAGTGACCCACCCGGGGCCGATCTTGTGGCGTCCGCGGGGTCATAGGCCCGCAAACTCCACAAGATCACGTCGGGGCGGGCGCGCTATCCTCGACCACTGATGGAGGGGGACGGGGTGGATGCCGATCTCGCGTTCGACGCGTTGGCGGACCCGGTC
>DATAOO010000394.1:0-6629 GCA_036265695.1 Pseudonocardia sp. | reverse complement strand
GGCGCCAGCGCGGCGCGGGCGGGTGGTGTTGCGGCGGCACCCGGGGCAGGCGGGGCAGGGCGTGCGGCTGCCGTCTCCGGGTTGGGCGGTGGCGGGGCCGCCGCGGTCCTGCCCGGGTCGGAACAGCCCGTGACGTTCGGGGGGCGGGGGGCCACGGTGATCCCGCCGGGCGCGGAGGCGGTGAGCGACCCCGTCCCGGTGGCCGCCGCGGGCCCGCTGGCGGTGACGATCGCCGTGCCGGCGCTGCCCGACGTCGTCAGCGCACACCCGGTGGCGCTGCAGACCTCGTGGCTCGCGCCGCGCGGCGGCGCGCTCGGCACGCCGACGACGTCGTGGCTGCTGCTCAGCGGCCTGGACGTGCTGGCTCCGCGGCCGGTGCACGCGGTCGTCGCGGTCGGGGACTCGATCACCGACGGGGTCGGCACCGCGCCCGACGCCGACGCCCGCTGGACCGACGCCCTCGCCACCCGCCTGGCCGCCGCGGGCGGCGAGACGACGATGACCGTCCTCAACGCGGGGATCTCCCGCAACGAGCTCCTGGCCGACGGCGTCGGCGGGCCGCCGCCGCAGGCCCGGTTCGCGGGCGACATCGCGGGCGCGCTGGGCGCCACGGACGTCGTGTTGAACGTCGGCACCAACGACATCGCGGCGGGTCGGGACGCGGCCGCGATCGAGGCGGGGCTGGTGCGGTTCGCGGACGCGGCCCGGGCCGCGGGCAAGCGCGTGTTCCTCACGACGATCACACCGTCGACGGCGGGCACGCACGGCACCCCGCAGGCGGTCGCGACGCGGAACGCGGTGAACACCTGGATCCGGACCCAAGGGCCTGCCCACGCGGCCGGGGTGGTCGACTTCGCCGCCGCCGTCGCCGACCCCGCCCACCCGGATCGGCTGGCCGCCGCCGCGGACGCGGGGGACGGGCTGCACCTCTCGGCGGCGGGCTACCGCGCGCTGGCCGCCGCCGTGCCGGTGGCCGCGCTGTCGGGCAGCCCGTGCCTGGCTGAGGACCCCGCGCCCTCGCGCTGAGCGCCACGCCCTGATCGCCGCTGGGGTGCCGTGCGGCCGCGAGCGCACCCCCGATCGGCTACGAGCGGCGGCCGACGCTGCGGGGGGCCGCGCGCTCGGCGGGATTCAGGAACGCAGGCCGAGGCGGCGGAGGCTGCGCTTGCGGGTGGGCTCGTCGATCTCGAGCGGCATGGGGCCGGTGGCGGGGGCCGTGGCGGCGGCCTCGCGGTCGAGGCGGTCGATCACCCAGTCGACGGCCAGCGCACCCGGCGACACGCCGCGCTCCTCGGCCATCCGCCGCAGCTGCTCGATGCGCAGCGCGGGCAGGCGCAGCTGGAAGACCTGGGCGGAGCCGAAGCGGCCGGTGAGCTCGGTCGAGTGCTCGTCGTCGGCGGCGGCGGAGAGGGCGGCGAGGTAGGAGTCGAGGTCGCCGTCGCCCGCAAGCGCGGCGTCCATCCGGGCGTCGTCTTCGGGGCGCGGGGCCGGGGCGCGGTGCCGCGATCGGGACGTCGACATGGCGGGCAGCCTACGGGTCGACCCGCCGTGCCCACGGGTCAGCCGGGGACATGATCGCCGGTTCGTTGCGCACAGCGGCCAGATCTGGCCGGATGTGCACCCAACCGGCGATCACGTGCCGGCGAACGGAGCTCAGCCTGCTAACGCGAAGCCGGCGTGCGACAGCGCGGCGCCGACCTCGTCGCGGCCGATCTCGCGCGCCGCGACGACCGTGACCGAGCCGGTGGCCAGCTCGACGTCCACCGAGCTGACGCCTTCGATGCCGCTGACTTCCTCCGACACCGAGAGCGCGCAATGCCTGCAGGTCATCCCGGCGACGTGGAACTCACTGCGGATCGATGTCCGGACGGACATGCATGCCTCCTCGAACGGCCAGCCCGTGCTGATCTTCGCAGACGACGGCGCGGCCCGGTCTGCGAGGGTACTCAAGCCTGTTCGGTGCGTCACTGCTCCTCACGGGGGCTCACCCGGGAAGAGGCGTGCGATGGGGTGGCCCGAATGGGTAACGTTACGGTCACGGCTGCGGGGAGTGCCCGGGCCGGCGCGGGGAGCGTCGAGCCGGGTGAATTCGGGGCAAGGCGGCCCGGGGGATCTCCGGGTACCGAGGGACACCAAGCGACTGGGGAGACGCGCATGAGCGGTGGCATCGGCAGCGTGCGACGGGACGTGGGGGACGACCGGATCGGTCCCGGCGACATCCCGAGCCAACGCACGGCAGCGGACGCCTATCGGGTGTCGGATGACCAACTGCACCGCGCGCGCATGGTGGTGGCGCGCAACTCGGCCGACCAGGAGGACCTGCGCCAGTTGCTCGACATGCTCGGCTTGATCTCGGCCAACCCGGAGCAGCCGCCGCCCGTCACCCGCTGAGCAGCGCAAACGGGCACACGTACCCCCGGCTGAGAGCGTCTGGCGTACGCTGTCCTATGCTTGGCCCCGCTCCCAACGGACGGTCGGGGCCCGGCCCGGACGGTCACGTCGGTCCGAGTCCCCATCGTCTAGCGGCCTAGGACTCCGCCCTTTCAAGGCGGCAACGCGGGTTCGAATCCCGTTGGGGGTACGCTTCACCGGCAGTACGAGTTTGGCCCAGTGGCGCAGTTGGTTAGCGCGTCGCCCTGTCACGGCGAAGGTCGCGGGTTCGAGTCCCGTCTGGGTCGCTCCACGCCGGTCGGTGCTCCGGCACCGGCCACGGCCAGGTAGCTCAGTTGGTACGAGCGACCGCCTGAAAAGCGGTAGGTCGGCGGTTCGACCCCGCCCCTGGCCACACACCTTCTCCTGCTGACGCGTATCAGCCGCGTATGGCGCCCGCAACGGGATACACCTGCGGCAACCGGTCACCCGTACGGGCAAACGCCCACTAGCATCCCGTGTGCAAAGGCTTCCGCAATGGCTCGTCGGTCGTTGGGAAAAGGGTTCTGGGGGATGCGGCAACCGCTGGGTCGATCGGACGGTGCGAACCGTTACCGGTTCTGGTCGCTCCCCGCCCGGGTCAAGATCCCCGTGCTGGTCGTCGAGGCCGTCGTCGTCGGCGCTCTGGCCGCGGGGATCGGCGCCGCCTTCGTGCACGGCACCCGGCCGGCGGCCGAGTGGGTGTGGCTCGCCCTCGCGCTCGTGGTGGCCGGGGTGGCGAGCACCGAGGCGTCCCTCGGCGTCGAGCGCAAGCGCCGCCAGTCCGATGACCACCCGCACCTCGACCTCAGCTCGGTGTGGACGTTCGCGGGCGCCGTGCTGCTGGTCGGCCCGCTGGCCGCGCTCGTGGCGATGGCCATCTACCTGCACATCTACCTACGGGTGTGGCGGCGCAACAAGGTGCCGCTCCACCGGGTGCTGTTCAGCACCGCCACCATCCTGCTCGCCGTGCAGGCCGCGGCGGCCGTCACCGACCGGATCGGCAACGACCAGCTGTTCCACAGCGTGGCCGGGGTGCTCGCCGTCGTCGCGGCGATGGTCGTCTACATGTTGGTCAACCTGGCGCTGGTCGTGCTGGTGATCGTCGTGAGCGGCCCGAGCCGTCGGCTCGCCACCGTGCGGCAGGCGATCGGGCCGTTCGACGACGTGGCACTGGAGTTCGCCACGTTGGCGATGGGCGCGCTGGTGGCCGCGGCGGCCGACACGTTCGGGCCGCCCTACGTCCTCCTCGGGCTGCCGCCGCTGATCGTCCTGCACCGCACCCGGCTCGTCCGCCAGCTCGAGGAGGACGCCAGCACCGACGGCAAGACGGGCCTGCTCACCGCGGCGGCGTGGCAGGAGAAGGCGGGGCGCGCGGTGCTGCGCTCCGAGCGGGGCGAGCAGCCCACGAGCGTGCTCGTGCTCGACCTCGACCACTTCAAGCTCGTCAACGACCGCTTCGGGCACCTCGTGGGCGACCAGGTGCTGGCCGCCGTCGCCGCGTCGGTGCGCGACGAGGTGCGCGACGAGGACCTCGTCGGCCGGTTCGGCGGCGAGGAGTTCGTCGTGCTGCTGCAAGGGGCGGAGCGCGAAGACCCGCGGTCGGGGGCGCGCGCCGTCGCCGAGCGGATCCGGGAGCGGATCGCCGCGCTGCGCGTCGCGGTCGCGGGGCCGCACGAGACGGTGGTGGTGGAGGGGCTCACCGTGTCGATCGGCGGCGCCACCGCCCCGCGCGACGGCAACGACCTCGCGGCGCTCCTGGAGATCGCCGACGCGGCCATGTACGAGGCCAAGCGGGCAGGCCGCAACCTCGTGCGCATGGGCCTGCCCGTCAACGCCCCGAAGCAGCTGCGCAGGGCCGACCGCGCCTGACGGTCAGGCGGTGTTGCGGCGGGCGAGCCGCTCGAGCCGTTGCGGCGTCGGCCACCGCACGGAGTGCACCCACCCGAACTTCTCGAAGAGCCAGATGAGGCGGGCCGACATGTCGATCTGGCCGCGCTTGACCCCGTGCCGGGCGCACGTGGGGTCGGCGTGGTGCAGGTTGTGCCACGACTCGCCGAAGGAGAGGACGGCCAGCCACCAGACGTTGGCCGAGCGGTCGCGGGTGCCGAACGGCCTGCGGCCCGCCATGTGGCAGATCGAGTTGATCGACCAGGTGACGTGGTGCAGCAGGCCCACCCGCACGAGCCCGCCCCACAGGAACGCGGTGAGCGCGCCCCACCACGACCAGCTCAGCAGGCCGCCGAGCAGGGCGGGGACGCCGAGGCTGACGGCGGTCAGGAGCACGAACTGCCGGTCGACGGCGGCGATGTCCCGGTCGGCGAGCAGGTCGGGGGCGAAGCGGCGGGCGTTGGTCTTGTCGCGGTCGAACAGCCAGCCCATGTGGGCGTGCCAGAAGCCGCGGGCGATGGCGAGCGGGCCGGTGCCGAACAGCCAGGGGGAGTGCGGGTCGCCCTCCTTGTCGGAGAACGCGTGGTGACGGCGGTGGTCGGCGACCCAGCTGACGATGCTGCCCTGGAAGGCGAGGCTGCCGGTGACGGCCAGCGCCACCTTCAACGGGCGGGTGGCCTTGAACGACTTGTGGGTGAAGTGGCGGTGGAAGCCGACGGTCACCCCGAGGCCGGTGCCGAAGTAGGCGATCGTCGCGATCACGACGTCGAGCAGCGTGATGCCCCATCCCCACGTCAACGTCACCGCGGCGACCAGCGCGACCACCGGGATGATCATGAACGCGATCACGAGGGACTGCTCGAGCACGGACTTGCGGCCTTCGACGAGGGGGATGGTCGTCGGCGGGTCGGATGCGACCGTGGACATTCGGCACCTTTCGCGGCTGGGAGGGGTTCAGGCCACGTGCGGATGCGGTGCGTGACGGGCGCCGCGGCCGAAGGTCACGATATCGCAACGGCGGCCCGGGGCGCTGCCGCTGGCCGCGCCCCGGACGATACGTTCCGGCGCCCCTCGGCGCCGTGCCGAGCGGGCTCGCCTCGCACCTGGAGATCACGAACATGCCGCAGGGCACCGTCAAGTGGTTCAACGCTGAGAAGGGCTACGGCTTCATCGCCGCGGACGACAGCGGCCCGGACGTCTTCGTCCACTACTCCGCCATCGAGTCCGACGGCTTCCGCACCCTGGAGGAGAACCAGCGCGTCTCCTTCGAAGCCAGCCAAGGCGCGAAGGGGCCGCAGGCCGACACGGTCCGCGCCCTCTAGCCCCCCGAATCCCGGTGCCGGCGACCCGCGGGTCGCCGGCACCGCCGTGTCTGCGGCGGGGCGGGTTCGGCCGCTCACCGAACGTGGCGGGCGACGGGCGGTCGTGGGGCCGTTCGGCCGCGTGCCGCCGACCCCCGGAGGCGGACCGGCGGTCCCGCGACGAACGGGCGACCGCGCACCGTGATCAGCCGGTGACTCCGCTCGTCTCGGCGTCACGCACAGTCGCCGCCTCCGGGTTCTGCGGCCGTTTCCTCTCCGCCACACTCGACGTTGTAAGGCATGTAAGGAGCGCCACAACGGCGCTGCAAGAGGAGGTAGTGCGATGCCGGGCTGGGACAGCTACCGCGGGGTTTACGGCGCGGAGCTGCGCGCAGCGGCGCGTGAGCTTCTCGACCACGGATGGCCGGTGGTCGAGGCGTCCGAGGACACGCTGATGCTGGTCAGCGGGGCCAAGCTGGACGTGCTCGAGGTGCCCGCGACGATCGGCCGCGGCATCTGCGCGCAACTGCGGGCGGCCGACATCGTGGTGCCGGTGGCCGCCACGCCCACGGGCTCGTGGTGGTACCCGGTCACCCCCGGCGCGGCGCTGCCCGTCGCGCTGCGCGGCGTGCCCGGGGTGGTGCTGCACAGCGGCGGCGCCGCGGTCGCGGCCCCGCCCTCGCAGGTGCCCGACGGCTGGGTGCACTGGCGGGTGCCGCCCGCGGCGTGCGACTACGGCGTCGCCGCCGCCGACCTGATCTTCTCCGCCGCAGCGACAGCAGTGGCGCTGCGGGTCGACGCCGAAGCACATCCGGGCGCCCAGCGGCCCGCCGGTGTGGTCGCCGTCGGAATGCGGTCCTGAGGAGACCGCGGACCCGGCTTCCGGATCCGCCCGCGCTGCAGCGCCCGTCGAGGCGCGCCGCGGGCACCCGGACGCCGCCGGTGCGACCCGGCGAGGGGGCACTTCCTCCGCGCGTGCGGTCGCACCGCAAACGTGGCCGGGGTCGGTGGAATACCTCCGACCCCGGC
>DATAOO010000393.1:0-10783 GCA_036265695.1 Pseudonocardia sp. | reverse complement strand
CCAGTCCCAGACGCCGCAGGCGGGCACCGGGCCCTTGGCGTGCACGTCGGCGGCGAAGGCCCAGGCGGGCTCGCGGTCGGTCGCGTAGTACAGCTTGACGTAGCCCTCGGGGTCGCGGCGGCAGACGATGCCGACCGCCTGTCCGACCCGGTCGGACACCTCGACTTCCGCGCAGCCGCCCGCCTTGCACAGGAAGTGCTGGGGGTCGTGCCGGTAGAGCGTGGCGCCCGCGTCGACGAAGGCCCCGGTGGTCCAGGCGTCGTTCCAGAGGACGTCGGACGAGAAGGCCCGCAGGTCGACGGCGGGCCGCGGATCGTGCGCGAGCACGACCACGACCGCCAGCAGCAGCACGGCGGTGCAGGCCCGCCGGATGAGCGCATGGCAGAACGACAGAGACGACATGGGTGATCCGCTCCCCGTGGATCCGGGGCGGCCCCGCTCCCCAGGGGGCCGCCTGGTGAGGGGCGCGGGGTTTCCGGGTTGTCTCTAGGGTCCCCACCCCGACGCTTCCGGCCGCGCCCCTCATCTCCGGGGACGGCGCGTCATCGGCACGGGTTCGAGATCCGCCCGGGAAGTTCGCAGGTGCTAACGCACGTCAGAGCGCGGTGAGGAACATCGCCGCCATCAGGCCGCTCATCACGACGTGTGCGCCGGGCTCCACCCACAGCCGCCGCACCGGCGGTGCGACCAGCGCTGCCGCGCCTGCGGGGACACGCGTCCACGCCCGCTGGACGCGGCCCACGCTCGCGACGGCGTGCCAGCCGAAGTAGCCCGCGAGGGCCAGCCACAGCGCCGCGAGCACCAGCCCGCTCGCGTGGTGACCGCCGTGGCCGTGGCTCAGGTACATCGCCGCCATCGCGGCCGGGGCCACCACCAGGTGCGCCGCTCCCCCGGCCCCGGCCGGAACCCCGCGCAACAGCCGGGTGCCGAACCACAGCGCGAGGGCGGCGAAGACGAGCGCGCCGACGAGCGGTGGCACCGGATCACCCCACGGCGAGAACATCGCCGCCATGCCCAGGCCCATCAGGGTGTGCGTCGCGGCCGCGAGCCGACCGCACCGCGGGCGGACGAACCCGGCGAACACCACGGCGACGCCGAGGCTCAGCGTCGCCAGCAGCACACCCATGCCACAGACGGTAGGCGGCGAACACCGTCCGTATCCATACGGTCAACCGGTATGCGGTGTCGCCGCCCAGCGCTTCGGGAGGGCGCCGCGGCGGCGGCTGGCCCGCCGCCGCCTGCCGTGCCAGGCTCGCCTGATGACCGTGGACGAGTTGGCCGCAGCGACGTGCGTCGATCCCGCCGATGTCCGGGTCGTCCTCGCCTGGATCGACGAGGGTGCGCCGCACGACGACGTCCCCACCCCGCTCGCCACCGCCGTGCACCAGGTGTTGAACCCCGACAGCCAGCGCACCGTGCTCGAGCTGTACTACAAGGGCCGCGGAACCTGAGGCCGCCGTGAGCAAGGTCGTCTGCGACATCACGATCTCGGCCGACGGGTACTCGGCCGGGCTCAACCAGACCGAGGAACGCCCCTTCGGCGACGACGGCGGCGACGGCTCCGGCGCGCAGCTGCACGCGTGGATGTTCGAGACCCCCGACGAGAACCGGGCCGAGGTCGACCGGATGGCCGCGCCTGCCGCCTTCATCATGGGGCGCAACATGTTCGGGCCCGTGCGCGGCGCTTGGGACCGGCCGTGGAACGGCTGGTGGGGCGACGATCCGCCGTTCCACGCCCCGGTCTTCGTACTCACCCACCACGCCCGTGAGCCGCAGCCGATGGCGGGCGGCACCACGTACCACTTCGTCACCGACGGGATCGACGCCGCGCTGACCCAGGCGCGCGCGGCGGCGGGCGACGGCGAGGTCGCGATCCAGGGCGGCGCGACCACCGCCAACCAGTACCTCGCCGCCGGTCTCGTCGACGAGCTGCGGCTGCACGTCGCGCCGTTCACCATGGGCGCGGGCACCCGGCTGTTCGACGGTGTTCCGCCGCTGCGGCTGGAGCAGGTCACCGCGCGGGGCGCGAGCCTGGTCACGCACCTGACCTACCGCGTGCTTGCCGCCCAGTGAGACGGCGGCGTCGCCCAAGCCGAGGAGAAGATCCCAGAGCAGACGATCGAGTCCGAGTGCAAGGCCGCGGGTGCACGTACTCGACCGGCGTGCCGTCGAAGGGGAGCCGCGAGTCCACCTGCACCTACACGGACAACAGCGGCGACGGCTATATCGACATCTTCCGCAACGGCAAGTACCCCGGCACGTTCTGACCGCCGATGATCATGACTGAGCCCTGAACGGCGTGAAGTTCGCGGGCTGCGGGCTGCTCGAGGCCTTCACGGTCGTCGGCGCCACATTCGTCGGCTCTTGCTGATCCTCCTGGTCTTGCTGCTCCTCGTCCTGCTGCTCTTGATCCTGCCGCTCCGACGCCTTCGACGGCTTCGGTTGCGTCGGCCCATCCGCCCGCCAGCGAGGCTGGTCCTCGCCGTCGGCGTAGGTGCAGATCATCTTGGTGCCGCTCGACGTGTAGCCGGTCTGACCCGCCGCGTCCCTCGCACAGAAGGCGCCTTGGCGGACGACACCGCTCGCCACCGCCTGCGGGGCAGCCGCGACAACGGCCGGGGTGACCGGCACCTGGACCGGCGGCGCGGCGGCCAGGCCGACCGGGCCGCGGGGCGACGCGGCGGGCAACGCGACGTCGGTGGGATCCGGATCCGAGGACGGGGCGGCGACCGTCGTTGACGTCACGAAGGAGGCGGACGAGGGCCCTCGTTCCGAGTGCGCCACCCCGGTCATCGCCGCCGTGCCCCGAGCGAAACTCAGTCCGAACAGGATCACCGCGCACAGCACGCCGACCAGCACGGCCCAACCCAGTGGACGCCGTTGCCCGGTCATGTCTCCCCGTCGCCGACCAGGGCCGATGCGTTACGCGAAGGCCGTTCGGCCGAGGCATTCGGCGGCACGGGTGCCTCCGGTGATGGGTACCAGTCCCGCACACGCCACGCGCGACGGGGTGACTACCTGGAGGCGATCCAGCGGATGGCGGCTGCCACTGGCTGTGGCACCGCCTACGTTCCTGGGGCGGCTGGATCGTCCGCTGTAGCGACGAGGAGCGTGGTCATCGTCCATCGACGACTCGCCATTGCCGTCATTCCGGGCGCCGGCTGGCGGGCCGCCGATGTGGGCACAGTGGCTCCGCGGGTGCCCCCGGTGGGACTCGAACCCACACTCGAACCCTTTTAAGGGGCTTGCCTCTGCCGATTGGGCTACGGGGGCCGCGGGTGAGCCTACGGCCCAGGCGTCAGGCGCTGACCTTCCGCTCCGGCGCGGCGACCCGCTCGAACTCGGCCTTGGGCTCGTTGATCTGCCCGAGCGACACGACCTCGCGGCCGAGGACCAGCGCGCCGGTCCAGTCGAACACGATCCGGATCCGCCGGTTCCAGGTGGGCATGCGGCTCACGTGGTAAGTGCGGTGCATGAACCACGCGACGATGCCGCGCAGCTTCACCCCGTAGATCTCCGCGACGCCCTTGTACAGCCCGAGGCTGGCCACCGAGCCCGCGTAGCTGTGCTTGTACTCCTTCAGCGGACGCTGACGCAGGTGCGCGACCACGTTGTCGGCCAGCACCTTCGCCTGCCGCACGGCGTGTTGGGCGGACGGGCTGGTGCGGGCCTCGGGGTCGTCCTTGGACAGGTCCGGCACGCCCGCGCAGTCGCCCGCGGAGAACACCCCGGGCAGGTCGCGCACCTGGAGGGTGGCGTGGCAGTCGAGGCGGCCGCGGTCATCGCGCGGGAGGTCGGTGTGGTCCAGCATCGGGCTCGGCTTCACGCCCGCCGTCCAGATGATGGTGTCGGTGTCGAACTCCTGGCCGTCGTCGAGCTCGACGTGCCCGCCGACCATCGACTTCACCCGGGTGTCGAGATTGACCTCGATGTCGGAGTCCAGCAGCCGTTCGACGGTGTAGCGGCCCATCTTCGGGCTGACCTCGGGCATGATCCGCCCGGTGGCCTCGACCAGGATCCAGCGGATGTCCTCGCGGTCGATCGTGGGGTAGTACCGGCTCGCGTAGCGGGCCATGTCGGCCAGCTCGGCCAGCGCCTCGACGCCCGCGTACCCGCCGCCGACCACCATGAACGTGAGCAGCCGCTGCCGCAGCGTCGGGTCGATCGTGGTGTCGGCCGCGTCCAGCCGCGACAGCACGTGGTTGCGCAGGAAGATGGCCTCGCCGATGGTCTTGAACGCGATGCCCTGCTCGGCGAGCCCGGGGATCGGGAGCGTGCGCGCGACCGAGCCGGGCGCGACGACGAGCACGTCGAAGCCGAGCGCCGTGACGTGGCCGTCGGCCAGCTCGACCGTGACCTCCCGGGCGGCGTTGCTGATCGCCGTGACCCGCCCGGTGAGCACCTGGCACTTGCGCAGCACCCGCCGCAGGGGCACCACGACGTGGCGCGGCTCGATGGAGCCCGCCGCCGCCTCGGGGAGGAACGGCTGGTAGGTCATGTGCGGCTGCGGGTCGACCACCGTGATCTCAGCCTCGCCACCGCGCAGCTTCTTCTGCAGCCGCAACGCCGTGTACATGCCGACGTACCCGCCGCCGACGATGACGATCCTGGTTGCCCTGGCCATATCTCCATGTTCCCACTAGCGCGGCGCGCGCACCTGGTGATGTCTGTGACGATTCAGAGCACGCCCGCCGCCGCAGCCGCCGCACGCAGCACCGCTTCGAGCATCGCGGGCGTGAGCCGTCCGGTGAACGTGTTTTGCTGCGAGACGTGGTAGCAGCCGAACACCGCGAGCGGCCCGTGCTCCCCCGGCAGGTCCACGCGCACGCCGTGACCGAAGCGCGGCCGGGGTCGGGGCACCCGCCAGCCCGCGCCGTCGAGCACGGGGAGCAGCGCCTGCCAGCCGAACGCCCCCAGCACGACGACGGCGCGCGGCGCGAGCAGGGCCAGCTCCTGACGGAGCCAACGACCGCAGGTGTCGCGCTCGGCCGGCGTGGGCTTGTTGTCCGGCGGCGCGCAGTGCACCGGCGCGGTGATCCGCGTGCCGCGCAGGGCCAGGCCGTCGCCGATGTGCGTCGACGTCGGCTGGTTGGCCAGGCCGACGGCGTGCAGCGCGGCGTAGAGGACGTCCCCGGAGCGGTCGCCGGTGAACATCCGCCCCGTGCGGTTGCCGCCGTGCGCCGCGGGCGCCAGCCCGACGATCAACAGCTTGGCGTCGGCCGGGCCGAAGCCGGGCACTGGCCGTCCCCAGTAGGTCTCGTCGCGGTACGCCGCGCGCTTCTCGGCGGCGATCTTCTCCCGCCACGCGACGAGCCGCGGGCAGGCCCGGCACTCGACGAGCGCCGCGTCCAGCTCGGCCAGGGTCACGCGCCCTCCTCGATGGCGCTCGTCAGGCGCGTTCCTGCGTGCTGCGTTGATGGTGAGCTCGCTCACGCGATCGTGCGGGCGATGCCGTCGAGGATGTCGTGCTCGCTGACCACCAGCTCGGTGATGCCCGCCCGCTGGTGCAGCACGGCGCCCATGATGTCGACGATCAGCGCGCCGCCGCCGATCACGTCGATGCGGCCCGGATCGATGGCCTTGTGCTCGCCCCGCTCGGCGCGGGTCATGCCGAGCAGCTCCTCGGCCACCCGGTGCAGGTCCTCCACCGAGAGCCGCGAGAGGTGCACGGCCGCCGGGTCGTAGGCCTGCAGCCGCTGGGCGTACGCGGACAGCGTGGTGATCGTGCCCGCGACCCCGACCCAGGTGCGCGCGCCCGCCACCGGCACCGCGGCGAACGCCTGCTCCAGCACCTCCGCGGCGAGCGAACGGGCCGCGGCCACCTCGGCGGCCGAGGGCGGGTCGCCCGCGAGGCTGCGTTCGGTGATGCGGACGCTGCCGATGTCGGCGGAGTAGGCGGCGCGCACGGTCGCGCCGTCGTCGGTGAGGTCGCCGACCACGAGCTCGGTGGAGCCGCCGCCGGTGTCGACGACGACGAACGGGCCGTCGGACGGGTCGAGCTCGCCCACGGCGCCCGCGAACGACAGCCGCGCCTCCTCGTCCCCGGAGATGACCTCGGCGTCCACCCCGAGGGTCGCGCGGACCATGCCGAAGAAGTCGTCGCGGTTGCGGGCGTCGCGGGTGGCGCTCGTAGCCACCATCCGCACGCGCTCGGTGCCCTTGCGACGCAGCACGGCCGTGTAGTCGGCCAGCGCGACGCGGGTGCGCTCCAACGCCTCCGCGTCCAGCACGCCGGTGGCGTCCACGCCCTTGCCGAGCCGCACCACGCGCTGCTCGCGGTAGATGTCCCGCAAGGCGCCGGATGGGGCGGTGTCGGCGACCAGCAGCCGGATCGAGTTCGTGCCACAGTCGATGGCGGCGACGCGGGACATGGGCTTACCGTACGGGCGTGGCCAACCAGCCAGCGCCCTTGGTCGACTACGACCCGCTGGCCTGCGACCCGGCGCTCACCGCGGCACTGGCCCGGGAAGGGGCGGGCGACGCGCTCCCGGCCTTGAAGCACCTCGCTGCGCTGGTCACCTCGGAGGAGGCGCGGGAGCACGCCCGGCTCGCCGACGTCCACCCGCCCGTGCTGCACACCCACGACCGGTACGGCACCCGCATCGACGAGGTCGAGTTCCACCCCTCCTGGCACTGGTTGCTGCGCCGGGCCGTCGGATCCGGGCTGCACGGCACACCGTGGGCGGGCGAGCCGGGCTCGGGCGCGCACGTGGCGCGGGCGGCGGGCTTCTACCTGATGGGGCAGCTGGAGTCGGGGCACTGCTGCCCGATCTCGATGACGTACGCGGCCGTGCCCGCGCTCCGGCACGACCCCGCGCTGGCCGCGGCCTACGAGCCCGGGCTGCGCTCCACGACGTACGCGTTCGGCCTCGCCCCGCCCGCGACGAAGGCCGGGCTGCTCGCGGGCATGTCGATGACCGAGAAGCAGGGTGGCTCGGACGTGCGCGCCAACACCACGCGCGCGGAGCCGTCGCGGGAAGGCACCTACCGGCTCACCGGGCACAAGTGGTTCACGTCGGCCCCGATGAACGACCTGTTCCTCACGCTGGCCCAGGCGCCGGGCGGGCTCACCTGCTTCGTCCTCCCCCGCGTGCTGCCCGACGGCACCCGCAACGGCATCCGGCTGATGCGCCTCAAGGACAAGCTCGGCAACCGGTCCAACGCGTCGGCCGAGATCGAGTACGAGAGCGCGGTCGGGTGGCGGCTCGGCGAGGAGGGCCGCGGCGTCGCGACGATCATCGAGATGGTGTCGATGACAAGGCTCGACTGCGTGCTGGGCTCGGCGTCGCTGATCCGCGTCGCGCTGTCGGAGGCGGCGCACCACGTCACCCACCGCAGCGCGTTCGGCCGCCCGTTGGCGCAGCAGCCGTTGATGCAGACGGTGATCGCGGACCTCGCGCTGGAGTCGGAGGCGGCCACCGCGCTAGCGATGCGCCTGGCCGGCGCGGTCGACCGCGACGAGCGCCCGTTCTTGCGCCTCGCCCTCCCCGCGGCGAAGTACCTGGTGTGCAAACGCGCGCCCGCGGTGGTCGCCGAGGCGCTCGAATGCCTGGGCGGCAACGGCTTCGTCGAGGACTCCGGGCTGCCGCGGCGCTACCGCGAGGCGCCGCTCAACTCGATCTGGGAGGGTTCGGGCAACGTCACGGCGCTGGACGTCCTGCGCGCGCTCACCCGCGAGCCGGAGGCCGTGGCGGCGGTCGTCGCGGAGCTGGACGCCGCGGCGGGCGCCGACCAGTGGTTCGACCGGGCCGTGCGGGAGCTGCGCGCCGAGCTGCGCAGCCGCGAGCCGCGCCGGGCCCGGCGGATGGCCGAGCTGTTGGCGCTGTGCCTGCAGGGCAGCCTGCTGCTGCGGTACGGGCCGGACGAGGTCGCGGCCGCGTTCGTGGCCTCCCGCTTCCTCCCCGACGGGCCGTGGCGCACGGCGGGCACGCTGCCGGTCGACACCGTGACCGAACCCCTCGTCGCCCGCGTCACCCCTCGGTCGTGACGCAGGGGCCCACCGCCCACCAGTCGCCGAGCTCGTCGAGCGCCTCGTCGCCGAACGGGTTGACGCCCGGGCCCGCGGCCAGCGCGTGGGCCACGGCGACGTGCAGGCACTTCACCCGGTCCGGCATACCGCCGGCGCTGACGTCCGTGCCGAGCGGCGCGATGGCGTCGCGCTCCGCGAGGTACGCCTTGTGCGCGCGCAGGTAGGCCGCCGCCAGCTCCGGGTCTTCGGCGAGCCGGGCCGTCATCTCCTTCATGCGGCCCTCGGCCTCGAGCGTGCCGATGCGGGCGGCCAGCCGGGCGCAGGTGAGGTAGTACAGCGTGGGGAACGGGGTGCCGTCGGGCAGGCGCGGGGCCGTGCGCACCACCGACGGCTGCCCGCACGGGCACCGGTGCGCGACGTCCAGCACCCCGCGCGGAGGCCTGCCGAGCTGTGCGGTCATCGCCTCGAGGTCGGCCCGAGCGACATTCACGGCGAACCCTCCACGACCTGCCGCCACAGCGTGCGGTACCACAGCGCGCCGCTGCCCGGGCCCGCCGCCGGGCCGCCCGGACCGGAGGGCAGCTGCACCACGTAGGGCACCTCGCCTGGCATCACATATCCCAGCCGGGAGCGGGCCTGCGCCTCCACCTCGGCCGAATCCGACAGCCGGGCCTTCTCCGCCGAGAGCGCCGCCACCTCGGCCGCGAGAGCCTCCTGCCGCTGCGTGACGGCGGACAGCTCCTGGCGCTGTGACACGTAGTTGCGCAGCGGCACGGCGACCGAGAGCGCGAGCGCGCACACGACGACGGCCAGGATCGCGGCGCGGCGGGTGGAGGACAGGCCGAGCAGCCCCGTCGTCGCCGCGACCACGCCGCGCGACCGGCCCCGGGTGAGCTTCGGCCCCCGCCGCCGGGTCGCGGCGGGTCGCGGCGGCCGTCCTCGCTTCGCCTCGGCCACGGCTATCGACCCGTCGAAACGGCCAACTCGCCCTGGCAAATCGTGCGACTCACCATCAGGGGGCGGTGAACCGGGGGAAGGCCAGGTCGCCCGCGTAACGGGCGGCGTCGCCGAGCCCCTCCTCGATGCGCAGCAGTTGGTTGTACTTCGCGACGCGGTCGGAGCGGGCGGGCGCGCCGGTCTTGATCTGCCCGCACCCGGTGGCGACGGCGAGGTCGGCGATCGTGGTGTCCTCGGTCTCGCCCGAGCGGTGGCTCATCATGCAGCGGTAGCCCGAGGACTGGGCGAGCGTGACGGCGTCGAGCGTCTCCGAGAGCGTGCCGATCTGGTTGACCTTCACCAGGAGCGCGTTGGCGGCGCCGCGGGCGATGCCGTCGTCGAGCCGCTCGGGGTTGGTGACGAACAGGTCGTCGCCCACGATCTGCACCTTCGAGCCGATCGCGTCGGTGAGCGCGACCCAGCCGTCCCAGTCGTCCTCGGCCAGGGGGTCCTCGATCGACACCAGCGGGTACGCGTCGACCAGCTCCTCGTACACGGCCGTGAGCTCGGCCGCCGAGAGCTTCTTGCCCTCGTAGGAGTAGCGGCCGTCGGCGTAGAACTCGGTGGCGGCGACGTCGAGCGCCAGCGCGATGTCGCGCCCCAGCGTGTAGCCGGTCTTCTCCACGGCCTCCGCGATGAGGTCCAGCGCGGCCCGGGTGCCCGCCAGGTCGGGGGCGAAGCCGCCCTCGTCGCCGAGCCCGGTGGCGAGCTTCTTCGCCTTCAGCACGGACTTGAGCGCGTGGTAGACCTCGGCGCCCCAGCGCAGCGCCTCCTTGAACGAGTCGGCGCCGACCGGAGCGATCATGAACTCCTGCACGTCGACCGAGGTGTCGGCGTGCGCGCCGCCGTTGATGATGTTCATCATCGGCACCGGGAGCACGTGCGCGTTGGGGCCGCCGACGTAGCGGAACAGCTCCAGCCCGGACGACTCCGCCGCCGCCTTCGCCACCGCCAGCGACACGCCCAGCAGCGCGTTGGCGCCCAGCCGCGACTTGGCCGGGGTGCCGTCGAGGTCGACGAGGCGCTGGTCGACGAGGCGCTGGTCGACCGCCTCCATGCCCACCAGCTCGGGCCCGATCTCGTCCAACACCGCCGAGACGGCCTTCTCCACGCCCTTGCCGCCGAAGCGCAGCGGGTCGCCGTCGCGCAGCTCGTGCGCCTCGTGCTCACCCGTGGACGCGCCCGACGGCACGGCCGCGCGGGCGAGTGTGCCGTCGTCGAGCGCCACCTCGACCTCGACCGTCGGGTTGCCCCGCGAGTCGAGGATCTCGCGTGCTCCGACCTGCTCGATGACCGCCACCACTGCTCCGTCCCACGAATCCCACCGGTCCGGGTCGTCAGCCTAACGGCCCGCCACCCCGCAGCCCGGGAGGATGTCAAGCCTCGCGGTTCGTGGCGGATGCCCTTACCGTTAGACGACCATGACGAGCACGCCCGACAGCCTCTTCGAGTCCTTCCGCCGCGCCGAGATGCTCGTCGCGAGCAGCAGGCCGCTGGACGCGCTGCAGGCGCTGCTGCCCGTGCTCGCCGACCGGCCCGACAGCGTCTCGGTGCAACTGCTCGCAGGCCGTGCCTACCTCAACTCCGCCCAGCTCGCGCGGGCCGAGGAGGCGTTCACCCGGGTGCTGGAGCTCGACCCGGCCGACCACTACGCCCGGTTCGCGCTGGGCAAGGCGCTGCAGCGGCAGGGCCGCCTGCCCGAGGCGCACGCCCAGTACAAGATGGCCGCCGTCATGGACCCGCGGCCGGAGTACCAGGAAGCGCTCGGCGAAGTGCGGGCGCGGATGGCGCTCGGCGACTGAGGACGGCGTTGCGCCC
>DATAOO010000392.1:0-23095 GCA_036265695.1 Pseudonocardia sp. | reverse complement strand
CGTCGGCGTCGTGCCTGCGGGGCGTGCGGCTCACCGGTGGCCCCGACGCGCGGCGGTCGGTCGCGCCCGCACACCGTGCGGGGTCGCCGCGGGGTGGACCACCGACGGCGAACCGGGGCCCGGGCACGTCACGACGCGGCCACCCGACGCCGCTCACCGCGCGCCCGCAGCCGTGCGAGCACCGGGAGGCCGACGACCGGCAGAAGGCCGCCGACCCGGGCCAGACCGGCGCGCGCGGGCGGGAGCGACCGGACGATCCGGCGCCCGGCCAGCAGCGCGACCGCGGCGTCGGCCACGGCGTCCGTGCTCAGCAGCGTGGGCCGGGAGAACAGGATCGCGGTGTCCGCGTGCGCCTGCTCGTCGCGCACGAGCGCGGTGTCCGCGGCGTCGGGGCACAGGGCGTGCGCCCGGATCGGCAACCGGGCCAGCGCGAGCTCGCCCGCGAGGCTCGTGGTGAAGGAGAGCACCGCGGCCTTCGTCGCGGCGTACACGGCGAGGCCGGGCACCGGCCCGTGCGCCGACATCGACGCGATGTTGAGCAGGTGCCCGCCCCGGCCCCGCATCGCCTCGACCGCGGCCCGCGAGCCGTGCACCACCCCGAGCAGGTTCACCGCGACCTGGCCGTCGACGTCGTCCTCGCTGAGCTCCCACGCCTTGCCCGCCCGCAGGACGCCCGCGTTGTTCACCCACACCGTGACCGGCCCGAGCTCGGCGGCGGCGTCGGCGGCGCGCCGGTGGTCGGCGGCTGAACGGGCGTCGGCGACGACGCCGGTGCAGCCCCCGCCGAGCTCGGCCGCGGCGGCGGTGACCGCCGCGGCGTCGACGTCGGTGATCAGCACGTGGTGCCCGCGCGCGACCAAGCGGCGGGCGATCTCCTTGCCGAAGCCCCGCGCGGCCCCGGTGACGACGGCGGAGGGCGCCGGTGATCCAGCCATGCGGCGAACCTTGCCACGGACCCTGGAGCGGGGTTGCGGGACGGCAAGCTGAGCCTTACCCCACACATACGTGATCTGCGCCGTCGTGGTGATCGCGGGTATCAGCGCCCAGGGTGCATTCTTCTCCTCGTAGGACGCACCACCAGGGGAGAGACGATGAACCAGCCCGCCCACCCGGCCTTCGGCCCGGCCGCCGCCAGTGCCGTCCCGGGCGCTTTCCCCGCGCGCGCCGCCGCCCAGCAGCCGCCGCGGCCCGGCCGCCCGGGCATGCCCGCGCAGGGTCAGCCCGCGCAGCGCCCCCAGGCCCCGCGGCCCCCGGCCCCGCAGCAGCCCGCGCAGTGGCCGCAGCACCGCCCGCAGCCCAGCCCGCCGCAGGCCCCGCCCGCGCAGCGGCCCCCGGCTCCGCCCGCCCAGCGCGGCCCGCAGGCCCGGCCGCAGACCCCCCAGCAACGTCCGCAGGTCGCGCCGCCGCTGCGTCCCGTCCAGCGTCCCGACAGCCCCCAGCGTCCGCAGGCCGCGCCCGCCCCGCAGCGCCCGGCCGCGCCCGCCCCGCGCCCGCAGCCCGCCGCCGCTCGCCTGCCGCAGGCCACCCCGGTGCCCGTGGCCGCGGGCCTCGCGCCCGTACCGGCCGCCGCCCCGGCCGAGCCCGAGTCGCTCGGCCCGCCCCCGCGCCCCCGCAAGCGCAAGATCGGCGGCTGGGTCGCCCTGCTCGTGATCATGGGCGGCATCGGCGGCGCCGCGTGGTACGGCACGCACACCGCCCCCGCCTCGGCGAACGTCGGCGACTGCCTGGCCCAGACCGGCGGCAACGAGCTCGCCAAGGTCGGCTGCGGCGACGCGAGCGCCAGCTTCAAGGTGGAGGGCAAGCTCGAGAACAAGACGATGATCGACGCTAGCCTGGACGCCTGCGCGCAGTTCCCGAAGGCGACCAGCTCCTACTGGGAGGGCAAGACCGGCGAGGTCGGCCTGGTGCTCTGCCTCTCGCCCGTCGAGCCGGTCGCCGCGCCCAAGAAGTAGCCCGAGAAGTAGCCCGAGAACGGACCGCCTAGAAGCCGGTGCCGTGCAGCGGCTCGCGGTCGGTCGCGAACGCCGCGTCGACCCGCCGCAGCACGTCGGGCGTGCCCTCGGCCCGCCCGGCCCTGGCGTAGGTGCTCGCCCGGGCGCTGCCGAAGAGCAGCGGCCCGAGCGTCCCCACCGGGAGGGCGAGATCCGCGGGAGCGTCGGTCGGCGTGCACGTCGCGCCCTCCGGGCCGCCCTGCAGCCGCACCCGGCCGCCGCGGTCGAGGAAGTCGTCGCGGACGTCGAGCACGACGTCGACCTCCACCGCGTACCTCCGCGCCCCGAGTGCGGCGGCCACGTCGAGCACGCGGGACCACAGCCCGTCGTCCACGGCGGTGGTGTGCACCTGCCGGGCGTCGGTGAGCATCAGCGGCAGCGGGTCGTCGAGCGCGAGGTTCTTGTGCCCGGTCACCTTGTCGACGAGGTCCAGCCCCAGCAGCACCCGCCACAGCGCGGCGTACGCGTCGTCGGTGGCCGCGAACAGGTCGACCACCGACGCCGAGCTGTCGGACCAGCGCACGCGGTAGGACGCGTAGCCGTCGGGGTGGAAGAGGAAGTGCAATGCGCTGCCGCCGTCGCGCCAGCGCTCCTCGTCGCGCAGGTGCTCGTCCCACATCGCCTCGCTGCGCGACACCGCGCCCGGCGTGATCGCGCACCAGCGCCGGTGCAGCTCGGGGGCGAGCTTGCGGGCGGTCTCCGCGTCGACGTACCGAACGCCGCCCGGGTCGGGCGCGTCGTCCCGGAACACCGCGCGACGGCGGGTGATCTCGAAGGACCGGTTGAGCGTGGTGACGCCGTAGCCGAAACGGCTGTAGATCGTGCCCTCGCTCGCCGTGAGCAGGGCGAGGACGTCGCCGTCCGCGACGAACCCGGAGTGCTGCTCGGTGAACATCGCGCGCAGGATGCCGCGTCGGCGGACGGTCGGGTCGACCGCCACCCAGGTGACCCCCGGCACCGCCAGCACCGCGCCACCGGGCAGCGTGACGTCCAGGGGGAACGAACCGGTGACCCCGAGGATCGTGCCGCTGTCCGGATCGCAGGCCAGGAGGAACCGGTCCGGCTCGAACATCGGCCGGAAGTTCTCCAGGTCCTGGTCGGTCTGGACGTAGCCGAACGCCCGGCCGTCGACATCGGCGAGCGCGCGGAGGTCGTCGGCGGTGGCGCGGCGGAGCAGTGGGGTCACGAACGGGCAGTCTGGCGGCCCCCCGAACGCGCTGTCGACGCATTTGTCGTGTTCGACCAGCTGTCCAGCGCGGACTGGTAGACGTCGTGCAGCCGCCGCGCCCACGCCCGGGCGTCGTACTCGGCGAGGAAGCGCGCACGGGCGCCCGCGCCGAGCTTGTCGCGCCGCACCGGGTCGTCGGTGAGCGCGGTGAGCGCCCTGGCGACCGCCGCCGGGTCGAGCGCGACGAGCAGGCCCGTGTCCGGCGTGACGACCTCCGGGATCCCGCCGACGCGGGTGGCGACCGTCGGCAGCCCCATCGCCATCGCCCGCAACAGCCCGGTGGGCAGCGCGGCGGCCCGCGCGGTGTGCACGACCAGGTCCGCGGCGGCCAGCAGCTCGGTGGCCTCGCGGTGGCGGTGGGTGAACCGCACGCGGTCGGCCAGCGCGTCGGTGGCCGCGACCCGGGACTCCAGCCAGGGCCGCAGCGGCCCGTCGCCCGCGAGCGCCACCACGAGCGGCAGGTCGTCCGGCAGCGCTTCGACGGCGTCGAGCAGCAGCTCGTGGCCCTGGTCGCGGCGCATCGGCGCGGTGGACAGCGCGACGACGTCGTCGGGCTCGACCTCCATCGCGGCCCGGCGACGGGCCCGCAGCGCCTCGTCGGGCATCCCGGGGTCGACGACGCCGTTGGGCACCAGCAGGACGTCGGTCTCGGGCCCCGCGAGGCTGCGGTACCACTCCCGCTGCACCTTCGAGATCGCGATCGTGCGGGTCATGAACCGCTGCCGGGCCAGGATCTTGGCGCTGCGCTTGAGCCGGTCGACGCGGTCGGCGGGCTCGTTGTGGATGCGGTGCAGCGTCGAGACGGCCGGGATCCGGTTGCGGGCCGCCGCCGCTGCGCCCACGACGTCGGCCTGCGGCAGGTGTGTGTGCACGAGCTCGACGCGCTGCTCGCGCAAGAGCTTGGCGGTGCGCGCGACCGCCCGCGGGTCCCAGGGGAAGAGGTCCAGCTCGGCCACCGGCACACCCGCGCGCCGCAGCGCGCTGATCTCGGCGATGTCGGACGAGACCGACAGCCCGATGACGATCATCTCGATGTCGGCCTGGCGGGCGGCCCCCGCGAGGTCCACGAGCCCGATCTCGGGGCCGTCGGCGTGCAACGTGGGGATCAGATGAGCGACCTTCACCGCAAGCTCTGCTCCTCTCCCGGGCAGCAGACAGGCCCGATCGCAGGTGGTGACCGCTCCGACCCTATCGGGTGACGGCCTGCGCTCGCCGTCAGCCGTGACCGGCGTCGTAGGGAGCGCCTGAACAACACGGGCCGCGGTCGGAGTTGTTCAGGACCCTCCCAGGTAGGCCAGGATGGCGGGATGGACGGGCCTGTGGTGCTGGTCGATGCCGAGAGTGACGTCGAGCGGCGGCTCGTCACCGAATGGCTGCGCACCCACGACGTCCAGCCGCGCGAGATGCTCCCCATCGACGCGAAAGCCCTGGCCAAGCCGCTGGCGAACCTCGCGGACGACGTGCCCGTCACGCCGGTGCGGGTGGCGTGGCTGCCCCGCGAGCGCGGGGGCAGCCGTCGGGTGCGCTGGTCGGACGTCGTGTCGCTGGACGCCGTGCGCCGTCCGCCCGCGGGCGTGCAGGCGCGGATCGTGCGCCGCGAGCCGGACCGGGCGACGGTGGTGGCGGGCGAGCCCGCCACGGTCGGCGACCTGCGCCGCCGGTACGGCCGCCCGGGGACGGGCGGGTTCGCGGCGTTCGTCGCCCGGCAGGCCACCCTCGCCCTCGAACGGGCCGAGCGCGGGCTGCTCGGCGACCACGTCAAGGTGCCCCGGCTCATCGCCGAGGCCATCGAGGACAGCCCCGAGTACCGCCGCGAGGTGGCCGAGCTCGCCGCGCGGCTGGAGCTGCCCGAGTCGGCCGTCGCCCGGCGCGCGGCGGCCGATCTGCACGGCCTCGTCGCCTCGATGAGCCCCATCGCGATCGACCTGCTCACCGGCGCGGCGCGACCGCTGCACTCCCGGGCGTGGGACGTGCAGGTCGACGAGGCCGGGCTGGCCCGGCTGCGGGAGCGCAACCGCACCCACCCGCTGGTGTTCCTGCCCAGCCACCGCAGCTACGCCGATCCGCTGCTGCTCGCCGATGTGCTCGCCGAGCGCGACTTCCCCCGCAACCACGTGCTCGGCGGGGACAACCTGAGCTTCTGGCCGGTCGGCCCGTTGGCCAAGCGCGCGGGCGTGGTCTTCATCCGCCGCAGCTTCGGCGACGACGAGGTCTACAAGCTGGCCGTCCGCCAGTACTTCGGCTACCTGTTGGCCAAGCGGTTCAACATGGAGTGGTACATGGAGGGCGGGCGCTCGCGCACCGGCAAGCTGCGCCCACCGCGCTACGGCCTCCTGGCCAACGTGGCCGAGGCGATCGAGCAGGGCCGCGTCGACGACGTCTACCTCGTGCCGGTGTCGATCACCTACGACCAGCTGCGCGAGGTGTCGGCGATGGCCGCCGAGCAGGTCGGCGCGCCGAAGAAGGGCGAGGGGGTGGCGTGGCTCGCCCGCTACGCCCGCGCGCAGCTCGAGCCGCTCGGATCGGCCTACGTCCGGTTCGCCGAGCCGATCTCGCTGCGCGACGCGCTCGGCGCCGAGCCCGACCGGCGGCTGGCGTTGCAGAAGGTGGCGTTCGAGGTCTGCGTGGGGATCAACCGGGTCACCCCGGTCGTGGCCACCGCGCTGGTCACCCTGGCCCTGCTGGGCGTGCGCGACCGGGCGTTGACGCTCGCGCAGGTGCGGCAGGTGCTCGGCCCCGTGCGCGGCTACCTGGAGGAGCGCGGGCTGGTCGGGGCGGTCGGGCCGCTGTCCACCGACACCGGGCTGCGGCGGGTGCTCGGCGCGCTGGAGCGGTCGAAGGTCGTCACGATCTACGCGGGCGGCGAGGAGCCGGTGTACGCGATCGAGCGCGGCCAGCACCTCGTGGCCGCGTTCTACCGCAACTCGGCCATCCACCACTTCGTCGACCGGGCGATCGCCGAGCTGGTGCTGCTCGCCGAGCCCGAGGACCGGTGGGACGCCGCCTCGGCGCTGCGCGACCTGCTCAAGTTCGAGTTCTTCTTCCCCGACCGCGACACCCACCGCGCCCAGCTCACCGCCGAGCTGGCCCGGATGGGTGCGGATTGGGACACCCCCGACGGGCCCGGCGTGCTCTCGGCCGCCCCGTTCCTCATCGCCCACCGGGTGCTGCGCTCGTTCGTCGACGCCCAGCTGGTGGTGGCGCTGCGGCTGGCCGCCCGCAACCCGCGCACCCCCGTCGTCGAGAAGGAGTTCCTCGACGAGTGCGCCGCCGTCGGGCAGCAGATGCTCCTGCAGGGGCGGCTGCACGGGCCGGAGTCGCTCTCCCGGGAGCTCTTCGGCAGCGCGCTGAAGCTCGCCGCCAACCGCGACCTCGTCGACGCGGGCCGCGAGGAGCTCGGCAAGCGCCGCGAGGAGTTCGCCGCGCAGCTGGAGCAGGTGGTGGCCGACGTGCGCCGCATCGACGCATTGGCCGTCGAGCCATGAGCGAGCTTGCGAGCGAATCATGGGCGCAGCGTCCGGCGAAGCGTCGCCCGAGCCCCGGGGGATGGAGGCCTGCGGAGCTTGCGGAGCAGGCCGGGGTGGGTAAGCACAGCGAGGGCGAACGATGAGCCCGCCGGTCACCTGGGACGCGCAGCGCCTGCTCGCCGACGTCGCCGAAGGCCCGGAAGGACCCGAGGTGGGTGCCTTCTTCGACTTCGACGGCACGCTGATCGACGGCTACTCGCTGGGCACGTTCGCCCGCCACCACCTGCGGTCGGGCCACGTCACCCCGCTCGAAGCGGGGCGCATGCTGCTGCTGGGCCTGCGCGGGGTCACCACCGAGGCGGACTTCGAGCGCTTCTTCGTGCTCGGCATGCGCGCGTGGGCGGGGCGCAGCGAGGACGAGCTCGCCGAGCTGGGCGAGCGGCTGTGGGTGCAGGGCATCGCGGGCTCGCTCTACCCGGAGGCCTGGCGGCTGGTCGAGGCCCACCGTCGCGCCGGGCACACCGTGGTGTTCGCGTCCTCGGCCACGCGGTTCCAGGTGGAGCCCGCCGCCCGCGCGATGGGCGTCGAGCACGTGCTCGTCACCCCCGTCGAGATCGAGAACGGCATCGCGACCGGGCGCCCGGGCGGCCCGCCGCTGTGGCGGCGCGGCAAGGCCGAGGCCGTGCAGGCGTTCGCGCCGCAGCACGGCGTCGACCTGGAGCTGAGCTACGCGTACTCCAACGGCACCGAGGACGTGCCGTTCCTCTCGACGGTCGGGCGCGCGCGGGCGCTCAACCCCGAACCGGGCCTCGCGCTCATCGCGACCGAGAAGGGCTGGCCGATCGTGCGCTTCCGGCCCCGCGGGCGGGCCGGGCTGCGGGAGGTCGTGCGCACCGCGGCGGGCGCGGCCGGGATGGTCGGCGGGTTCGGCGCGGGTCTGGCGCTGGGGGCGTTGAACGGCTCCCGCCGCGACGGCGTCGACCTCGGCATCGCGCTCGCGGGTGAGCTGGGCACCGCGCTCGCAGGCGTGCGGCTCTCCGTGCGCGGCGCCGAGTACCTGGAGTCGGCCCGACCCGCCGTCTTCCTGTTCAACCACCAGAGCCAGCTCGACGTCCTCATCCTCGCGAAGCTGCTCCGCGGCGGGTTCACGGGCGTCGCGAAGAAGGAGGCCGCGAACGTCCCGGCGTTCGGGCTGATGTTCCGCCTCGCCGACATGGCGTTCGTCGACCGCGGCAACACCGCGCAGGCCAAGGCCGCGCTCGAGCCTGCGGTCGCCCGGCTGCGGGAGGGCATCTCGCTGGTCATGGCGCCGGAGGGCACCCGGTCGGCCACGCCGGCGCTGGGGCCGTTCAAGAAGGGCGCCTTCCACGTCGCGATGCAGGCCGGCGTGCCCATCGTGCCGATCGTGATCCGCAACGCGGGCGAGCTCATGTGGCGTGGGGCGTCGACGATCCGGGAGGGCACGGTGGAGGTCACCGTGCTGCCGCCGGTGCCGACCGAGGGCTGGACGGTGGAAGAGCTCCCCAAGCACGTCGACGAGGTGCGCGAGCGCTACCTCGAAACCCTCGCCGAGTGGGACGGACCGCCCGCCCCGGTGCACGTCACGACCGGGCCCACCGGTCCGGTCGCCGCACCGCTCGAGTGGGGCACGGCGGCCGAGATGAACCCGCTGGAGACCGCGATGTGGCGCGGCGAGCTGGCCGATCCGCGATTGCGCTCCAACGTCACGCTGCTCGAGCTGCTCGACGTCACCCCGGGGTGGGACCGGCTGCTGGCCGCGCACGAGTGGGCGTCGCGGATGGTGCCCCGGATGCGCCAGCGGGTGGTCGAGCCCGCGCTGGGCGTCGGGGCGCCCGCGTGGGTCACCGTCGACCGGCTCGACATGAACGAGCACGTGTCGCGCGCCCACCTCATCGGCGGCTCGCGGCGCGAGCTGCTCGACCTGGTGCAGGAGTTCGCGCGGCGGCCGTTCGACCGCGACCGGCCGCTGTGGCGGGCGTTGCTCGTCGAGGGGCTGCCGGACGGGGGAGCGGCCTACGTGGTGGTCACCCACCACTCCGCCACCGACGGCCTCGGTGCGATCCAGCTCATGGCGCGCCTGCACAGCCGGTCCCGCGAGCACGACCCGCTGCGACCGGAGCCCGCGGCGTCGGTGGCGGGCACGGCGAACCCGGTCGGCATGCTCGCGGGCCAGGTGGCGCGCGCGGTCCGCGCGGTGCCGACCGATGCCGCGCGGCTGCTGACCCGGCCCACGGCGGGCCTCGAACGGGGCGCGCGTGGCGTGCTGTCGCTCGGACAGGCGGTCGGACCCACGCCGCCCGGGTCGCCGCTGCTGGCTCCGCGCAGCGGCGAGTGGCACTTCGACGTGCTCGACGTGGGGCTGGCCGAGCTGAAGGCGGGCGCGAAGGCCGCGGGCGGCTCGGTGAACGACGGCTTCCTCGCGGCCGTGCTCGGCGGGTTCCGCCGCTACCACGAGGCGCTCGGCGTGCCGGTGCCGGAGACGATGCCGATCGGCATCCCGATCAGCCTGCGCTCCGAGGACGACCCGCAGGGTGGCAACCGGTTCACCGGCGCCCGCCTGCCCGGCCCGCTCGCCGAGACCGATCCCGCCGCCCGGGTCCAGGCCGTGCGCCGCTTCGTGCTCCAGGCGCGGGCGCACGCGTCCGTCGACGCGGTGGGTCTGCTGGGGCCGGTGCTCGCCTGGCTGCCCGGGCCGGTGCTCGGGGCCATGTCGAGCCGGATGACCTCGGCCAACGACGTGCAGGCCTCCAACGTGCCCGGCGTGGCCCACCCGGTGTACATCGCCGGGGCGCGGATCACGCGCGTGTACCCGTTCGGCCCGTTGCCGGGCTGCGCGGCGATGCTCACCCTGATCTCGCACGACGGCACGTGCTGCATCGGGATCAACAGCGACCCGGCCGCGGTCACGCGGCCCGACCTGCTCCTGGAGGGACTGCGCGACGGGCTGGCGGAGGTCATCCGGCTCTAGGCTCGGCCCATGACCACTGCCGTCCCCGATCAGCTCGGCCGCAGGGTGTGGGCGCTCTTCACCCCGTACCGGGCGTCGCTGGTGGCGATCGTGCTCGCCGTGCTGCTCTCCAGCGGGCTGGGGATCATCACCCCGTTCCTCACGCAGGCGACGTTCGACCGTGCGCTGTTCCCCGCCGACGGCGTCGTCCGCATCGAGCTGCTCGTGTGGCTCGTGGTCGGCATGATCGCCGTGCCGGTGGTGAGCGCGCTCATCGGCGTCTACCAGACCTGGCAGACCACGTTGCTGGGCAACCGGGTGATGGCCGACCTGCGCGGGCGGCTGTTCGAGCACCTGCAGCGCATGGACCTGGCGTTCTTCACGGCGACGCGCACGGGGGCGATCCAGTCGCGGCTGGCCAACGACGTCGGCGGCGTGCAGTCGGTGCTGTCGGAGACGGCGAGCTCGATCCTGGGCAACGTCGTCACGGTGGTGGCGGCGCTGGTCGCGATGCTGCTGCTGTCGTGGCAGCTCACGGTGGTGGCCGTCGCGCTGGTGCCGCTGTTCATCCTGCTCCAGGTCCGGGTGGGACGGGTGCGCCGGGCGCTGGCCGGTCGCACGCAGGAGTCGCTCTCGGACATGACGGCGATCACCGAGGAGTCGCTGTCGGTGTCGGGCGTGCTGCTGGCGAAGGTGTTCAACCGGCAGGCCGACGAGGTGCGCCGCTACAAGGAGGAGAACGCGCGCCAGGTCGACCTGCAGGTGCGCCAGGCCATGACCGGGCAGTCGTTCTTCGCGGTCGTGCAGACGTTCCTCGGGGTGACGCCCGCGCTCGTGTACCTCGTCGCGGGCTTCCTGATCGTCGCGGGCACCGGCACGGCGATCACCGCGGGCACGATCGTCGCGTTCACCACCCTGCAGGCCCGGCTGCTGTTCCCGACGGTCAACCTGCTGCGCGTCTCGCTGGACGTGCAGACCTCACTCGCGCTGTTCGGGCGGATCTTCGGCTACCTGGACCTGCAGCCGCGCATCGTCGACGCGCCCGACGCCCGGGTGCTCTCGGGCGTGACCGGTCGGGTCGAGTTCGACCACGTCTGGTTCTCCTACCCCGGCGCCGAGGACACGTGGGCGGTGCGGGACGTGTCGTTCGTCGTCGAGCCGGGCCAGCTCGCCGCGATCGTCGGGCCGAGCGGCAGCGGCAAGACCACGCTGTCCTACCTGGTGCCGCGGCTCTACGACGTCGCCCGCGGCCGGGTGACGATCGACGGCCAGGACGTCCAGGAGCTCACCCAGGCCTCGGTGGCCGACGCGATCGGCATGGTCACCCAGGACACGTTCCTGCTGCACGCGACGATCGCGGACAACCTGCGCTACGCCAAGCCCGACGCCACCCAGGCCGAGCTGGAGGAGGCGGCGCGCGCCGCGAACATCCACGATCGGATCCTGTCGTTCGCCGAGGGCTACGACACTGTGGTGGGGGAGCGCGGCTACCGCCTTTCCGGCGGGGAGAAGCAGCGGTTGGCCATCGCGCGGGTGCTGCTCAAGGACCCGCGGATCCTCATACTCGACGAGGCCACCAGCGCGCTCGACACCACCAGCGAACGGCTCGTGCAGGAGGCGCTCGAGCACGCGACGCGGCGGCGCACCACGATCGCGATCGCGCACCGGCTGTCCACGATCCTGGGCGCGGACGTGATCCTGGCCGTCGAGGACGGCCGGGTCGTCGAGAGCGGCACCCACGCCGAGCTGCTCGCGCGCAACGGCCTTTACGCGCGGCTCTACACCGAGCAGTTCGCGGGCGGCAAGGTCGAGGCCCGCTGCGCCGACGGCGTGCTGTTCTGCGACGGCACCACGCTCGTCGAGCGCGGCGCCGCCGCGTAGCCGCTGGAAGACGATCGCGTGGCGCCGAGCAGCCCTCCCCAGCGTGCCCACCTGTGTGGTGGATCGCGCAGCCGAGGTGCGACGAGGTGAGGATCAGCGCGGCTGTGCTCGTCTCGGCGGCGAAGCCCTGCAGCGATTCCAACGTCCGCGGCGCGCGGGGTCGCGCGGCGGCTGGGAGGATCACCGCATGACCTGGTTGCCGCGCACGCTCGGGGCGCTCACGGCCGTCTACGGGCTCGCGACGCTCGTTCGGCCCGCGATCTTCGCCAAGCCCGTCGGGCTCTCCGGCGACGAGCCGCCCGTGCCGGTCGGCGTGCTCGTGCGCGCCGTCGGAGTACGCGACGTCGCCAACGGGATCGCGATGGCCACCGCCCCCGCCGGTCCGGCCCTGCGGGCGGCGATCGGCGCGCGGATCGCCGCCGACTTCGGCGACGCCCTGACCTTCGCGTTGTCACCCAATGAAGACCCGAACGCCCGCAAGAAGGCCGTCGCCGTCGGCGTCGGCTGGGGTGTGCTCAACCTCCTGGGCCTGCTGGCCGCCCGCCGCGGATAGCCGCACCGCCGCCCAGCGCCCCGCGCCGCTCAACGTGGGCGCAGGCACTGGCTCAGCGCGCGGCGGCGGTGGCGGTGGCCGCAGGCGAGGCGGACGGACGGGCGCCCGGGGAAGCGCGGGTAGCCGCAGCGCAATCGGTGGGCAGGCACGCCTGCGCAGGGCTGCCGGACGGGTCCGCGCGGCGAGCGGACAAGGGCCGAGGCGGAGCGCGCGGCGGGCCCAGGCGGTCGCGCAGCGCGCCGACTAATAGGGCGCCGGGGTGGAGTGCGCGGCAGGCCTAGGCGGTCGCGCAGCGCGCCGACTATCAGAGCGCCGGGTGGAGTGCGGGGCAGGTGCAGCGCGTTGGAGTGCGTGGCAGGCGGAGCGCGTGGGAGTGCGTGGCAGGCGGAGCCCGGCCGGCGGGGCAGACGCGCGCCTGCGCGGGCTGCCGGACGGGCTTGCGGTGTGTGGGTGGGCACGCCCTGCGGTGGGGCGTGCGGCCGCCGGGGTCAGTCGGGGTCGAGCTCGGCGAGGCGGCCGCGGGCGCGGTCGGCGCGGGCGGCGGCCGTGGCCGCCTCGCGGGCGGCGTCGCGGGCCGTCGCGGTGGCTGCGCGGGCGGTCGCGGCGGCGGCGCGCTCCCGCTCGCGGGCCGCCTCCAGCTCCGCGGTCAGGTCGGCGACCTGGGCCTTCGCCGCCTCGTGGGCGGACTCGGCGTCGGCGCGGTCGGCGTCGGCGGACTCCTGGCGCTCGTTCGCCTCGTCGGCGGCGCGCTCGGCCTCCTCGACGGCGCGCTCCCGCTCGGCCCGCTCGGCCCGTTTGCGCTCGGCCTTCTCCCGTTCGGCGCGCTCCTGTTCGTCCTTCCCGCCGCCTGCGTCCGCATCGCCCGACCGCTCGCCGCGTCCGCCGTCGCGACCGTCGTCCCCGGCGGCCGCACCGCGGCCTGCGCCCGCCCGGTCGCGGGCCGGGGCCTGCTGGCCCGCCCCGCCCGGGCCCGGCCCGAACCCGCTGTAGCTCACCGTGCGCGTCAGCCGACCCGACCGCACCTCGTCGGCGACGGCGGGATCGGCGAGCGCCGCGTCGAGGATGCCCGCCAGATCGCGAACCACCGACTCCGTGGCACTGTCACCCGCCTGCGCCGCCAACCGGCCGCCCTCGCGCGCCATGGCCGTGACGAGCCGGTTGCGCTGCGCCGACAGCGCCCGCAAGGCGTTCCCGTCGAGGGTCCGCTGCGCGGAGGCGAGGTCGCCCGCGAGCGCGAGGAGCCCGTCGAGCTGGTCCGGACGTTCGCGGGCCAGCAAGTTGGCCAACCACGCGGCCCGGGTGGGCCTGCGCAGCCGGGCGATGGCCCGGGCCAGGTCGCGGTCGCCCGCCTGCCGGGCCTCCGCCACGGCGTCGTCCCGGGCGGGCACGAAAGCGTCGGGATGCAGCCCATACAACTGTTCGGCCACGTCGTCAAGAGTTCCCGGACCGGATGGTGATGTCACTCACGGAGCGTAGATCCTCTTTCACGCATCTTCGTGGTTACCGTGGAGTAGCGCGTCGGGGTGCCTGAGGCAACCGGGGCGTACCGGCGGCCGTTCCCTCCCACCCCTCAAGGGGCGGCCGCCGGGCTCCCCTTCCAGCGTTAGGGTGGCCCGGTATGGACCTCGTCGCGCCCATCGTCGCCGTCACCGTCCACCCGGACCGGGCGCGGGTCACCCGCCGCGGCACCGTGGCGCTCGCCGCGGGAGCCACCGAGCTGGTCGTCGCGGGCCTGCCCGAGATGCTGCTCGACGATTCGGTGCGGGTGTCCGGGCGATCGGACCAGGCCGTGCGCGTGGTCGGCGTCGACGTCGTGCGCCGCGACCTCGTCGCCGCACCCGACGAGCGGGTCCGGGCCGCCGAGCAGGCCGTGCGGGAGGCGGAGCGGGCCCTCGCCGCGATCGACGGCGCCGACGCGGGCGACGCCGCCCGCGAGCAGCTCCTGCAGCGCCTCGCGCTGCGCTCCGGCGACCGGCTGGCCCGCGCCCTGGCCGAGGGCACGGCCGACCCGGCGCGGGTCGTCGAGGTGTCGGGAGCGGTCGCCGCGCAGCTCGTGGAGGTCGCCGCCGAACGGCGCGCGCACGCCGAGCGGCGGGTCGAGGCCGAACATGCCCGCGCGGCCGCGCAGTCGGAACTGGACCGGCTGCGCGCCTCCGGCCGCGCCCGGCGCGACGCCGTGGTCGCGGTCGAAGCGGACGCGCCGTGCGAGCTCGCCCTCGACCTCACCTACGTCGTCCACGGCGCGACCTGGGAGTGCGCCTACGACGCCCGGATCGACGCCGCCGGTCCGCTCGCGCTCACCCGGTACGGGCTGGTCTCCCAGTCCACCGGAGAAGACTGGCCCGCGTGCGAGCTCACCCTCTCCACGGCGCGGCCCGGCCTGGCGGGCGCCGTGCCGGAGCTCGACCCGTGGTGGGTCGACGTGCACACCCCCGCCCCGCCGATGCCGCTCGCCGCCGCGGCCCCGGCGGGCGCGGACTTCGGCCGGATGCGCGCCGAGAAGGTGCAGGACGTCGTGGCCGAGCCGCAGGAGGGCACCCTCGCCGTCGCGTGGCGGCTGCCGCGGCCCACCGCCGTGCCCGCCGACGGCACCCCGCACCGCACCACGGTCGCCACCACCACCCTCGACGCCCGTCTCGACCACGTCGTCGCACCCGCCGTCGACCCGACCGCCCACCTGCGGGCCACGGTCGTCAACACGAGCGGGCACGCGCTGCCCGCCGGTCCGCTGTCGGCGTTCGTCGACGGGGACTTCGTCGGCAGCACCCGCATCGACACGACCGCCCCCGGCGCCGAGCTGGAGCTCTACCTCGGCGCCGACGACCGGGTCGCGGTGGAGCGCGAGCTGCTGGAACGCAGCCCCCACCGCGCGCTGCTCGGGGGCAAGATCAGCGCCGTCGAGCGGTGGCGGATCGAGGTGCACAACGGCCGTCCCGCGCCGGTGCGGATCGTCGTGCGGGAGCGGGTGCCGGTGTCGCGCCACCCGGACGTGCAGGTCGTGGACGTCGACGTCAAGCCCGAGCCCACCGAGCGCGATGAGCTCGGCCGCCTGGAGTGGGCGGCGACGGTCGAGCCGAACGGCACCTGGGAGGCGAACGTGCGGTTCGGGGTGCGACACGCTCGTGGTGTTCCGGTCGTCGGTTGGCGGTGAGGACCGGCAGGATGAGCGCGTGATCGCGCCCCTGCCCGACGCCGCCGCAGCCCGGTCGCTCGCCCGCCTGCGTCCAGCCATCGCAGAGGACGCCCACCGCCTGCTGGAGCGGGGCGACGCCGTCGGCTTCCTCGCGCGGTTGGACCTGTGGTTCGCCGACGTGCACGTGCCGATCAGCCGCCTCTACGGCGAGCAGTGCGACGGCCTCGTCGAGCAGCTCGTGCAGGTCGCGCTGGCCGCGGCGGTGGCCCGCCCGCCCGACCTGCGTGACGTCGACCGGCGCCGCGAGGTCGACCCGCGCTGGTACCAGCACCAGCGGATGGTCGGCTACGTCGCCTACACCGACCGGTTCGCGGGCACGCTGGAGAAGCTCTCCGGCCGCCTCGACCACCTGACCGAGCTTGGCGTCACCTACCTGCACCTCATGCCGCTGCTCAAGCCGCGCGAGGGCGCCAACGACGGCGGTTACGCGGTGGCCGACTACCGCGCGGTCGACCCCCGCATCGGCACGATGGACGACCTCGCCAAGCTGGCCACCGAGCTGCGCGCGCGCGACATGAGCCTGTGCGTCGACCTGGTGCTCAACCACACCGCGCGCGAGCACCCGTGGGCCCGCGGGTTCGTCGCGGGCGACCCGGAGTACGCGGGCTTCTACCACGCCTACCCCGACCGCACGATGCCCGACGCGTACGAGGCGACGGTCAACGACGTCTTCCCCGACCAGGCGCCGGGCTCCTTCACGTGGGTGGACGAGGCTCAGGCGTGGGTGTGGACCTCGTTCTTCCCGTACCAGTGGGACCTCAACTGGGACAACCCGCGGGTGTTCGCCGCCGTGCTGGAGACGATCCTCTGGCTCGCCAACCGCGGCATCGAGATCTTCCGGCTGGACGCCGTGCCGTTCATGGGCAAACGGCTGGGCACGTCCTGCATGAACCAGCCCGAGGTGCACGACATCGTGCAGGCCTTGCACGCCCTCACCAAGATCGCGGCGCCCGCGGTGGTGTTCAAGGCGGAGGCGATCGTCGCGCCCGACGACCTCGTCGCCTACCTCGGCGGCCACCACCGCTACCGGCCCGAGTGCGAGCTGGCCTACCACAACCAGCTGATGGTCATGCTGTGGTCGAGCCTCGCCACGAAGGACGCGCGGCTGGCCGTGCAGTCGCTGCGCAGGCTGCGGCCCATCCCGGCCGAGACGTCGTGGGCGACCTACGTCCGCTGCCACGACGACATCGGATGGGCGGTCGGCGACGTCGACGCGCGCGCCGTCGGCTACGACCCGTCGGCCCACCGCGACTTCCTCAACGCCTTCTACTCCGGCCGCTACCCGATGTCCTTCGCGCGCGGTGCGCTGTTCGGGGAGAACCCGCGCTCGGGCGACGCGCGCATCTCCGGCTCGGCCGCGGCCCTCTGCGGCATCAGCGAGGCGAGGGAGCGCGCCGACCGCGACGCGCTCGACGCAGGCGTCCGGCGGCTGGTGTTGCTGCACGCGGTCACGCTGGGGTGGGGCGGCGTGCCGCTGCTCTACATGGGCGACGAGCTGGCGCAGGGCAACGACCCGTCCTACCAGGACGATCCCGCGCTCGCCGAGGACAACCGGTGGATGCACCGGCCCCACTTCGACGACAGCGCCGCCGCCCGCCGCCACGACCCCGCCACGGTCGAAGGCCGGGTCTTCAGTTGGTTCCGCGCGCTCGTCCGCACGCGGGCGGGGTTGCCCGCGCTGCACGCCGCGGGGGAGTCGGCGGTGCTCCCGACCGACTCGCCGCACGTGCTGGCCTGGCGCCGTCGGCACCCGCGCAGCGGCCACTTCGTCGGGTTGGTCAACTTCTCGGACCAGCCCACCACCGTCGACGTCCGCGTCCTCGCCGGCCTCGGCAGGCTCGACACGGTGCTGGCCTCGGACGGGCCGCCGCCGCTGGAGGAGGGGCGGCTCCGGCTCGCCGGCCTGTCCTTCGTCTGGCTCGCCGAGGAATAGTCGATTCGTCGCCACGATTCGAACCACGCAATTCGGACGCGTACCCTGCGCGCACCGTCGAGGTCGGGGAGAGCGACATGGCCGAGTCCGCCGCACCACCACAAGAAGCACGTTCGCGTCCGACGAAGCGACCCCTCTACACCCAACTCTGGTTCTGGGTGCTCATCGGCATCACCGCGGGCATCCTGGTCGGCCTGTTCGCGCCAGGGTTCGCCAAGTCACTCAAGATCCTGGCCGACCTGTTCATCCAGCTCATCAAGGTCGTCATCGGTCCGGTGATCTTCTGCACCGTGATCGTGGGCATCGCCTCGCTGGGCAACCTGGCCCGTGCGGGCGGCCTGGCGCTGCGGGCGCTGGCCTACTTCCTGGTCGCCACGGTGATCGCGCTGTTCATCGGCCTGCTCGCGGGCAACCTCGTGCAGCCCGGAGCGGGCTTCCAGGGGCAGCCCTCGGCGGCGGCGATCGAGCAGGCGAACAAGTCGGTGGCGACCGGTGAGAGCGACCAGGGCCTCACCGCGTTCCTGCAGAACGAGCTCTTCCCGACGAGCTTCCTGCAGCCGTTCGTGGACAACAAGGTGCTGCAGGTGCTCGTGCTGGCGATCCTCACCGCCTGCTCGATCAGCTTCCTGTCGACGCGGATGCGCGAGCGGGCGGTGGCGGCGATCGACGGCATCGCCAAGGTGATCTTCGGCATCATCAAGATCATCATGTGGGCGGCGCCCCTCGCCGCCTTCGGCGGCATGGCCTACACCGTCTCGGCGTTCGGCGCTTCCTCGCTGGCCAACCTGGGCCTGCTGATGCTCACCTTCTGGGGCACCTGTGCGTTCTTCGTCTTCGTCGTGCTCGGCGCCGTGTCGGCGTGGGCCGGGTTCAACATCCTCAAGCTGATCCGGTTGATCAAGGACGAGCTGCTCATCATCGTCGGCACCTCGTCGTCGGAGACCGTGCTGCCGCGGCTGCTCACCAAGCTCGAGTCGGCGGGCGCCTCGCGGCAGACCGTCGGCCTGGTGATCCCCACCGGGTACTCGTTCAACCTCGACGGCACCTGCATCTACCTGACGTTGGGCGCGCTGTTCATCATCCAGGCGGGTGGGGAGCAGCTGGGCATCGGCCCGCAGATCGCCCTGGCCGTGCTGATGGTGCTCACCTCCAAGGGTGCGGCCGGGGTCACCGGCGCGGGGCTCGTCACCCTGGCGGCGTCGTTGGAAGCGTTCGGCGGCCAGTTCTTCACGGCCGAGGCGATCGCCGTGGGCATCGCGCTGGTCGTCGGCATCGACCGCGTGATGAGCGAGGGCCGGGCGTTGACGAACGCGATCGGCAACTGCGTGGCGACGCTGGTGATCGCGCGCTGGAACGGCGAGCTGGACCGCGAGCGCCTGCAGGCCGTGCTCGACGACCCGTCGCTCACCGACGACGACATGGAGCTGCACCACGGCAGCGGGGCCGCCGACGAGGCGCCCGACCGGGAGGACGGGGCTGTGGACCTGACGAAGGAGCCGGAGCCCGCCGCCCGCGGCTGACGATCAGCGCTGCTGCTGGGCCGACAGCCGCTGCGCGATCACGCTTTGCAGGTGGGAAAGACCGGGAACGTCCAGCGCGCCGACCTGCCCCTCGAGCTGTTGCACGAGGTGCGGGTCGGCGAGGGTCTTCTCGCTGGACTGCAGCAGCACGGTGCCCGCGCCGGTGAAGTCGTACTGGCGCTCCTCGCCGGACTGCATGCCGAACAGCATGCCCATCGCGCCGCCGAGAAAGCCGCTCATCCAGCCCGCGTCGTAGTGGTGTGACGGCGACGGGCAGTCCGCCCACCCCACGAGGGCCTGCGGGTCGACCCGGATCGGCGGCTCGGCGAAGATCACCGGGCCGGAGCTGGACGCCAGGAACTTGCCGGTGCCGAGCAGGGTGAGGAAGCCCGGCACGATCGACTGCTTCAGCTCGAGCGTGGCGTCGTAGGCGAGCAGGTTGGCCGCGCGCAGGGTGAGGTTGCCGTCGCCGAGGTCGTAGGAGTTGATGTCGTACCCGCGGTCGCCGAGGATCAGGTGGCCCTGGCCGGTGGCCACCACCCAGTCGCGCGCGTAGAGCGGCGCGGAGAACTGCGCGGCGACGAACCCGGAGACGCTGGCCGTCGTCAGCGGCTCGAACCGGATGCCCGGCCCGTTGGGCGCCGGGTAGTAGGCGATCATCCGGCCGGTCTGCATGAACAGCTGACCGGTGAGGCGCACGCAGTAGGCGTAGTGGTTGCCCGGGATGTTGTCGTTGTCCGGGAGCGAGGTCGGGTCGAGCGGCTGCATCAGATCTTCTGCTCCGAAGCCTGGACGTAGACGGTGCCGTGGCCGGTCATCTTCAGCTGGATGGCCTCGCCGGAGCCGCGGCCCACGGCGTCGCGCCAGCTCGCGTTCAGCGCGATGTCCGCGTTGACCTGGCCGACGTGCGCCACGAACGCCTGCGGGTCCACCGTGGTGGTCTGGCCGGGCTGCACGGGGAGCGCGATCGTGCCGCCGTGTGACAGCACCACCGCGGTGCCGTAGCCATGCAGCTGGGTGGTGAACAGCCCCTGCCCGCTGACGGCGCCGCGCACCGCCCCCCGGATGCCGCCCTGGCTGCCGAGGAACATCAGCGTGGCCTGCAGCCCCGCATCGTGGGCCACGAGCCGGTCGGCCTCCACGGTGAGCGGGCCCATCTGGCCGACCTCGATGATCGTCAGGTACATGCCGCGGTAGCCGTAGTGCACGGTGCCCTGGCCCTGGGCGACCATCATCTGCACCTGCTCGCCCGCCATCATCCGGCCCGCCATGCCGCCCATGCCGCCCGCGGTGGCGCGCACCGGGGCGAACTGCACGTGGCCGGTGTAGGCGAGCATGGCGCCGCGGCGGGCCAGCACCTCCCGGCCGGGCGCGACGGGCACGCTCACGACCTTCCCGTTGACCTGCTCGAAAGGCACTACCGCTCCTCGGGCTGGATGTAGACGACCCCGTGGCCGTCGAAGCGCAGGGAGAACGCCTCACCGGAGCTCTCGCCGACGAGGTTGCGCCAGGACACGTCGGTGACGAACGTCTGGTTGAGCTGACCCTGGCTCGCGATGAACGCGTCCGGGTCGACCACCAGCGGGAACTGGGGCGACACCGCCAAGGCGATCGGCGGACCGCCCGACGACAGCAGCGCCGCCGTGCCGTACCCGGTGACGGTGGTGGTGAAGAGGCCCTGCCCGGACGACATCCCGCGCAGCCCCGCGAACGCGACATCCGTGGAGAGCTTGTCCGAGAGCGCGAGGAGCTGCTCGGACTCGACCTTGAGGGTGTCGCCCGCCAGTTCGACGAGCAGCACCTCCATCGCGTCCTTGGCGAAGTACACGGTGCCGTGGCCCGAGCAGTGCATGAGCGACACCGACTCGCCGGTGGCGCGGCGCTTCAGTGCGGCCCGCAGGCCGTCGCCGCCGCCCATGCCCGCGCTCTTGAAGGTGACATCGCCGGTGTAGGCGATCATCGCGCCCTGCGCCGCGCGGACGGCGTCGCCGCGGAGGTCGACCTCGAGCACCCGCGACCCGCTCAACCGGAACGCCTGCATGACGGGGATCATGACATAGCGTGCAGAACGTCCTGATTCGTCATACGGCCGAGCTGGAGGTCGCCGACCTGGCGGCCGTCCGCACCCTCTGCGACGCCGCCTTCGGCGACGACTTCACCGACGCCGACTACGAGCACGCCCTCGGCGGCGTGCACGCGCTGCGCTTCGACGGCGACCGGCTCGTCGCGCACGCGGCGCTGGTCGGCAGGCGGATCCTGCACCGCGGACGGGCGCTGCGCGCCGGCTACGTAGAGGCCGTCGCGGTGGCGGCGGACGTGCGCCGCCGCGGCCTCGGCGCCGCGGTCATGCGGGCGCTGGACCCCTACATCGCCCGGGGTTACGTGCTCGGCGCGCTCGCGACGTCCGATGCCGGGGCGCCGCTGTACGCCGCGCTGGGTTGGACGCTCTGGCCGGGCCCGACCGCCGCGCTCACGCCGGACGGCATCCGGCCGACCCCCGACGCCGACGGCAGGATCTTCGTCCGCGCGCTCGGCGGCGACCTCGACCCGGGCCTGCCGTTGATCTGCGACTGGCGCGACGGCGACGTGTGGTGACCGTTCGGCGTGCGGCGAACGTCCGACGCAATGCGGTGGGTGGCGTTTGCGAACAGTGCCGAACGTGGAACCTGGAGTCATGGAACCGGGCCACATCGAGTTCGTCCACCGCAGCTGGCCAGCCGACCCCGATCAGCTGGCGGTGATCCGCCGCGAGCTGGCGAACTGGCTCGCGCCGCTGCGGTTGACCGAGGAGGAGACCGCTGACGTCGTGCTCGCCGTCGACGAGGCCGCGGCCAACGCCGTGCTGCACGCGTACGGGCCCGACGAGTCGGGCGCCGTCGAGCTCACGCTCTGGACCGAGCAGGGGCCGGGGGAGGCGGACGCCACGCTGTCGATCGAGATCGTCGACCACGGGCACTGGCGGCCGCCGGGCGAGCCGCACGTGGGGGGTGGGCGCGGCATCCCGCTGATGAGCAACGTCGTCGAGTCGGTGTTGATCCACTACGACGAGCGCGGCAGCCGGGTGCTGCTGCGCCACCGCCTCCCCGTGCGCGGGTAGCCCTAGCGACCGCAGGCCGGGCCCGCCCCGAGGCACCCGGCGCCCAGACCCAGCGGGTCCAGCGAGCGCGTGTCCGGGGTCGGCGACCAGCGGCCGCCCACCGGCGCGTACGTCCAGCTCGCGCCCCGGGTGACGAGCGTGACCAGTGCGTCGACGAGCCGGTCGACGTGCTCTTCCGTGGTGCCGAGCCCGATGCTCACCCGCAGCGCCTCCCCACTCGGCCCGCAGAGCCGCGCGAGCAGCGGGTGGGCGCAGAACCGCCCGTCGCGCACCCCGATGCCGTGCTCGGCCGACAGGTAGGCCGCCACGTAGCCCGCGGGCCGGTCGGCCACCGTGAACGAGCGCACGGCCACCTGGTCGGCCGCGTCTTGCCACGCCCGCAGCGCCGTGACGCCGGGCACCCGTGCGAGACCGGCGTCCAGCCGCGCGAGCAGGGCGCGCTCGTGCTCCGGGCCCGGCCCGGCGAGCACCGGCGCGAGCGTGCGGCAGGCCTGGGCGAGCGCAGCGGCTCCGACGACGTTCGGCGTGCCGCCTTCGTGGCGGTGTGGCGCGGCGGCCCAGCGGGTGGTGTCGGTGCCCACCTCGGTGACGGCGCCGCCGCCCGCGAGGTGCGGGGGTGCGGCGTCGAGCCAGTCGCGCCGCCCGACCAGCGCGCCCGCGCCGAACGGGGCGTAGAGCTTGTGCCCGGACACCGCCACGTAGTCGACGCCCCACGCGGCGATGTCGACCCGCCGGTGCGGGGCCAGCTGCGCGGCGTCGAGCACCACCCGGGCGCCCGCCGCGTGCGCGATCTCCACGACCTCGGCGATCGGCAGCACCTCGCCGGTGACGTTGGACGCACCGGTCACCGCGACGAGCGCCGCGGGCCGGGCGCGGAGCGCGGCGGCGAGCGCCGTGAGCGTGGCGGCCACCGTGGCGCGGGCGGGCACCACGCGGCGCGACCGCCACGGAAGCAGGTTGGCGTGGTGCTCGACGTCGAGGACGAGGACATCGCCGCTCTGGCCGGGAACGCAGCTGGCCAGCAAGCTGAGCGCGTCGGTAGTGTGCCTCGTGAAGATCACCACGTCACCCGTCCGGGCCCGCAGGTAGCGCGCCACGTCGTCGCGCGCCCTGTCGTACAGCCGGGTGCTCACCTGGGACGCGAAGCCGGCGCCCCGGTGCACGCTCGCGTAGTGCGGCAGCGCCTCGAGCACCCTCGCCGCCACCTCGACCAGCGCCGGTGCGCTCGCCGCGTAGTCCAGGTTCGCGTACTCGACCTCGCCGC
>DATAOO010000391.1:0-19009 GCA_036265695.1 Pseudonocardia sp. | reverse complement strand
CAGCGGCCGGTCGGGCTCCTTCATCCCGGACGGGTCGAGATCGGCCAGCCACGCGCGGGGGCGGCCGTCGGCGTCGGAGATCCAGGCCAGGCGCAGTCCGTCGGGGGAGGGCGCGGGCGCGGTGTAGGAGACGGGCCCGCGTCGGGCGGCGAGCCGTTCGATGAAAACTGATCCGGTCAATCCGCTAGATCCCCCTCTCCTGCAGCCACATCTCCAGCAGCGCTACCTGCCACAACGCGTTCGAGCCGAGGTTGGTGCGCTGGGTGTTGGGGTCGGCGAGCATCGCGTCGAGCCAGTCGCGGCGCACCAGGCCGCGGTCCTTGGCGACGGGCGCGTCGACGGCGTCGCGGACCCGTTCCAGGAACGGGCCCTCCAGGTGGCGGATGGCGGGCACCGGGAAGTAGCCCTTCGGCCGGTCGATGACCGCGTCCGGCACCACGCCGCGGGCCGCCTCCTTGAGCACGCCCTTGCCGCCGTGCGCGAGCTTCAGCTCCGGCGGGCAGGCGGCGGCCAGCTCCACCAGCTCGTGGTCGAGGAACGGCACGCGGGCCTCCAGCCCCCAGGCCATGGTCATGTTGTCGACCCGCTTGACCGGGTCGTCCACCAGCATGACCGTCGAGTCGATGCGCAGCGCCGCGTCGAGCGTGTCGGTGGCGCCGTCGCGGGCGAAGTGCTCGGCGATGAACGCGCGGCTCGGGTCCTCGTCGAGCAGCCACTCGCGTTCGAGCACGGCCGCCATGTCCGCGTGCGGGCGGTCGGTGAACACGTTCGCGTACTCGGGCACGGCGCGGGCGCGGGGCACCGCGGCCAGCGGCGGGTACCAGTTGTAGCCCGCGAAGACCTCGTCGGCGCCCTGGCCGGACTGCACGACCTTGACCGACTTGGCGACCTCTTCGGAGAGCAGGTAGAAGGCCACGCAGTCGTGGCTGACCATCGGCTCGTTCATCGCGGTGATCGCGGCGTCGACGGCGGGCAGCATCCGGTGCGGGTCGACGAGGATCTGCTGGTGGTCGGTGCCGAAGTGCTCGGCGATGAGGTCGGAGTACTCGAACTCGTCGCCGCTCTCGCCCGCCGTGGCGTGGAAGCCGACGCTGAACGTCTTGAGCCCGACCTGGCCCTCCTCCGCCAGCAGCGCCACGACCAGCGACGAGTCGAGGCCGCCCGAGAGCAGCACGCCGACGGGCACGTCGGCGACCATGCGGCGGCGCACCGCGACCCGCAGCGACTCCAGCACGGCGTCGCGCCAGTCGCGGGCGCTCATGCCCGCGTCCTGCGGGCGACGCACGTGCTCGGGCCGCCAGTAGACGTGCTCCTCACCGGTGCCGTCCGGCCGGATCGTGCGCACGGTGGCGGGCGGGAGCTTGCGCACCCCGGCAAGGATCGTGCGCGGCGCGGGGACCACCGAGTGGAACGTCATGTAGTGGTGCAGGGCCACCCGGTCGATCGAGGTGTCGACGCCGCCGCCCTCGAGCAGCGCGGGCAGCGCGCTGGCGAACCGGATGCGGTCGGGGGTCTCGGCGAGGTAGAGCGGCTTGATGCCCAGTCGGTCGCGGCCGAGGGTGAGCACGCCGGTGTCGCGCTCGGCGACGGCGAACGCGAACATGCCGAAGAACCGCTCCACGCAGGCCGCGCCCCAGCGGTGGAACGCCTTGAGCAGCACCTCGGTGTCGGACGTGGAGAAGAAGCGGTAGCCCGCCCCCTCCAGCTCGGCGCGCAGCTCGCGGTAGTTGTAGATGCAGCCGTTGAACACGGCGGCGAGGCCCAGCTCGGCGTCGACCATGGGCTGGCCGCCGCGCTCGGAAAGGTCGATGATCTTGAGGCGGCGGTGGCCGAGCGCGATGGGCCCGGCCGCGTGCACCCCGCTGCCGTCCGGTCCGCGACGGTGCATGGCCTCGGTGATGCGGGCGACGGCCGCGACGTCCGGGGTCCCGCCGTCCAGCCGGATCTCGCCTGCGATCCCGCACATCGGCGCCTCCTGTGGTCTCGTCCCCCGCAGTGGACAGGGCGGCGGGCCGCCCGCGCAAGACCCTTGGTGTTACAGCACACTGGCCGCGTGTTGGGTGTCGTGTTCCGGCCGCAGCTGCCGCCCGAGCGGCTGCGCGCGGTGGCCGAGGCCGCGGAGGCCGCCGGCGTGGCGCAGCTGTGGCTGTGGGAGGACTCGTTCTTCGAGGGCGGGATCGCGACGGCGAGCGCGGCGCTGGCCTGGACGTCGCGGCTGCAGGTGGGCGTCGGGCTGCTGCCGGTGCCGCTGCGCAACCCCGCACTGGCCGCGATGGAGATCGCCACGGTGGCCCGGATGTTCCCCGGCCGCTTCCTGCCCGGCCTGGGCCACGGGGTGATTCCCTGGATGGTGCAGGCGGGGGCCGCGGTGGCGTCGCCGATCACGCTGCTGCGCGAGTACACGGTGGCGGTGCGCGCCCTGCTCGCCGGGGAGCGGGTCAGCACCGAGGGGCGCTACGTGCGTCTCGACGACGTCGGGCTGGAGTGGCCGCCCGCGAGCCCGCCGCCGCTGATGATCGGCGGGCACGGGCCCAAGACGCTGCGCCTCGCGGGCGAGCTGGCCGACGGGCTGCTGCTCGGGTCGGTCGAATCGCTCGACGAGGTGCGCGCCGCGCGCGCCGCCGTCGACGCCGTGCGCGGCGACCGACCGTTCCAGGTGGTGCTGAACGTGCCGGTCGACGACCTCGGCGCGGTGTCGGACCAGGTGGCGGCGGCCACCGCGGCGGGCGTCGACGTCGTCGTGCTGGAGCCGCCCGGGGACACCCCCGACCCCGAGCCGCTGATCGACGTCCTCAGCCGCTCATGACCGCACGACGAGGCGCTCGACGGCCGGGGTGATGCGCGCGCGGTCGCCGGTGGCGAGCAGGTCGAGCATCGCCCCGCGCAGCGCGGCGAGGAGGAGCGTGCGTTCCACCGGATCACTGGCGAACCCGGCGAGCAGGCCCAGCCAGTCCTCGACCGTGTCGGCCGCGAAGCCCGCCCACGGGCCGTCCGGCTCGACGAGCGACCGGGCGTAGGCCTCGGTCCACAGCGCCAGCAGCCGCCCGTGCTCGGGCGCGGCCAGCCACCGCCACAGCGCCAGCGCGGCCTCGGCGAGCGTGCCCTGGTCGCGCCGCACCGCCTGGAGCAGCGCGAGCTCGTCGGCGCGCGCCCGCTCCAGCAGCGCGCGGACCAGGCCGTCCTTGGAGCCGAAGAGGTACAGCAGCACCCGGGGGCTGGAGCCGACGGCCTGGGCGAGCGGCCGCAGCGACATCGCGACCAGGCCGTGCTCGCGGGTGTGCCGGTAGGCGCGCTCGAGCAGCTCCGCGCGTCGCGCCGACTCCGCCACGGCGCCAGTCTTCCACTGAAACAGTCGTTTCACCTAGGCTGGGCCGATGATTCGCGATCTCGGCGTTCCCGGCGATCTGGGGTGGGTCGTCATGGCGCACGGTGAGCAGTACGCGGCCGAGTTCGGCTGGGACGCGTCGTTCGAGGCGCTGGTGGCCCGCATCGTCGCCGACTACGCGGCCGACCACGACCCCGCCCGCGAAGGGGCGTGGATCGCCGAGGCCGACGGGCGCCGGGTGGGCTGCGTGTTCTGCGTGCGCTCGCGCGATGCCGCCGACGGCGAGACCGCCCAGCTGCGGATCCTGCTCGTCACGCCCGAGGGCCGCGGCCTGGGGCTGGGGCGGGAGTTGGTCGACCGCACGGTTGCGTTCGCGCGGGCGGCCGGCTACCGCAGGCTGGTGCTGTGGACCAACGCGCCGCTCGCTGCCGCGCGGCGCATCTACCTGGAGCGGGGCTTCCGGCTGGTCGACGAGGAGCCGCACCACAGCTTCGGCGTCGACCTCGTAGGGCAGAACTACGCGCTCGCGCTCTGAGCCTTTTCGAATTCCCCGGCCACCGCTCCCGAGAGGAATGCCGACCATTCGTCGGCGGTGAACTCGACGGTGTGCTCCGGGTGTTCAGAATTGCGCACCCGCACCAACGAGCGGTCGAATTGCACCTCAACGCAGCCGGAATGCGCGCAGGCACTGCTTCTGCGCCACGCCAGCGCAGATCCGTCTTTGCTGATCACAACCGACTCCCGTGCGCTCGAAAACGCGGCCGCACGCGCAGTGGAAGACCGACTGCGATGTAGCCGCGGAGCCACCCATTGTAGGAGGTCGGCAAGTGGCGACCGGTAGGCCGAGCGAGTGCAAAGCCGGATAACGACCTGGTCCGTGTGGCGTAGGGAGTCGCTGCCCTAAAGTTTGTCAAGCGCCCTTCGTATGTAGTGGTCGAGACCTGGTTCGGCCGCGAGTTGCGACTCGAGGGCGGTCCACGTCGCGCGGCGCGCCCGGGTCGCCTCTTCCTCGTAGACGTTGAGATCTCCGCGGGGGCCTTCGATGAAGAGGACGTCGGGGTACCTGTCGAATTCCAGGAGCGTGAACGATCCGCGCAGCGCCGGGCTGGCCCCCCGGGCCAACGGCACGACCTTGATCGAGATATCCGGGTGTTCTGCGAGCTCCTGCAGTTTTCGCAGCTGGTCCGTCATGATCGCGGCAGATCCGAACGGGCGGTACAGCACCGCTTCATCGATCATGAACGAGAGGCTCGGCGGCGTCTCGCGGAAGATCACCTTCTGCTGCCGGTCCCGGCGCGAGGAGAGGAATCCTTCGATGTCGCCTTCGATGCCCTGTACCGATCGGATGACTTCGCGCGCGTAATCGTCGGATTGCAGCAGGCCGGGTACGAAGACGATCTGGAGGTCGCGGATCGCGGTGGCCACCTCTTCGTACCCGAAGAATTGCAGTGCCTCGTTGCTGAGGCTCTCCCGGTATTCGTCGTAGGGCTGCCCGCTCTCTTGGCTGAGCTCGGCGAGCCGCACGAGGCGGGCTTCCAGCTTCGGGTCGTCGATCGCGAGGCCGCGGAGAAGCGCGCCGATCTGGGGGCCTTTGATCTGACTTCGGCCTTGCTCCATGCGATGGACGGTGGTGCCCGAGGTCCAGAGCAGCTTGCCGATCTGCGCCTGCGTCCATCCGGCGTCCTCGCGGAGGCGGAGCAACTCGTTGCCGAGCTTTCGCCGGGCCAGCAGTGCCTCACTCATGGAATCCGACTCCCGGCGCGCCCCGATGCGATGAGCGGGGTGCAATTCTCGGACTGGTTGCTGCGCGGCACGGCCGTACTCTACGCAATTTTCATCGGCCCGCCAGTTGCGCCGTGCAGGCACGCACACGGTACGACTACCCACCGTAGTTCGCAGGATGAATTTTGCAGCTTGCGAGTGACAGGTATACCGTTTGCGTGGCGGGAGATGCGTCGGACGAGTGAGGGCGCACCGACCTTGCGCCAGTGGTGTGAAGGAGGAACTACTGTGAGTCACATCGACGACAGCGGGGCCGGACGCGCGTGGGGCACGCCGTCGCCGAAACGGTTCGTCCTCTACCGCGAGGAGGACGCTACCGGTGTGTCAGGCACCGGCGTGGTCGCCACCGGCATCGTCTGGCCGGACGGGCACGCTGCCCTCCGGTGGAAGGCCGACGACCTCGACGCCGCGTCCTCGACGTCGGTGTGGTCGTCGGTCGCCGACCTGCTGCGGGTGCACGGCCACGGCGGCCTGAGCAAGCTCTTCTACCTCGACGGTGACGGCGATCCCCCGGAGCAGGCGCGCGGCCGCGCCGTCGAATCCTGCTCGTCCTGAAGGGGAACGTACTGTCGCCTCGTGGTCGACACCGGGCTCCGCACGCTCTGGACGCGCCGCGGGTCGGCGCCGCTGCGGGCGTTCGTCAGCACGGAGTCGGCCAGCGCGGTGGTGCTGGTCGCCGCGGTCGTCGTGGCCCTCGTCTGGGCCAACGCGGCGCCCGCCTCCTACGCCGCGGTGTGGGACACGCGGGTGGCGCTGCGGATCGGTGACGCGGAGTTCGGCCAGGACCTGCGGGAATGGGTCGGCGGCGGCCTCATGACGCTGTTCTTCCTGGTCGTAGGCCTGGAAGCGCGGCGCGAGTTCGACCTCGGCGACCTGCGCGAGCGCCGCCGGTTCGTGCTGCCGCTCGTGGCGGGCGTCGTCGGCATGGCCGCGCCGGTCGCGCTCTTCCTGCTGTTCAACGCGGGCCTGCCGAGCGCGCACGGCTGGGGCGTCGCGATGTCCACCGACACCGCGCTCGCCCTCGGCCTGCTCGCGATGCTCGGCCGCCACGTGCCCGACAAGGTGCGCCTCTTCGTCCTCACGATCTTCGTCGTCGACGACCTCGCCGCGCTGATCGTGATCGCCGTCGTCTACAGCGAGCCGATCAAGGGGCTGCCGTTGGCGCTGGCCGTGGCGGTGTTCGCGCTGCTGCTGGTGGTGGCCCGGACGATGCGGCGCCGCTCGGTCTACTTCGCCATCGGGCTCACGCTGTGGCTCGCGCTGGAGGCGAGCGGCGTCGACCCCGTCGTCGCGGGGCTGGTCATCGGGCTCAGCGCCCCGGCCTACACGCCGAGCCGCGACGCGCTGGAGCAGGCGACCGGGCGCGTGCGCCAGTTCCGCGAGCAGCCCACGCCCGAGCTGGTGCGGGAGGCCACGACGAGCCTCACCGCCACGCTGTCGCCGAACGCCCGGCTGCAGAGCTTCTACCACCCGTGGACGAGCTTCGTGATCGTCCCGCTGTTCGCGCTGGCGAACGCGGGCGTCGTGCTGTCGGGCGACGCCCTCGCCGCCGCCTTCACCGCGCCGGTCACGCTCGGCGTGTTCGTCGGCTACGTGGTCGGCAAGCCGCTGGGCGTGGTGGCGACGGCCTGGGCGGTCACGCGGATCTCCCGCGGGCGGATCCGACCGCCCGTCGGCTGGGCCGCCGTGCTGGGCAGCGGGACGATCGCCGGGGTCGGCTTCACCGTCGCCCTGCTCATCGCCACGCGCGCCTTCCAGGGGGCGGAGCTCGACCAGGCGAAGGTGGGCGCGTTGTCGGCCGTCGTCGTGTCCGCGGCGCTCACCTGGGTGGTCTACCGGCTGACCGCGCTGCTCCCGCCCGCGGCCAAGGCGCGGGCCCTGATCGGCGACGTGGCCTACATCCAAGACCTCGTCCCGGAGGTCGACGTCGACCACGACCACATCCGCGGCCCGCTGAACGCCCCGGTCACCGTGATCGAGTTCGGCGACTTCGAATGCCCGTACTGCGGGCAGGCCGAGGCGGTGGTGCGCGACCTGCTCTCCGATGTGCATGTCCGCTACGTCTGGCGGCACCTGCCCCTCACCGACGTCCACCCGCGCGCCCAGTACGCCGCCGAAGCGGCCGAGGCGGCGGCCGCGCAGGGCGCCTTCTGGGAGATGCACGACCTCCTGCTCGCCCACCAGGGCGACCTGCGTCCGGTCGACGTGGCCCGCTACGCCCAGGAACTGGGCCTGGACGTGGAGCGCTTCGCCGACGAGATGCGCCGCCACGTCCACGAGACCCGCGTCGCGCAGGATGTCGAGTCGGCCGACCTCAGCGGGGTCTCGGGCACGCCGACGTTCTTCGTCAACGGCCTGCGCCAGTACGGCGCCTACGACGTCGCGACGCTCGGGGCCGCCGTCCGGGCCGCGCGGGCGCAGGTGCGGGCGACCCGCTGACTTCACAGGGCTCGTCCTACTCTTACCCGCCGTGACGGTGGACTGGTCGACCGAATGGCTCAGTAGTCTCCTCTGGATCGCCGTGGTCACGGTGCTGGCGCTGCTGGGGTCGGCGATCGTGCTGGCGCTGGTGACCCGCCTGACCCGCTGGGGCCGCCAGTTCCGCCGCCTCGCCTACCCGTACTTCGCGCCCCGCGGCGGCCAGGGCCTGGGGCCGCTCCTCACGCTCACCGCGGTGATCGCGTTGACGATCACCGACGTGCGGCTGTCGGTGATCCTGTCCTACCTCGTCAACGACCTGTACACGGCGCTGCAGAACGGCGACGCGGCCACCTTCGGCCGCGACGTCGGCATCTTCGCGATCCTCTCGATCTTCTTCCTGGCCCAGGCGCTGCTCGTCTTCTACGCCCAGCAGCGGCTCATCCTGCGCTGGCGGGTCTGGCTGAACGACCGCATCGTCGACGACTGGCTCGCCGGGCGGGCCTACTACCGGGCGCGGTTCACCAAGAACCCCATCGACAACCCCGACCAGCGCATCCAGCAGGACGTCGCCACCTTCATCTCCGACGCCCTCTCGCTCGGCATCGGCGCGATCAGCTCGATGGTGTCGCTGGTGTCGTTCACGGTGATCCTCTGGCAGCTGTCGGGGCCGCTCACCGTGTTCGGGGTGGAGATCCCGCGCGCCATGACGCTCGCCGCGTACGTCTACGTCCTCGTGGCCACTGTGATCGCGTTCCGCATCGGGCGCCCGCTGATCCGACTGAACTTCCTCAACGAGGCCCTCACCGCCTCCTTCCGCTACGCGCTCGTCCGGCTGCGCGACAGCGCCGAGAGCGTCGCCCTGTTCCGCGGCGAGGACGTGGAGCGCGGCATCCTGTCGGGGCGCTTCCGCGCGGTGATCGACAACGCCTGGGCCATCGTCTTCCGCACGCTGAAGTTCTCCGGCTTCAACGTCGTCATCACGCAGTACTCGCAGATCATCCCGCTGGTGCTGCAGGCGCCGCGGTTCTTCGCGGGCCAGATCAGCCTCGGTGACATCCAGCAGACAGCGAGCGCGTTCAGCCAGGTGCAGGCGGCGCTGTCGTTCTTCCGGCTGGCCTACGACGACTTCGCGTCCTTCCGCGCCACCCTCATCCGCCTCGACGGCCTCCTCGACGCCGACGCCGAGGCCCGCGGGCTCCCGTCGGTGGAGCTGGTGGAGGCGCCCGGGCTGTCGGTGGCCGGCCTCACCGTGCGGCTGCCCGACGAGCGGCCCCTCATCGAGAACCTCGACGTGGACCTGACGGCGGGCGACGCGCTCCTCGTGACCGGCCGGTCGGGTAGCGGGAAGACCACGCTGCTGCGCGGCTTGGCCGACCTCTGGCCGTTCGTCGACGGAACCGTGCGCCGGCCCCTCGGAGGGGAGGCGTTCTTCCTCGCCCAGCAGCCCTACGTGCCGCTCGGCACGCTGCGGGCGGGCCTCACCTACCCGTCGGCGGCCGACACGCTCGCCGACGACCGCGCGGCGGCCGTGCTGCGCCAGGTGCAGCTGCCCCACCTGGCCGACCGGCTCGACGAGGAGACCGACTGGGGCCGCAGGCTCTCACCCGGGGAGATGCAGCGGCTCAACTTCGCCCGGGTGCTGCTCGCCCGGCCCGAAGTGGTGTTCCTCGACGAGGCCACGTCAGCCGTCGACGAGGGCATGGAGGCAGCGCTGTACGACCTGCTGCGCGCGGAGCTGCCGGACGCCATCCTGGTGAGCGTGGGGCACCGCAGCACGCTGTCCCGTTTCCACAGCAGGCAGTTGGACCTCGTCGGCGAGGGCGCGTGGGCGATCAGCACTCCACGACGTTGACGGCGAGGCCGCCCGTCGAGGTCTCCTTGTACTTGTCGAGCATGTCGCGGCCGGTCTGGCGCATCGTCTCGATGGCCTGGTCGAGGCTGACGTGGTGGGTGCCGTCGCCGTGCATCGCCAGCGAGGCGGCGTTGAGCGCCTTCACCGCCCCCACCGCGTTGCGCTCGATGCACGGGATCTGCACGAGGCCGCCGACGGGGTCGCAGGTGAGCCCGAGGTTGTGCTCGATGGCGATTTCGGCGGCGTTCTCGATCTGCGCCGCGGTGCCACCCAGCAGCGCGGTGAGCCCGGCGGCCGCCATCGAGCAGGCCGACCCGACCTCGCCCTGGCACCCCACCTCGGCGCCGGAGATCGAGGCGCGGCGCTTGAACAGGATCGCCACCGCGGCCGCCGTGAGCAGGTAGTCGACCACCGCGTCCTCCTCGGACGGTAGGTCGGGCACGTAGTGCAGGGCGTAGAAGAGCACCGCGGGCACGATGCCCGCCGCGCCGTTGGTCGGTGCGGTGACGATGCGCCCGCCCGCCGCGTTCTGCTCGTTGACGGCCATGGCCGCGAGGTTGAGCCAGTCCATGGCGTTGGCGGGGTCGCCGGGGGCGGGCATGCGCTCGTAGAGCGCCGCGGCCCGGCGGCGTACGCGCAGCGTGCCGGGCAGCGTGCCGCCGGTGCGGCAGCCCGCGTCGATGCACTCCCGCATGACCCGCCAGATCCCCACCAGCCGGGCGCGCACCTCGGCCTCGTCGCGCACGACGGTCTCGTTGGCGAGCATCAGCTCGGCGATCGTGGCCCCGGTGGTGGCGCAGCGGTCGAGCAGCTCCGCGGCGGTCTCGAAGGGGTAGGGCGGCACGGCCTCGTTCGTGGTGTCGTCCTCGTCGTCGGCGAGCACGAACCCGCCGCCGATCGAGTAGTACGTCTTCTCGGCGATCACCACGCCCTCGGCGTCCACGGCGGTGAACTTCAGCGCGTTGGTGTGCCGGGGGTCGACGACGCGGGGGAGCAGCACGACGGCGTCGTCGTCCAGGGCGACGGGGTGGGTGCCCGCGAGCAGCACCTTGCCGTCGGCGCGGATCTCCTGCCTGCGGACGACCGCGTGTTCGGGGTCGACGGTCTCCGGGCGGTGGCCCTCCAGCCCGAGCACGACCGCGTCGGGTGTGCCGTGGCCGATCCCGGTGGCGCCGAGCGAGCCGTAGAGCTCCACGCGCACGCCCGCGACCCGGCTGAGCTCGCCGCGCTCGTCGAGCAGGGTGGCGAACCGGTTCGCCGCGCGCATCGGGCCGACCGTGTGCGAGCTCGACGGGCCGATCCCGATGGAGAAGAGATCGAAGACGGTGATCACACCCCTACGGTAGGCCCGGGGCCGGGTCCGCCGCACCGGCGGAACGCCCGGAGTTCCGCGCCGCTTCTCCTACACTTGTCGGAATGGCGGACCGGCTCCAGGAGGAGCTCGACGCGCTCGCGGTGCGGCTGGGGCGCAGCCTCACCGTCGACGGCCTCGACGGCGAGCTGCTCGCGCACAGCACCCAGTGGGACGACGCGGACCAGGCCCGCATCGCCTCGATCCTCCTGCGCCACGTCAGCCCGGAGCGGCGGGAGTGGGAGGAGCGCCACGTCGGGCCGGACCCGAGCGGCCCGGTCGCCGTGCCCGCCAACGCCGAGCTGGGGATGTCGGCTCGGCTGTGCGTGCCGCTGCGGCGCGCCGACCGCACGATCGGCTTCCTGTGGATGCTGCACACCGGCGTCGCGCTCACCGCCGTCGAGCGGCAGACCCTCGCGCGCGGGGCCGACGTGCTGGCCGCGCAGCTGGACGCGCCCGCCCGGGCGCCGGGGCGGGAGGTCGACCGGCTCGTCCGCCGCCTGTTCGACGACGGGCAGGCCGAGGCGGCCGACGAGCTCGCCGCGCTCGTGCCGGGCGTCGTCGAGGGCGTCGTGCAGCTCGTCGCGGTGGTCGCGCACGACGGGGAGGGCGTGCGCCCGTTCCGGCCCGGGGAGTTCGGCGCGCTGGTCGCGCTCAGCCCCACCCTGCGGGCCGCGCCCGCCTACGTCGGCTCCTGCGCGTCCAGCACGCACGCGCTCGTCGCGGTGCACCACCGCGGCGCCGCGTGCCCGCTGCTCGCCGAGATCGAGCACGCCGTCGAGCCCTGCGTCACCGGCGCCTTCACGCTCGGCGTCAGCGACCCGGCGCCGCTCGGCGCGCGGGCGGCCCGCGAGGCCCGCAGGCAGGCCCTCGCGGCGGCCGAGCTGGCCGCGCTCGACCCGGCGCTCCCCCGTCCCGCGCGCTGGGCGGCGCTCGGCGCCTACCGCACCCTGCTCGCAGGCCCGCGCCCTCCGGACGGGGCGCTCCGCCCGTTGGACGAGGCGGGCGCCTCGGCGCCGATGCTGCTGGCGACCCTGGAGGCGTTCCTCGACCTCGCGGGCGACGTCCAGGCGGTGGCGAAGCGCCTCAACCTGCACCGCAGCAGCCTCTACTACCGCCTCGACCGCATCGCCCAGCTCGCCGACGTCGACCTCGCCGACGGGCTCGTGCGGCTGGACCTGCACCTGGCCCTCAAAGCCCGCCGGGTCCGGCGCCGCACGCTCCGCTGACCGGGATGGGCCGGCACCCTGAGGCTGTGAACCCGGACCGGGCGCGGGTGGTGGGCGTCGACGTCGCGCGCGGCCTCGCGTTGCTGGGGATGTTCGCGGTGCACATCTTCCCGACCTTCACCGCCGACGGCGGGCCCGCCGTGGCCACCCTGGTGGCGGGTGGGCGGTCGGCCGCCACGTTCGTGCTCGTCGCCGGGATCGGCCTGGCGTTCGTCTCCGGCGGGCGGCATGTGGTGCGGGGTGCCGACCGGCTCGGCGTCGCGGCGGGCCTGGTCGTGCGGGCGGCGCTGATCGGCAGCCTCGGGCTGGTCCTCGGCGTGCTCTCCGAGGACAACCGCATCTACGGGATCCTCCCGTACTACGGGTTGTACTTCCTGCTCGCGGTGCCGCTGATCGGCCTCTCGGCGCGCGCGCTGGCCGTCGTCGCCGCGGTCGTGGCCGTGCTGGGGCCGGTGCTGCTGGTGGCGACCGCGGACGTCGACCTCCCCGGCCGGGGCTGGGGCGACGGCGACCCGACGTTCGGCGCGCTGTTCGCCGACCCCGGCGCCCTGCTCCTCCGGCTGACCGTGACCGGCGAGTACCCGGCGGTCGTCTTCCTCGCCTACCTGTGCGCCGGGATGGCGATCGGGCGGCTCGACCTCGGCTCGCGCAGCGTGGCGTGGTCGAGCCTCGGTGTCGGGGCCGGGCTGGCGATCGCGGCGCAGGTGGCGTCGGCGGTCGTCCTGAGCACGCGGAGCCCGCTGTCGCGCGCCGCCATCTGGCAGCCCGAGCTCAGCTCGTCCTGGTGGTACCTGGCGCTGCCCGCCCCGCACTCGCAGTCGATCGTCGACGTCGCGCACGTGCTGGGCTCGGCGATGGCGGTGGTCGGCGGGGCGTTGCTGGTCACCCGGATCCGCGTGGCGGCCGTGCTGCTGTCGCCGCTCGCCGCGGCGGGGAGCATGGCGTTGACGATCTACGCGACCCACCTGGTCGTGCTCGCCTCCGGGATCTTCGACGACGACCCGCTCGCGCGCTACCTCGTGATCGTCGTGCCCGCGCTGGCCTTCGCCTGGGTGTGGCGGCGGCTGCTGGGTCGCGGCCCGCTGGAGCGTGTCGTCGCGGCGGCGGCCGGGGCCACCCGCCGGGCCACGACCGCGCTGGTCAGCCGTCGCGCAGCTCCCGTGCCCGGCGGGCCGCCTCCCGCCGGGTCGTGACGCCCAGCTTGGCGAGCACCGCGGAGACGTGGTGGTCCACGGTGCGGGGCGAGACGACCAGCCGCGCGGCGATCTCCCCGTTGGTCAGCCCCTCGGCGAGGAGGGCGAGGACGTCGAGCTGCCGCTCGGTGAGGCCGCCGGGGTTGGCCCGGGTGGTCGGCACCGGGCCGCGCGGCACCCGTGCGACGCCCAGGTCACGCAGCCGGTGGCGGCCGATGCGCGCGGCGGGTGCGGCCCCCAGTGCGTCGAGCACGGCGATCCCCTCGAGCGTGGCGTCGACGTCGCCGGAGTCGATCAGCTCCAGCGCCCGCTCGTAGGGCGCGCCCACCCGTTTCCACGCGTCGGCGGCGGCCCGCCAGTCGCCGCGCCACCCGGCCGCGTGCGCCTCGGGAAGACCCGGGATCGGCGCGAGGGCGTCCCGGTCGATCAGCCCGGCGCGCAGCAGCCAGCGGACGAGCTCGGCCGCGTCCAGGTCGGGCGACCCCACGGCGAGGAGGGCGTCCGCGAGCGGGCGGCACACCTCGACGCGGTCGCCCAACCAGCACCACTCGACCAGGGCTCTGGCGTCGCCCGCACGTCGGCCGAGGACGCGGTCGGGCTGCTGCAGCGCCTCGTCCAACAGCGGCGCGAGCCACTGCTCGGCGCCCGGAAGGCCGCGCCGGGCGAGCAGCACCCCGGACAGCCGCTTCGGCACCTCGCCGAGCCGCCCCGGATCCTCGACGTCGGCGTGGAGGGCGTCGAGCGCCGCCGCGGCCTCGTCGTAGCGTCCGCGGAGCAGCAGCGCCTCGGCCTGTGTGCAGCGTTGGTTGAAGGCGTGGGAGGTGAGGTCCCGGGCGGCGCAGTAGGCCAACGCCTCTTCGACGGTCGCGTCGAGCTCGTCCATCCAGGTCAGCATCCAGAGGGAGTAGGCCAGGTTGTTGTAGGCGCGGCCCGCGAGGTCCTCGAAGCCCCGATCCACCGCGATCGCGCGGCTCTCCCGCAACGCCGTCAGCCCGCTCTCGTCGCCGCGCAGCACCTGCGCGGAGCCCGTGTAGTTGAGGCAGATCGCGAGCAGGTCGGCCCGCCCGGCCTCACGGGCCCTGGCGATCGCCTCGGGGGCCGCCTCCAGCACGGCGGCCGCCGAATCGCCGAGCAGGAGCAGTGTGAGGCGATGCGCGCCGACGAGCGCCGAGGAGGCGACGTCCCCGCTGCGTGCAGCGACGGTCTCGGCCTCGTCGAGCGCGGCCCACGCGCTCTCCTGTTGTCGGGTCATCCAGCGGTTCCGCGAGAGCGCGACGAGGGCGCGGACGAGCCCGCCGTCGTCGCCGAGCTCGCGGCGCAGCGCGACCGCGTCGGCCGCGGCCCGCGCGCTGTCGCCGAACCGGTGGGCGATGTACAGCTCGGCCGCGTACTCCTCGAACAGGGTCGCGCGCTCGGCCGCGCCGAGGCGCTGCGCGTGCCGCACCACGGCCGCGTAGTGCGCGAGCGCCTGCCGGTGCGCGGAGGCCGCGGCCGCCTCCCGCGCCGCGGCCGGGCCCGCCGCCAGGATCGTGTCCAGGTCGCCCGCCTGCACGGCGTGGTGTACGAGCAGCGCGAGGTCGGGGTCGTCGCGGTCGCGCAGCACCGCCACCGCCGCCCGGTTGAGCTCGATCCGGCGGATCAGCGGCAGGCTGCGCTCGACCGCGCGGCGGGCCAGCTCGTGCCGGAACGCGATGGCGCCGTCGACCACGGTGACGACGCCGCGCCGCTCGGGCTCGGCGAGCGCGTCCAACCCGCCCAGCAGCGCGACGGCGAGTTCCAGACCGACGTGGGTGGGCACCACGGCGAGCTGTTCGAGCGCCCGTTGCTCGGCGGGGTCGAGCTGGCGCAGCCGCGCCAGCACGGCGTCGACGACGGTGGCGGGCACCTCCGCGTCCGGCGCCGCCAGCACCTCGGTGACGAAGAACGGGTTGCCGCCCGTGCTCGTCAGCACGGCCTCGGCGTCCACGCTCCCGAGCGCGGCGATCCCGGCGGACGTGAGGCGGGGGAGCGGGATCCGGGCCGCGCCCGCCCTGGCGAGGTCGCCGAGCAGCGCCTGGAGGGGATGCCCCGGTGCGACGTCGTCCGGACGGCAGGTGAGCACGACCAGCGCGTGCACGCGGTCCAGCCGCCGGGTGAGCTGGCGTAGCGCGTCGATCGTGGCGTCGTCGGCCCAGTGCACGTCCTCGATCAGCAGGAGCGTCGGCCGTTCGCCCGCGAGGCAGGCCAGCAACGCCTCCAGCAGGTCGTCGCGGGAGCCGTCGGCGAGCGCGGCCCGCAGCGCCTGCGGACCGTCCCGGGCGACGTCCCGCAACGGGCCGAGCGGCCGCGGGGTCAGCAGGTCGTCGCAACCGCCGCTCAACACGGCCCACTGCGGCGCGAGGTCGGTCGCGAACGTGCGCACCAGAGCGGTCTTCCCGATCCCCGCCTCGCCTGTGACGAGCGCGACCACGCCCGCCCCCGGCGCGACCCGCTCCGCCGCCGCGCGCAGTACGTCGAGTTGCGCGCCGCGTTCCACCAGCGTCGTCACGATCAACATGGTGGCACGGAAATCCGACATCCTGGACGATCGCTCCGGGGCCGCCGGATAACGTGGGCCGCCGTGAAGCGCGTCGCGATCGGGGCTGTGCTGTTCGCCGTCGTCGTGGCCCTCGGCGCGGCGTGCACGTCCGGCCGCAGGCCCGGGCCCGGCACCGAGCGGCACCCGCTGCCCCGCCTGCCCGAGCTGGGCACGGTCGCCCTGCCCACCGGGTTCACCGGCTACGACCGCGTGACCGCGCCGTACGCCTCCCGCGGCACGGTGCACGTCGACACCGCGTTCTTCGCGTTCGCCGCCTCGCACGACCTGGGCGGCAACAGCCGCTGCCGGGCCCAGGTCACGGTCTCGCGGTTCGACCCCGCGGTGGCCACCCCGAAGGCGCACGTCGCCGAGCTCGGCACGAAGCTGTGCGACTCGGCCTGGTTCACCACCCAGTTCTCCGACGGCTGGCGACAGCGCGACCCGGGGCTGTGGACGGTCGAGTTCCCCTACACCGAGGTCGGGTTCTTCGGCACGTCCGAGGTGCCCGCGGTGGGCGTGCTCCGGTTCGACGCCGAGGGCGGCATGGTCGTCGGGCTGTGGGCGAAGGCCGAGGTCTATCCGCTCGACGAGGCCGTCGCGGTGGTGCGGGGCATCGCGGGTTCGGTTCAGTCGGCGGGTTGAGCCAGCGCCACGAGCGCGCCGATGGCCAGCAGCACCGCGGAGAGCGCCAGGCCCGCCCGCACGCCGGTCTGGTCCGACAGCGCGCCGGTGAGGACCGGCCCCACGCACTGGCCGAGCGCGAACACCGTCGTCAGCGCGCCGACCGCGCGGCCCCAGGCGTACGGCGGCGCAGCCCGGCGGACGACGACGGTCACCGCTGCCGCGGTGGCCAGGAAGGCGCCGCCGAACAGCACGGCCGACGCGATGGTGGCCGCGGGCCCGGCCGCGACGACCGGTACGGCGCCACCGATCGCGGCCATGGCCAGCAGCAGGCTGAGGCCACGGCCGCCGCGGAACCGGCCGAGCAACGGGGTCCACGCGGCCGTGGACGCCGCCCCCGCCAGGCCGAGCACGATCCAGAACACCACGACGACACCGGGGCCGAGCCGCAGCTGGAGCAGGGCGACGATGAACGTGGTGTATCCGACGTAGCCGAGACCGAACAGCCCGTACGCCGCGGCGAGCGGGGTGAGCCGCCGCCAGGGCCACGCCACGCCGTCGGCGACGGTCGGGCGGGCACCGTCGCCGAGCCCGCGGGTGGCCAGCGCGGCCGGGACGAGCGCCACCAGCGACACGATCCCGAGCGCGAGCCACCCGGTCCGCCAGTCGAACCCCGCGAGCACCGGCGGCAGGACGACCCCGGAGACGGCGATGCCGATGCCGCCGCCCGCCACGTAGATGCCCAGCATGAGCGGGGCCCGGCGCGGCGGCAGCCCCGTGCCCGCGTGCATCACCAGCGCGGCGCCCGTGACGAAGGTGATCGCCCCGCAGGCGCCGCCGAGCAGCCGGAGCACGGCCAGCAGCGCGAAGGACGTGGTCGCGGCGCAGGCGAGCACGCTCGCCGCGGTGAGGACGATGCCGACGAGGAACAGCAGGCGCAGCCGCAGGTGGCTGACGAGCCAGGCCGACCCGATCGCGCCCGCCAGGTAGCCCACGGCGTTGGCGGTGTTCATCGCGCCCGCCTCCGTGTAGGTCCACTGGAGGTCCGTGCGCATGGGCGGGAGCAGGAGGGCGTAGGCGAAGCGGGCCATGCCCATCGCGACCAGCGGGCCCGCGGCCAGGCCGAGCGCGTGCCCGAGGCCCGCACCCCGCACCGCCGTCATGGGATGTTTCTACCTTATGACGGGCGTCATAGGCATCGGCTTCACGCGTCGCTGCGGTACGGACGGGCGTCCGACGTCCTACCCTCGGGTGGTGGCCGACGACCGGTACGGGCGGGCGTCGGCGGCCGCCCGCAGCCGGCCGCTGTGCTGCTGTCGCCGCATGAGGAACGCAGTGCGCGCTCGCGGGACGCCGTAGCCGTGCCGCGCACCGTGGTGGTGGCGCTCGTCGGCGTGGTGGTCGTCGCCGCGCTGCTGGTCGTGCTGCCGTGGGCGTTCCAACGGCGGCTGATCTACATCCCCTCGACGGCGCCCGTCCCGCCCGTCGGGCAGGTGCTGCCGGGCGCGCGGGACGTCACGCTGCACACGTCCGACGGGTTGGCGTTGGGCGCCTGGCTGGTGCCGCCGCGCTCCCGGAACGCGACGGTGCTGGTCGCCGACGGCAACGCGGGCGACCGGTCGCTGCGCGCGCCGCTGGCCGCGGCGCTGGCCGACCGGGGCCTGGGCGTGCTGCTCTTCGACTACCGCGGCTACGGCGGCAACCCCGGCCGCCCGTCCGAAGCGGGGCTGGCGCTGGACGTGCGCGCCGCCCGCCGGTTCCTCGTCGAGGAGGCGGGCGTGCCGCCGGAGCGGCTCGTCTACTACGGCGAGAGCCTCGGCGCCGCCGTCGTCGCCGAGCTGGCCACCGAACACCCGCCCGCCGGGCTGGTGCTGCGCTCACCGTTCGTCGATCTGGCCGCCGTGGGGGAGCGGCACTACCCGTTCCTGCCGGTGCGCGCGCTCCTGCGCGACCGCTTCCCGACGGCCGAGCACGTCGCCCGGGTCGGCGCCCCCGTCACGGTGGTCTGGGGTAGCGCCGACGCGATGGTGCCCGCCGAACAGAGCCGGGCCGTCGCCGCGGCCGGGCACGCCCGCACCGTCGAGGTCGACGGCGCCGACCACAACGACCGGGTGCTGCTCGACGGCGATGCGCTGGTGCGCGCCGTGGTCGAGGCGTCACACGTCTAGGTCGGATGCGTGGGTGGGGCAATGCCGGCATCGCCGGGCATCGGCGATCCGCCGCCACGCGGACGCCCGCGCGTGGCGATCGAGCGCGGTCGCGCAGACGAGCGCGAGGATGACGAGGGCTTCCACTCCGATGATGGCCGCGAGGATTTCCACATTCCGCTCCGGATGGGGTGCTCAGAGGCCCCCTCCGCCGAGGTTGCACAAACCTCGGCTAACCGCCCGCAACGGCTGGCGCAGACCGGATCACCGGCCCGCTCACCTCGCGGCGAGGATGGCACAGCCGCCGAGTGCCGACAAGTGCGCAGCGTCCGCCGACCGAGGAGAGTTCGTGAGCCCGACCATCCGCACGGCCGACGACGGCGCGGTCCGGATCCTGACCGTCGACAACCCGAGCAAGCGCAACGCCTTCACCGGCGCCATGGCCACGACGCTGCTGGCCGAGCTCGACCGGGCCGAGGCCGATCCGTCGGTGCGTGCCGTCGTCGTCACGGGCGCGGACGGCTGCTTCTC
>DATAOO010000390.1:0-12492 GCA_036265695.1 Pseudonocardia sp. | reverse complement strand
GAGCAGGCGTACGGGCTTGCTCTCGACGACGTCTTGCGCGGATTCGGACACATCGGACACGGGATCGGAGACTGCCCTAAAGCGCACAAGACCGCCACCGCTGGCTCCGCCGCGACCGCCTGCGCGAGCAGCGACGGATCGCCCGGCTCGCCGTGCTGAGATGCACGACTCGCCGTTATGGAAGTCGGGACTCGCGTTGGGGTCAGTGGATCGTTTCGTGCACCAGCGGGTTGCGGGGGGTCGGGTCGGCGCTCACCGTCACACCGCCCACCAGAGCGGCCCGGGCGCCCGGCACCGCGTCGGGGGTGTCGGTGTGCAGCTCCAGGAGCGGCTGCCCGGCTTCGACCGCGTCGCCGGGATCGACGAGCAGCAGCACCCCCGCCGCCGCTTGCACGGGGTGTTCCTTGCGCGCTCGGCCCGCCCCGAGGCGCCAGGCCGCCGTCCCGATCGCCAGGGCGTCCAGCCCGACCACGCCCGACCGGTCGGCCACGACGGATTCCACATGGGACGCGGTGGGCAGCGGGGCCGACGGGTCACCGCCCTGCGCGGCGATCATCCGTTCCCACACCGGGTACGCGGCGCCGGACGCGAGCACGTCGGCCGGGTCGGCCTCCACCCCGGCGAGGGCGAGCATCTCCCGGGCCAGCGCGAGGGTCAGCTCCACCACGTCAGCCGGTCCCCCGCCGCGCAGCACCTCGACCGACTCCGCCACCTCCAGCGCGTTGCCCACCGCCCGACCGAGCGGCACGGACATGTCGGTCAGCAGCGCCGTGGTGGCCAGGCCGTGATCGCTTCCCAGCCGCACCATCGTCTCGGCCAGCTCGCGCGCCCGGTCCGACGACTTCATGAACGCGCCCGAGCCGACCTTGACGTCCAGCACGAGCCCGCCGGTCCCCTCCGCGATCTTCTTGCTCATGATGGAGCTGGCGATGAGCGGGATGGCCTCCACGGTGCCGGTGACGTCGCGCAACGCGTAGAGCTTGCGGTCGGCGGGCGCGAGGGTCGGGGTGGTCGCGCAGATCACGGCGCCGACGTCGGCCAGCTGCGCCGCGATCTCGTCGAGCGTGAGGGACGCGCGCCAGCCGGGGATGGACTCGAGCTTGTCGAGCGTGCCGCCGGTGTGCCCGAGCCCGCGGCCGGACAGCTGCGGCACCGCCGCCCCGCACGCCGCGACGAGGGGGGCGAGCGGCAGGGTGATCTTGTCGCCGACGCCGCCGGTGGAGTGCTTGTCGACCAGCGGGCGCCCGACGTCCCCGAGCGCGAGCACCTCCCCGGAGTCGATCATCGCCTGGGTCCAGCGGCTGGTCTCGCCCGCGTCCATCCCGTTCAGGAGGATCGCCATGGCCAGTGCGGCCATCTGCTCGTCGGCGACGTCGCCGCGGGTGTAGGCGGCGACGACCCAGTCGATCTGTTCGTCGGTCAGCCGCCCGCCGTCGCGCTTGGCGACGATCACATCGACGGCGCTGATCCCCACCGGTCCCTGGCTCACGGCCGCGACGCTAGTCCGCCCCGGCACGTCTGACGGACTCACCGCGGCGAGATCGCAAACTCACCGGGTTCAAGTCGCACACTCACCGCGGCGAGATCGCAGACTCAACCCTCGGGGAGGTCGGACGGGCCGAACGCCTCGGGGAGAAGGACGTCCAGCCGGGTCGGGCCCTGCGCGGCGTCCACGAGGCACTCGGGTCCGCCGAACTCGTAGAGCACCTGCCTGCACCGTCCACACGGGAGGAGCAGGCCGCCGTCGCCGGAGCGGCACGCCACCGCCACCAGCCGTCCCCCACCGGTGAGGCGCAGCTGCCCGACCAGGGTGCACTCCGCGCAGAGCGTGAGCCCGTACGAGGCGTTCTCGACGTTGCAGCCGGTGACCACCCGGCCGTCGTCGCACAGCGCCGCCGCCCCCACCGAGAGCCGCGAGTACGGCGCGTACGCCGATCCGGCCGCGGCGACGGCGGCGGTGCGCAGGCCGTCCCAGTCCACCTCGGTCACGAGCCGGGTATAGCACAACGATCAGATGACAACCGGCGGCCGAGCCGCCTCCGTTCGCCCCGCCGGGTTAGCGTTTCGCTTTCCCCGACCCCGAAGGAGAGCGGTCTTGGCCGGATCACGTGGCGTGACGATCGGCGTGTGCGCCGTCGCGAGCGCGCTGCTGCTCGCCGGGTGCGGCAGCAGGCCCGCGGAGAGCGGTGGGGGTTCCACCGGCGGCAGCAGCGCCCCGAGCGGCACCGCGTTCAACGCGTGCATGGTGCTCGACACCGGCGGCGTCGACGACAAGTCGTTCAACCAGTCGTCCTGGGCGGGCATGCAGGCCGCGGCCCAGGCCAACCCGAACATCAAGATCTCGTACGTGCCGTCCAACACGGCCAACGACTACACGCCGAACCTCACGGCCGAGGCGAACAAGAAGTGCGACACCACCGTCGCGGTCGGCGGCCTCATGACCGACAACGTCAAGGAGGTGGCCGCGAAGAACCCGTCGCTGAAGTTCGCGCAGGTCGACGCCGCCTCCTCCGGCCCCAACGTCTACGGCATGCAGTTCAACACCGCGCAGGGCGCGTTCCTCGGCGGCTACCTGGCGGCGGGGATGTCGCAGAGCGGCAAGGTCGCCACGTGGGGCGGCCTCAACATCCCGCCCGTCTCGATCTACATGGACGGCTTCTACGAGGGCGTGCAGTACTACAACCAGCAGAAGGGCAAGAACGTCCAGGTGCTGGGGTGGAACGAGGCCGACCAGAAGGGCGGCACGTTCGCGGGCTCGTTCACCGACCAGAACAAGGGCCTGCAGATCAGCCAGACGTTCATCCAGCAGGGCGCGGACGTGATCTTCCCGGTCGCGGGCGGCGCGGGCCTCGGCGCGGGCGCGGCGGCGCAGGCCGCGGGCGGCAAGGTCAACCTGATCTGGGTCGACACCGACGGCTGCGTCTCGGCCTCCCAGTTCTGCCAGTACTTCATCTCCAGCGTCACGAAGAACCTGTCGGGCGCTGTGCAGACGTACGTGACGGCGGCCGCGGGCGGCACCTTCCCCACCGGCAACTACATCGGTGACCTGAAGAACGACGGCACCGGCCTCGCCCCGTTCAACCAGTTCGACTCCAAGGTGCCCGCCGACCTCAAATCCGAGTTGGAGAAGGTCAAGGCCGACATCATCAGTGGCGCGATCACGGTGAAGTCGCCGAGCCAGCCCAAGAGCACCTGATCGCACGCGCGTGGGAGCCGCCTCGGGCGGCGCCCACGGCGCGGAAAGGCCCGACGTGAAGCTCGAGCTCCGTGGCATCACGAAGCGCTTCGGCACGCTCACCGCCAACGACGCCATCGATCTCGTCGTCGAGCCCGGCGAGATCCACGCACTGCTCGGCGAGAACGGCGCGGGCAAGAGCACGCTGATGAACGTCCTCTACGGCCTGTACGCGCCGGACGAGGGCGAGATCCTCGTCGACGACGAGCCCGTCACGTTCCGCGGCCCCGGCGACGCCATGGCCGCGGGCATCGGCATGGTGCACCAGCACTTCATGCTCATCCCGGTGTTCACGGTGGCGGAGAATGTGATGCTCGGCCACGAGGAGACCCGGCGCGTCGGCTTCCTCGACCGGCGCCGCGCCCGCCGCGACGTCGAGCAGATCTCCAAGCAGTACCGGCTCGACGTGCCACCCGACGCGCTGGTCGCCGACCTCCCGGTGGGCGTCCAGCAGCGCGTCGAGATCATCAAGGCGCTCAGCCGCGACGCCCGCGTGCTCATCCTCGACGAGCCCACCGCCGTGCTCACCCCCCAGGAGACCGACGACCTCATCCGCGTCATGCGCGCCCTGCGCGACGGCGGCACGTCGATCGTGTTCATCACGCACAAGCTGCGCGAGGTGCGCGAGGTCGCCGACCGGATCACGGTGATCCGGCGGGGCAAGGTGGTCGGCACCGCGTTGCCGTCGGCCTCGACCACGGAGCTCGCCTCCCTCATGGTCGGACGGCCGGTGCAGCTCACGGTGGACAAGGGCGCCGCGAAGCCCGCCGACGTCGTCCTGGACGTCGAGGGCGTCACCGTGATCGACGAGGGCGGCGTCGTGCTCGTCGACGACGTCTCGTTCCAGGTCCGCGGCGGCGAGATCTACGCGCTGGCGGGCGTGCAGGGCAACGGCCAGACCGAGATGACCGAGGCGCTGGTCGGGCTCACGATCCCGACGTCGGGCACGATCACGATCGCGGGCTCGGACGTCACCACGCTCTCCACCGACGCCGTGCTCGACCTCGGCGTCGGCTATGTGCCCGAAGACCGGCTGCACGACGGCCTGGTCGGCGACTTCTCCGTCGCCGAGAACCTCGTGCTGGACCTCTACGACCAGCCGCCTTTCGCGTCCGGGCCCGCGATGAACCTGGCCGCGATCGCGCAGAACGCCACCGAGCGGGTGGACGAGTTCGACGTGCGCACGCCGTCGACAACCGCGTCGGCCAACACGCTCTCGGGCGGCAACCAGCAGAAGGTGGTGCTCGCGCGGGAGCTGTCGCGGCCGTTGAAGCTGCTGATCGTGGCGCAGCCGACGCGGGGCCTGGACGTCGGGTCGATGGAGTTCGTGCACCGGCGGATCGTGGCCGAGCGCGACCGGGGCGCGGCCGTCGTGCTCGTCTCCACCGAGCTGGACGAGGTGCTCGGGCTGGCCGACCGGATCGGCGTGATGTACCGGGGCAAGATCGCGGGTGAGGTCGCGGGCGGCACGAGCGCGGAGGAGATCGGGCTGCTGATGGCGGGGAGCCACGAGCACGACGAGGCGGTGCAGCAGTGACGGTCGAGGCGCCCCCGGAGCGCCCGTCACCGGTCGGGCGGGCGATCGAGTCGGTGCGCGCGGGCGGCACCGTCGTGATCACCGTGCTGGCGTTCGTGTGCGCGATCGTCGTCGGCGCGGTGCTGATCGCCATCGCCGACGAGGCGACGCGCGCGGCGGCAGGCTACTTCTTCGCCTACCCGTGGGACACGTTCGCCGCGGCCTGGCACGCGGTGTCGACCGCCTACCTCGCGCTGTTCCAGGGCTCGGTGCTGGACTTCGGCTCGTTCACCGGGGAGAGCAACGTCCCGATCCTCGGTCCGATCTCCGACACCCTGTTCAACGCGGCGCCGCTGATCCTGGGCGGGCTGTCGGTCGCGGTGGCGTTCCGGGCGGGGCTGTTCAACATCGGCGGGCAGGGGCAGCTGATCGCGGGTGCCATCTGCGCGGGCTGGGTCGGGTTCACCTGGCACCTGCCGGTGCTGCTGCACCTGCTCGTCGCGATGGTCGCCGGGCTCATCGGCGGCGCGATCTGGGGCGGCATCGCCGGGTGGCTCAAAGCGCAGACCGGCGCGCACGAGGTCATCTCGACGATCATGCTGAACTACATCGCCCTCTACCTGCTCTTCTACCTGCTCTCCGTGCCCGGCTTCCAGGCGGAGGGCTCCAACCAGGCGATCTCGGTGCCGATCGATGCGACCGCCCGGTTCCCGCGGCTCTTCGGGTCGGGGCTCTCGGTCAACGGGAGCCTGGTCGTCGCGTTGCTCGCGGCGCTGGCCTGCTGGTGGCTGCTCACGCGCTCGACGCTCGGGTTCCGGCTGCGCGCGGTCGGGGCCAACCAGTTCGCCGCGCGCACGGCCGGGATGAACGTGGCAGGCAGCTACGTCATCGTCATGCTGATCGCCGGGGCCCTCTCCGGGCTCGCCGGGGCGTCGCAGGCGTTGGGCGGCAACAACGTGGCGATCACCGGCGACGTCGACGCCAACATCGGCTTCGACGCCATCACCGTCGCGCTGCTCGGTCGGGCGAGCCCGGGCGGCACCGTGTGGGCCGGGATCCTGTTCGGCGCGCTGCGGGCGGGCGCGGTGCGGATGCAGGCCGAGACCGGGGTGCCCACCGAGATCGTGCAGGTGATCCAGTCGGTGATCGTGCTGTTCATCGCGGCGCCCGCCCTGATCCGGGAGATCTTCCATCTACGGGAGTCGCGCGGCGGCGGCGTCACCCAGCTGGCGAAGGGGTGGAACGGATGACCGCGCCGACATCGCCTGCTGACGAAGAACTGGTCGTCGTCCGGCACGTCGTCGACGTCGGCGTGCCGCTGCGGACGCGGCTGATCTCCGGTGGCGTGATCATCTTGGCCGGGTTGATCTGCATCGTCGCGTGGGGGCTCGGCGCCAACCCGGGCGACGCCGACTTCGGGCTCGGCAGCGTCTCGGATGCGATCGAGCTGCCCGACATCGTCGTCCCCGCAACGGCGACGGCGATCGTGCTCGGCGTGATCGTCATCGCGCTGGGCGCGTGGCACGTCGCGCGGGGGTTCTCCCGGCCACAGATGCGGTGGGTGCTCACGGCGGTGCTGTTCTGCTTCGTGGTGGCGTTCCTGTGCTGGGCGAGCACCGGCAGCCCGGGCAACCCGCTCAACGTCCCCGGGCTGTTGCAGAACACGATCCTGCTGGCCACACCGCTCGTGCTGGGGGCGCTGGCGGGGATCCTGTGCGAGCGCACCGGCGTGATCAACGTCGCGATCGAGGGCCAGTTCCTGGCCGGGGCGTTCGCGGGCGCGCTCGGCGCGTCGGTCTCGCACAGCCTGGGCGTGGGCGTGCTCAGCGCTCTGGTGGCGGGCGGGCTGATGGGGGCGCTGCTGGCCGTCTTCGCTATCCGCTACCTCGTGAACCAGGTCGTGCTGGGCGTCGTGCTCAACGGGTTGGCGCTCGGGATCACGGGGTTCGGCTTCGACACGCTGATGGCGCACGACCCGGCGACCTACAACGAGCCCGGCTTCTTCTCACCGATCGCGATCCCGCTGTTGTCCGACATCCCGGTGATCGGGCCGGTGTTCTTCAACGTCAACATAATCGTCTACCTGACGTACGTGCTGATCATCGTGATCGACGTGGCGCTGTTCCGCACGCGGTGGGGTCTGCGCACGCGGTCTGTCGGCGAGCATCCCAAGGCAGCCGACACCGTCGGGATCAAGGTGCTGCGCACGCGGTACCGCAACGTGATCATGGGTGGCCTCGTGGCCGGGCTCGGGGGCGCATTCCTCACGATCGGGACGATCGGCGGGTTCACGAAGGACATCTCGTCGGGCAAAGGGTTCATCGCGCTGGCGGCGGTGATCTTCGGGAAGTGGAGCCCGCGGGGGGCGGTCGGCGCGGCCCTGCTCTTCGGGTTCGCCGACGCGCTGCAGAGCCTGCTGTCCGTGGTGGGCACGCCGGTGCCGATCCCGTCCAACTTCCTGCTGATGTTGCCGTACCTGGCGACGCTGTTCGCCGTGGCCGGGCTGGTCGGGAAGGTGTCGGCCCCCGCCGCCGACGGCCAGCCGTACACGAAGTCCTGACGGTGAGTCGTACGTTCCACCAGGGTGTGTTGGCCGTTTCGACGTGGCCTGCTCCCGGGCGATCGGCCAACTCGGGCCGTTGAAATGCAAGACTCACCGGGTGCGGGTCGTGGGGCTTGTCGTCGCGGTGCTCGTCGCGCTGGCCCCGCTCCCGGTCGCGCAGGCCGCCCCGGCCGGGTGCCCGGGCCAGCAGGCGCCGCCGCCGCCCCCGGCCCGCGAGGAGACGTCCACGCCGTCGCCGCTCCCCTGGCCCGCCGAACCCGTGGGCGGCCCGGCGCTCGGCGGCTGCGGAGACGTCGGGCCGCGCGCGCCTGCGACCGTCACCGCCGCGTCGTACGTCCTCGCGGACCTCGACACGGGGGCCGTGCTGGCCGCGCGGGCCCCGCACGCCCGTGAGCGGCCGGCGTCGACGTTGAAGATCCTCACGTCGCTCGTGGTCGTCGACCGGCTCAGCCCGGACGCGGTGGTCGAGGGCACCGCGTCGGACCTGCGGGTGGACGGCAGCAAGGCGGGCATCGGCCCGGGCGGGCACTACACCGTGCGGCAACTCATGGCGGCCCTCCTGCTCAGCTCCGGCAACGACGCGGCCGAGGCGTTGGCCCGCGCCCTCGGTGGCGACACGGCCGCCGTCGCCGCGATGACCGCCACGGCCGCGCGGTACGGCGCGCTCGACACCCGGCCCGCCACCCCGTCCGGCCTGGACGGCCCCGGCATGGCCAGCTCCGCCTACGACCTCGCCGTGCTGTTCCGCATCGCGCTGACCAAGCCGCTGTTCGCGAGCACGATCGGGACGCGCATGATCGCGTTCCCCGGCTACGGCGACAAGCCCGGCTTCATGCTCGGCAACAACGACCGGTTCGTGCCGTCGTACGCCGGGGCGATCGCGGCCAAGTCGGGGTTCACGGACGCGGCGCGCCACACGCTCGTCGCCACGGCGCAGCGCGGCAACCGGCGGCTGATCGTGGCCCTGATGCGCGGCGAGCAGCACCCCGTGTCCATGGTCGCGCAGGCCTCGGCGCTGCTGGACCTGGGCTTCGCGACGCCACCGTCGGCGACCGCGGTGGGCACGCTGGTCGACCACGCGCCCGCGCCGCCGACCTCGGCGCCGCTCGCGGCTCCCCCCGCCGCGCCCGGTGCGCCGTCGGCAACACCCGGCTGGACGCTCTGGGCAGGCTTGGGTGCGGTGCTGGCCGGGGTCGTCGTCGCAGCGCTCACCCGACTCCGGCTCCGTCGTCGAGGGGACTCGCCGCGACCGGGGGGCTAGCGGCGGCGCAGGAGCAGGGCGCTCAGCACGCCTGCGACGGCGCCGGCCCCGAGGAGGCCAGCCGCAGTGGCGCCGCTCGGGCGCGATCCCACGACCACCTCCGACCGGATCACCGCAGGCCCGGGCACCTCGGCAGGCGCCTCCTCCTCGTTCTCCTTCGACGTCGCCGCCCACGCCGTGACGAACAGCACGAAGCGCGACACGATGTACACGAACACGAGCAGGCCGAGGAACGAGCCGAACACCGCGCCGCTGGGCGATCGGGTGATCGTGTCGAGGTAGAACGTCATCACCTGCTTGATCACCTCGAACCCGACGGCGCCCAACAGCGCGGCCCGCACCGCGCTCTTCAGCGCGACGTCCTCACGCGGCAGGCGGGCGATCACCCACAGGAAGATCAGCCAGTTGGCGGCGATGCCGAGCACCACGCCGAGCACCGCGAGGAGCACCTTCGCCCACGCCTGCTCGGACAGCCCGAGGAACCCCAGCACCGTCGCGGCGAAGCCGGTCGCCAGGCCCGTCACCGCGAACGAGACGACCAGCGCGACCCCGAGCCCGAGCAGCGACAGCAGGTCCACGGTCAGCCGCCGGATCAGCGGAGGCGGCTCCGGCACCTTCCCCCACTGCTCGGAGAGCGCATCGCGCAGGTTCGTCATCCACCCGATGCCGGAGTAGAGCGCGATCAGCAGGCCGATCGCGCCGACCGTCCCCGCCGACTGGATCGCCGTGTCCACGATGCCGTTCAGCGTCTGCCCCAGCTCGCCGGGGACGGCGCTGGTGATCGAGCTCTGGAGCTTGGCGAGCAGATCCGGCTGGGCGCGCAGCACGAAGCCCGCGATCGCGAACGCGATCATCAGCAGCGGGACGAGCGACAGCACGCTGAAGTACGTCACCGCCGCCGCGTAGTGGTCCCCGTGCCGCTCGGTGTAGCGCTCGGCCGCCCGCACGATGTGGTCCAGCCACTGGTACCGCTCGCGCAGCTGCTCGATCTTCGACTTCTCCTCGGCCACACAGGGATTCTTCCCGCATGCGGCCGCTTTGACACGGTCACCGCACCGGCGGCAGGAATCCCACCCGGTCGTACACGGCCTTGAGCGTCGCGGCCGCCACCTCGCCCGCCCGCGCCGCACCGGCCGCGAGGACGCGGTCGAGCTCGGCCGGGTCGTCGAGGTACCCGCGCACCCGTTCGGCGAGCGGCGCCGTGAACGCGGCCACCACCTCGGCGAGGTCCTTCTTCAGGTCGCCGTAGCCGCGCCCGGCGTACTCCCCCTCCAGCTCGCTGATCTTGCGGTCGGTGAGCGCCGCGTAGATCGTCAGGAGGTTGGACACGCCGGGCTTGTGCTCCACGTCGTAGCGGATCTCGCGCTCCGCGTCGGTGACGGCCGACCGGATCTTCTTCCCGTTGACCTTCGGGTCGTCGAGCAGGTTGACGATGCCGCCGGGTGTGGAGCCCGACTTGCTCATCTTCGCCGACGGGTCCTGCAGGTCCTGGATCTTCGCCGCGCCCGCCGGGATGTAGGGCTCCGGCACCGTGAACGTCGGCCCGAAACGGCTGTTGAACCGCTGCGCGAGGTCGCGGGTGAGCTCGACGTGCTGGCGCTGGTCCTCGCCGACGGGCACGCGGTCGGCGTGGTAGAGCAGGATGTCGGCCGCCTGCAGGATCGGGTACGTGAACAGGCCGACCGACGCCCGGTCGACCTGCTGCCTGGCCGTCTTGTCCTTGAACTGCGTCATCCGGCTCGCCTCGCCGAAGCCCGTGATGCAGCCGAGCACCCACTGCAGCTCGGCGTGCTCGGGCACGTGCGACTGGACGAACACCGTGCACCGCGCCGGATCCAGCCCCAGCGCGAGAAGCTGGGCGACGGCGTTGCGCGTGCGGGCCGCGAGCGTCTTCGGGTCGTGCTCGACGGTGAGCGCGTGCAGGTCGGGGACGAAGTAGAAGGCGTCGTGGTCGTCCTGCATGCCCACCCACTGCCGCACCGCACCGAGGTAGTTGCCGAGATGGAACGAGTCCGCGGTGGGCTGGATGCCGGAGAGCACCCGCGGGCGAGCCTCGGAAGTCATGGTGTGCATTCTCCCAGGCGGTTTCGGGCGGGCGCCCATAGGCTGCGCTCGTGGAGGTGATCACGGTCGGCCCGGGTCTCGCGGCCCGCTCGTTCCCCGGCGACGGTCGACCGGTCCTCCTCGTGCACGGGCTGTCGTCCAACGCCCGCCTGTGGGACGGGGTGGCGCGCCACCTCGACGGCCACCCCGTGGTGGCGGTCGACCTGCGTGGTCACGGCCTGTCCGCCCAGGTGCTCGACGTCGAGCCGGACGCCACGCTGGCCGCCGCGCACGACCTCGCCGCGGTGTGCGACGACCTCGGCTGGAGCGCGCCCGTCGTCGCGGGCCAGTCGTGGGGCGGCAACGTCGTGCTCCAGCTCGCGGCCGATCGGCCGTTGCACGGGATGGCGCTGGTCGACGGGGGGTGGCTGCAGCTGTCGGACCGCTTCGCCACGATCGACGACGCCTGGGCCGTGCTCGCGCCCCCGCCCTTCGACGGTCTCACCGCGGAGGGCCTCCGCGCCCGGCTGCACACCGCCCATCCGGACTGGTCGGACGAGGCGGTCGAGGCCACGGTGGGGAACCTGCAGATCCACGTCGACGGCACGGTCACGCCCTGGCTCACCCGCGAGCGGCACCGCGCGATCGTCGAGAGCATGCTCGCGCACCAGCCGCGGGAGCTGTACGCGCGGGTCGAGTGCCCGGCGCTGCTCCTGGTCGCAGGCGAGGCGAACCCGGCGGCGGCCGAAGCGGCGGCAGCACTGCCGCGCGCCGAGCTGGTCGCGTTCCCCGGCGGCGACCACGACCTGCACGCCCAACACCCGGAAGAGGTCGCGGCGCTCGTCGGGCGGCTGACGTGAGCGGCCGCCTGGTGATCATGGGGTCGGGCGAGACCGCGCCGACCATGGTCGAGGTGCACCGCGCCACCCTGCGCGCCGCAGGCGAGGGACCTTCGCTGCTGCTCGACACCCCGTACGGCTTCCAGGAAAACGCCGACGACATCACCCATAAGGCCGTGGCGTACTTCGGGCGCAACGTCGGGCGCACGGTCACGCCGCTCGTCTGGCGCACCCGGCTCGACGGGGCCGCGCTCGACCGCGCGCTCACCGCCGTCCGCACGGCGCGCTCGGTGTTCGCGGGGCCGGGCAGCCCGACGTACGCGCTCCGCGTGTGGGCGGGCACGGGGTTCGACGACGCGCTCGCCGCGGTCGCGACGGCGGGCGGCACCGTGACGTTCGCGAGCGCCGCCGCCCTCACCATCGGGGTCGTCACCGTGCCCGTCTACGAGATCTACAAGAGCGGCGCCGATCCCGCGTGGGCGCGGGGCACCAACCTCCTGGAGCGGCTCACCGGCCTGCGGGCCGCGCTGATCCCGCACTACGACAACACCGAAGGCGGCACCCACTCCACCCGGTTCTGCTACCTCGGCGAGCGGCGCCTGCGGTTGCTGGAGGGCTCGCTGCCCGCCGGGTCGCACGTCATCGGGGTCGACGAGCACACCGCGCTGGTCTTCGACCTCGCCACCGGCAGGGCGACGGTGCTCGGCAACGGCACCGTGACCGTCCGGCACGACGGCGCGTCCCGCGTCCTCCCGAGCGGGTCGGTGGTGCCGATCGCGGAGTTGGCCGAACGGCCGGCCGGGGGTGGAAGTGGCCCCGGCGAGGCCGCGGAAGCAGGTGATGCAGGCGGGCGGCCCCGCCCGAGCGCGGACGGGCGCGGGGCACCAACCTCCTGGAGCGGCTCACCGGCTTGCGGGCTGCGCTGATCCCGCACTACGACAACACCGAAGGCGGCACCCACTCCACCCGGTTCTGCTACCTCGGCGAGCGGCGCCTGCGGTTGCTGGAGGGCTCGCTGCCCGCCGGGTCGCACGT
>DATAOO010000389.1:0-1779 GCA_036265695.1 Pseudonocardia sp. | reverse complement strand
CGGGTGCACCGCAGCTTCCTGCTCGCCGTGCACGCCGTCCAGGAGTTGCGCAGCGACGTGAGCGGCGGGCTGCTCGCGCACACCGACGTCGGCGACGTCCCGGTCAGCCGGCGGCACGCCCGCGAGCTGCGTGAGCGCCTGCTCGACGCCGCGACGCGCGGTGAGTTCGACCCCGCGGTGCGGCGGGACGGGCGATGACTCGCGGGAACTCGGGCGGCCGCTCTTGACGGGGCGCGCCGGGAACAGGCCGCCGCGGCGGGTCGCGGTGACCAGCCCCCAGACCCGCGTCGCGCTCGGCGGACGCCGCGGGCCGCCCGCCCGCGCTCCCCGCCTCGCCTCGGCGGAGCTGGCGCGGGCCGAGCGCATCCGTGCGGTCCAGCTGCGCCGGGCGGTGACGGCCCTGCTCGCGGGCGGGGCCTTCCTCGTCGGCCTGCCGCTGCTGCTGCACCTCGCCCCGGCGCTCGACGACGTGCGGCTCCTCGGCGTCCCCATCTCCTGGCTCGCGGTGGCCGTGCTGCCGTGGCCAGTGCTGACCGGCCTGGCCTGGTGGCAGCTGCGCCGGGCGGAGCGGGCCGAGACCGACGAGGACGCGCCGTGACCGCCCTCGCGGTCCTGCCCGTGGTGCTGTTGACCCTGCTCATCGGCGCCCGCGGGGTGGCCGCGATGCGCACGACGTCGGACTTCCTCGTCGCCTCCCGCCGGATCTCCCCCGCCTTCAACGCCGCGGCCGTCTCCGGTGAGTACCTGTCGGCGGCGTCGTTCCTCGGCATCGCCGGGCTCGTCGTCAAGGGTGGGGTCGGGGCGCTGTGGTACCCGGTCGGGTTCACCGCGGGCTACTTGCTGATGCTGACGCTGGTGGCGGCGCCGCTGCGGCGGACGGGCGCGCTGACCGTCCCCGACTTCGCCGAGGCCCGGCTGGCCTCCCCCGTGCTGCGCAAGCTGTGCGCGCTGGTCGTACTCGTGATCGGCTACCTGTACCTGGTGCCGCAGTTCACGGCTGCGGGCCAGGTGCTGACGCTGGTCAGCGGCGTGCCGTACTGGGTGGGTGTGGTGGTGGCCGGGGTCGTGGTGAGCGTGACACTGGCGCTGGGCGGCATGCGCGCGGCGACCTACGTCCAGGCGTTCCAGTTCGCGCTCAAGCTGGTGCTGTTCGCCGTGCCGGCGCTGTGGCTGCTGCTCGCTGTGGGCCCGGAGATCCGCCACCAGGCCGTGCACCCCGTCGAATTCACCCGGTTCACGACGGCCACGACCGTCGACTTCACCGTCGACACCCACTTCGAGCTCTCCGAGCCGGTGACGGTGCGCGTCGACGGCGGACCGCCCGTGCCGCTGGCACCGGGGGCGCACACCGCCGCGGGGGGCGCCCGGTGGGAGTTCCCAGCGGGTGCTGCGGTACCGCGGATCGACGGGGCCGCCGTCCCGGGCAGCGCGACCTGGCAACGGCCGCTGGTCGACGCGGGCTCCGCCGGGCATGCGCTGCTGGGCACGTGGTCGGTGCTGGTGGCGACCGCGCTGGGCACGATGGGACTGCCGCATGTGCTCGTGCGCTTCCACACCAGCCCGGACGGACGCAGCGCGCGGCGCACCGCGGCGATCACCGTCGCCCTGCTGGGCGCGTTCTACCTGTTCCCGGCCGTGTACGGGCTGCTCGGGGCGGTGCTGCTGCCCCAGCTGTACCTCTCCGGCGCGACCGACACGGTCGTCGTCGCCCTGCCGTCGCGCGTCGACCCTGGCTGGCCCGGCGACCTGTTCACCGCGCTGCTCACCGCCGGCGCCTTC
>DATAOO010000388.1:0-39681 GCA_036265695.1 Pseudonocardia sp. | reverse complement strand
GGCGACGCGGGCCTCAAGCAGCTCGAAGAGGACGCCAAGAAGTGGAACCTGAAGGGCGTCAAGGTCTACACCGCCGAGTGGTACAAGGACTCGCGCGGCTGGCGGCTCGACTCGCCTGAGGCCTACCGCTTCCTGGAGAAGTGCCAGGAGCTGGGCATCAAGAACATCCACGCCCACAAGGGCCCCACGATCTGGCCGCTGGACAAGGACGCCTTCAGCCCCGTCGACATCGACGCGGCCGCGACCGACCACCAGGACCTGAACTTCATCGTCGAGCACGCGGCCATCCCGCGCATCGAGGACTTCTGCTTCATGGCGGTGCAGGAGCCCAACGTGTACGCGGGCCTCTCCGTTGTGATCGGCGGCCTCATGCACGCGCGGCCGAAGTTCTTCGCCAAGGTCATGGGCGAGCTGCTGTTCTGGGTCGGCGAGGACAAGCTCACCTTCGGCAGCGACTACAACATCTGGACGCCGAAGTGGCAGGTCGAGGGCTTCGTCGACTGGCAGATGCCCGACGACGAGGCGTTCACCGACTACGGCAAGCTCACCACGGCCACCAAGAAGAAGATCCTCGGCCTGAACGCCGCGAAGCTCTACGACATCGAGGTGCCCTCCGAGTTCGCCGTCAGCACGACGGCGGACGAGACCGGCGCACCCGGGCACGAGCTCGTCGACGACACCGCCGGGGCAGGTTCCCAGGCGTGATCAGGGACGCCGTCTGGCGTGCCTTGGACACGGTGTACGACCCGGAGCTCGACGAGCCGATCACCGACCTCGACTTCGTCCAGTCGTGCACCGTGTCCCCGGAGGGGGTGGCGACCGTCCGTCTGCGGTTGCCCACCTTCTTCTGCGCGCCGAACTTCTCCTTCCTCATGGTCGCCGACGCCTACGACGCCGTCTCGGCCGTGCCCGGGGTGACGCGCGCGGACGTGACGCTGGCCGACCACCACGCCTCCGCCGAGATCAACGGCGGCGTGGCGGCCCAGGCCGGGTTCGTGCAGACGTTCGCAGGATCCGACCAGGGCGAAGCCGTGGCCGAGCTGGACGAGCTCCGGCTGGAGTTCTTCCGCAAGGCCGCGCTCGCGGGCCAGGACCGGGTGGCCCGGCCGCTCGTCGACGCGGGCGCGGGGCCCGACGAGCTCGCGGCGATGAACCTCGGCGCGGTGCCGCCGTCGGGAGACCTGGACCGGATGCGGCAACGCCGCGAAGCCCTGGGCCTGCCGCACGGGGACGACGCGCCGCTGCTCATCGACGCCGACGGCAACCGGATCCCCTCGGCGCAGGTGCCGCTGCACCTGCGGCGGGCCCGGCTGCAACGCGTCGGCATCGAGGCCAACGGCGAGTACTGCAAGGGCCTGCTGGCGGCGCGGTACCCGGCGGCCGCGCACTGATCACCCCGCAACGAGGCCGCCTGCTGCCGCGGGCGGCCTCGTCGGCGTGAGAGGAGGTGGCGGCCGGTGACGCTGGAGATCCAGCACCTCATGTGGAAGCTGGAGGAGCTGGCGGTCGGGTTCCGCGAGGCCGCGTTCGGCAAGGGCGACGTCGACGCCGCGCTCGCGTTCCTCACCGACGACTGCGCGCTGAGCAACGTCCCCGCGGGCACCGGCGGGACGGGCACCGACGAGCTGCGGCGCTACCTCGAGGACGTCGTGGCGCACCGCCCCGACGACCTGGCGTTCCGCCGGGTGTCGAAGACGGTGGACCAGCGCCGGTTGGCCGAGGAGTCGATGGTGACGTTCACCCACGACCGCGAGCTGCCGTGGCTGCTGCCCGGCGTCGCGCCGACCGGACGGCAGGTGGAGGTGCTGGCGATCTCGGTCGTCTCCGCGCGGCACCGCTCCCGGGCGGGCCGCACCACCACGCTCATCGCCGGGCACCGCACGCTGTGGGACCAGGTCGGTCTGCTGACCCAGCTGCACGCCGCCTGACCCCCCGCGGTGAGTCGTACGTTCCACCGCTGCGAGTTGGCCCTTTCGACGTGCTCGATCGGCCAACTCGGGCCGATGGATCGTACGACTCACCCCGGGGGTTGGGCGGTCACCACGCGCACCAGGTTGTGGAGGCGGTAGCCGCCGTCGGGCGTGCGCCGGTCGGCCACGCGCTCCAGCACCGCCGCGCGGACGGCGGCGGGGCCCGCCCGGCGCGCCGCGTGCAGCCCGATGCCCGAGACCAGCAGGTCGCCCACGAGCGCGTCGGCGTCCTCGTGGTCGATCGGGCAGGCCACCTCGTCGAGCGCGACGACCTCCAGCCCGGCCAGCCCGACGATCTTGCGCAGCCGGTCCGGGTCGGTGAGCGGCGGCGGGCCCGGCCGCGGCGGGCGCGGCGGCAGCCACGGCGCCAGCGCCTCGGCGAACAGGCGCGCGTCGCACTCGGACTCGCGGCCCCACACGGTCGCGACGACCACCGGCGCGGGCGCGGCCCGCAGCACGGCCACCGGGTTGGCCACGTGCTCCAACAGCTGCACGGCCACCGCCGCGGCGAACGGGCCCGGCGGCGGGTCGGCGGCGTCCCCGACCAGGAACGTGGCCTCGGGCACCAGCGCGGCCGCCGCCGCGACGGCGCCCCGGTCGACGTCGACGCCGGTCACCCGCGCCCCGCGGTCGGTGGCGTACCGCGCGAACTCCCCCGGCCCGCAGCCCAGGTCGAGCAGCGCGCCCGTGCCCGCGCGCTCCAGCACGGCCGCGTGCAGGGGCGCCGCCCAGGTCACTTCCACACGTCCGCCGCGACCTGCACGACCAGCCGCAGCTTCGCCCACTGCTCCTCGACGGTCAGCGCGTTGCCGTCGACCGTCGAGGAGAAGCCGCACTGCGGCGACAGGCACAGCTGGTCGAGCGGCAGGTACTTCGCCGCCTCGTCGATGCGGCGCTTGAGCGCGTCGGCGTCCTCCAGCGCCCCGGACTTCGTGGTGACGAGCCCGAGCACCACCTGCTTGCCCGGCGGCACGAACCGCAGGGGCGCGAACGTGCCGGAGCGCTCGTCGTCGAACTCGCAGAAGAACCCGTCGACGTCGAGCTCGCCGAAAAGGGCCTCGGCCACGTAGTCGTAGCCGCCCTCGGCCGCCCAGGACGACCGGTAGTTGCCGCGGCACATGTGCGTGGTGACGGCCATGTCGGACGGCCGGTCGGCGAGCGCCGCGTTGATCTGCTTGATGTAGCGGAGGTGCTGGTGGTCGGCGTCCTCGCCGCGCGCGGCCATCACGGCCCGCTGCGCGGGGTCGTTGAGGTAGGCGAGCGAGGTGTCGTCCAGCTGCAGGTAGCGGCACCCCAGGTCGTGGACGGCCCGCACCTCGTCCGCGTACGCGGTGGACAGGTCCGCCCAGAACTGTTCGAGGTCGGGGTACACGGTCCGGTCGACGGCCGATGCGCCCGCGCGGTAGTGGACCATGCTCGGCGACGGGATCGTGAGCTTCGGCAGCGCCGAGGACACCGTGTGGGACAGGAACCGGAAGTCGTCGGCGAAGATCGGCTCTTCGAGCTCCACCCGGCTCGTGACCGCCATCCCCGGCGTGTCGAACGAGGTCTCGCCGGTCTTGTTGTGCATGGAGATGCGCAGCTGCTGGTCGGTCTTGGTGATGCCGCCGAGCTGGTAGATGAAGTCCATGTGCCAGGAGCGGCGGCGGAACTCGCCGTCGGTGGCCGCCTGGAGGCCGATGCGCTCCTGCATCGCGACCGCTTCCACGATCGCCGTGTTCTCCGCCTGCTTGAGCGCCTTGCGGGTGATGTCGCCGGTGCGGAACTGCTCCCGGGCCTCCAGCAGGGCCGGGGGACGCAGCAGGCTCCCGACGTGGTCGGCGCGGAACGGCGGCTGGGCTCGCTGGCTCATGACGGGCACGCTAGTGCGCCCGGGTGTCAGCCCACCACCGCGCGCGCGGCCGCGGTGCGGACAACCCGCTCCAGCTCCCAGCGGCGCGCGGTGAACTCGGCGCGGGTGACCGAGACCCCGAGCGCCGCGGTGACCTCGCCGTCGGCCCCGAGCACCGGCGCGGCCACCCCCGCGATGCCCGGCTCGTACTCCTCCACCTCCACGGCGGCGCCTTCGGAGCGGATCCGCATGAGCTCGCGGTCGAGCGCGCGGCGGTCGGCCACCGTGCGCGGCGCGATCCGCGGCAGCCCGGTGCGCTCCAGAAGCTCCGACAGCCGCGCCGGGCGCAGGCCCGACAGCATCACCTTGCCCGCGGCGGTGGCGTGCGCGGGCGTGGGCTCGCCGACGCGCAGGCCGTCGGGGCGGGGGTGGTCGGCGCAGTCGTCGACGTGCGCGACGACCACGTCGACGTCGCGGAACACCGCGAGGTACGCCGCCGCCCCGGCCGCCGCGTGCACCTCCCGCAGCGTGGTGCGCAGCGCGGGCTCGGGGCGCACCTGCTCGGTGAGGCTGCGGTGCAGCTCGGCGACGCGGTAGCCGAGCCCGTAGCCGTGCACGTCGTGCAGCCGGACGAGGTAGCCCTCCTCGACGAGCGTGCCCAGCGCGCGGTAGACCGTGGGGAGCGGACACCCGAGCCGCCGCGCGATGGCCTTGGCCGTGACCCCGTCACCGGCGACGGCGACCGCCTCGACCACCCGCAACGCACGGGTGATCGAGGACCCGCCCTGCCGCGCCGCCGCCACGGGGTCCAGTCTGGGCCAGAAGCGATCGAACGGACAGGGAGCACCTCCGATGGACGACACCGAGATCCACCGCCACATCGACGAGCTGGTGGCCGAGGAGCACAAGTTGGAGCGCGCCCACATCGGGCAGGGGCTCTCCGACGCCGAGCAGGCGCGGCTGGCCGACCTCGGCGTGCAGCTCGACCGCTACTGGGACCTGCTGCGCCAGCGCGACGCCCGCCGCCGCGCGGGCCTCGACCCCGACGGCGCGCAGGAGCGCCCCGGCAACGTCGTCGAGGGCTACCGCCAGTAGGCGTCGAGCGCCCGGGTGCGGCAGCATCGGGCGGGTGCTCGTCACCCCCACCAGCCGGGCCGCGCTCGCCGAGGAGGTCGTCGAGCTGGTCGCGGCCCGGCCGGGCCGGGTGCGGCTGCTCCTCGACGGCCCGGCGCCCGCCCGGCCCGGTGAGCTGGCCGCCGAGGTCGCCACGGCGCTGCGGGCGCGGGGCCGGGCCACGGTGGTGGTCGACGCCGCCGACTTCCTCCGCCCCGCCTCCGTGCGCCTCGAACAGGGCCGCACCGACCCCGACGCGCTGCTCGAGCGCTGGCTCGACGACGCCGCGCTGCGGCGCGAGGTGCTCGAGCCCGCCGCGCAGGACGGGTCGGGCCAGGTGCTGCCGCGGCTGTGGAACACCCGCACGGACCGGGCCTACCGCGACGGGTACACCGCGCTCCCCGCCGACGGGGTGGTGGCGCTGCACGGCGCGCTGCTGCTGGGCCGGGGTCTTCCCGTGGAGCTGGCGGTGCACTTCCGGATGAGCGCCGCCGCCCTCAGCCGCACGCTGGGGCAGGATCTGCAGTGGACCGTGCCCGCGCACGTGCGCCACGAACGGGGGGCCGATGCCGATCTCCTGGTGCTCGCCGACCACCCGGATCGACCGGCGGTGCAACGCGCGCGATGATCGTGGCGATGAGGAGGTGGTGGAAGTGTGGGCGAGGAGGGAGTTGAACCCTCACGTCCTTACGGACACACGGACCTGAACCGTGCGCGTCTGCCATTCCGCCACTCGCCCTGGCGAAAAGGAAGGTAGCAGAGGGCCGGAAACGGAGGTTGACCACCCCAGCGGTCAACCTGACCTACCGGCAACTCCACGGCCCGGGCTAGCACAGATACGATCGGCATCGCCAGCAACACGCCGATGCGAACGGAGGTAAGGTCGGTTGGGCCGCGTCGACAGGTTCGAGCGCCGTCTTCAGGGGATGGTGGGCGATGCCTTCGCGCGGGTCTTCGGTGGCAGCGTCGTTCCCCAAGAAGTGGTGCAAGCGCTGCTCCGGGAAGCCGAAGACCACATCGAGCAGCTCGCGGGCGGTCGCCTACTGGCGCCCAACCGCTTCACCGTGCTGCTCGGAGCGACCGACCTCGAACGCATGGCCGGTGACCGAGCGGAGATCGTCTCGATGCTCTCCGCATCGGTTGCCGAACAACTCGCCGACCAGGGATGGGACACCTACGGCGAGGTCGTAGTCTTTCTGGAGCGCTCCGATGCGCTGCACACGGGACAGTTCCGCACCCGCTCACGAGTCGATCCCGACGCTTCCCGCCGGGACGCCTTACGAGCACGCGACGCAGGAGAAGCACCCATGAGCCAGCAACCGGGCCACCCCGAGGAGAACGGGCAGTACGGCTACGACCGCAATGCCCAAGGTGGGTACGGGCAGCAGACGTACGCCCCGCCCAACTACGACCAGCGCCAAGGGGGGTACGAGCAGCAGCCGCAGGCGCAAGGCGACCCCCAGCAGGGTGGCTACCCGCAGCAGGGCGGTCAGAACTACGGCCAGCAGGGTGGTTACCCCCAGCAGCCGGGCTACGGACAGCCGGGCTACGACCAGCAGGGGTACGGCCAGCCGGGCTACGGCCAGCCGGGCTACGAGCAGGGTGGCCAGAACTACGGCCAGCAGCCCGGCTACGGGCAGCCGGGCTACGGCCAGCAGGGCGGCGGCTACGACCAGCAGGCCTACGCGCAGCCCGGCTACGGCCAGCCCGGCTACGACCAGGGCTACGGGCAGCCGGGGTACGGCCAGCAGGGCTACGGGCAGCAGTACGACCAGGGCTACGACGCGGGCTACCAGCAGGGCTACGGGCAGCCGGGGTACGGCCAGCCGGGCTACGGGCAGCCGGGTTACGGGCCGCAGGGCTACGGCAACCAGCAGCGCACCGCCACCCTCTCGCTCGACGACGGCTCCGGGCGCACCTACGACCTCACCCAGGGCACCCACGTGATCGGCCGCGGGCAGGACTCCGCGTTCCGGCTGCCCGACACCGGTGTGTCGCGCAGGCACCTGGAGATCAGCTGGGACGGTCAGACGGCCACGCTGTCGGACCTCGGCTCCACCAACGGCACCACCGTCAACGGCAACCCGGTGCAGACCTGGCAGCTCAACGATGGCGACGTGATCCGGGTGGGGCACTCCAGCCTCGTCTTCCGCACCCAGTAGACCGCGCACGGGAACGGCGGCCGCGAGTGCCGGAGTTGGTGCTGCAGCTGACCAGGGCGGGCTTCCTCGCCCTGCTCTGGCTCTTCGTGTTGGCCGCACTGCGGGTGGTGCGCTCCGACCTGTACGCGGCGTCCGGATTGCGGGCGATCGTGTCAGGCGGGCGGCGGCCTCCCCGCACCGCGCGTGGGCGCACGCCGCGCCAGTTGCTGGTCACGGCGGGCGCGCTGGCGGGCACCCGGGTCACCCTGGACGCACGGCCGATCCTCATCGGCCGGGCGGACGACTCCACGCTGGTGCTCGACGACGACTACGCCTCCACCCGACACGCGCGGATCTCGATGCAAGGCGACGAGTGGTACGTCGAGGATCTCGGGTCGACGAACGGCACCTACCTGGACCGGGCTAAGGTCACCGGACCCACCAGAGTTCCCCTGGGGGTGCCTGTCCGCATCGGCAAGACGGTGATCGAGCTCCGATCATGAGGGGCCCCGCAACATGACCCTGGTCCTGCGTTACTCCGCCCGCAGCGACCGCGGGCTCGTCCGGCAGAACAACCAGGACGCCGTCTATGCCGGACCCCGGCTGCTGGCGCTCGCCGACGGGATGGGCGGCCACGCCGCCGGTGAGGTCGCGTCGTCGCTGGTGATCTCCGCGCTGGCCCCGCTCGACGAGGACGACCCCGGCGACGACCTGCTCGCCGAGCTGCGCGAGGCCACCGTCGAGGGCAACGCCGCGATCACCCGGCACGTCGCGGACTCCCCCGACCTCGAGGGCATGGGCACCACGCTCACGGCGATCCTGTTCGCGGGCACCCGGCTCGGTCTCGTCCACATCGGCGACTCGCGGGCCTACCAGCTCCGCGAAGGCACGCTCTCGCAGATCACCAAGGACGACACGTTCGTCCAGTCCCTGATCGACGAGGGTCGCATCACCGAGGAGGAGGCGCAGACGCACCCGCAGCGCTCGCTGCTGCTGCGCGCCATCACCGGGCAGGACATCGAGCCGTCGCTCACGATGCGGGAGGCCCGGCCCGGCGACCGCTACCTGCTCTGCTCCGACGGCCTGTCCGGTGTGGTCAGCGACGAGACGCTGGCCGAGACGCTGGCCACCTACCGCGACCCGCGCGAGTGCGCCGACCGCATGATCGAGCTGGCGCTGCGCGGCGGCGGGCCGGACAACATCACCTGCATCGTCGCGGACGTCGTGGACATCGACTTCGGCGACGACGCCCCGATCGTCGGCGGCTCGGTCGGCGACGGCCGCGACGAGGGCCCGCGCCCGGATTCCGCGGCCGCGCGCGCCTCGGCCACCACCATGACCCGCGCCCTGCCGCGCATCGAGCCGGTGCCCGCGGCCACCGCGCCCCGCAAGCGCTCCACGCTGCGGGTCCTCGCCGCGATCGGCGCCGTGGTGCTCGTGCTCGCCGCGGCGGGCGGGCTCGCCCGGCTGTGGGTGATGCAGCAGTACTACGTCGGCGTCGACGGCGACCAGGTCACCATCTTCCAGGGCGTGCGGGGCGAGGTGCTCGGCCTGCCGCTGCACGACGTCGTCGAGCACACCGACATCACGCTCGCCCAGCTCACCGAGTCCGACCGCAACATGGTGTCCGACGGCATCATCGCGCCCGAGGGCCTCGACGACGCCCAGCTCCTGGTCGACCGGCTGCGGGGGCGCATGCTCGCGCCCTGCCCGGTCATCTCGGCCACCACCGCGCCCGCGGCCACCCCCGCTCCCGCCCCGGCGCCCGCCCCCGCTCCCAACCCGGCCCCGGCCACCACCACCCCGAACACCACCCCGCTCCCCCAGGCGACGGCCATACCGGGCGTGACTTGTAGGGAGAGCTGATGGTGGTGAGCGGCAACGGGTCCGGGCCCACCACCGACGATGCGCAGGCCCCACCCACGGGGCGGAGCATCGAGCTGGTGCTCCTGGCGTTCGCCGCGGTGCTCGTCACGCTCGCGCTCGTGCTCGTCGAGGCCAATCAGGAGCAGACGCTCACGCAGTCGCTGCTCTGGGTGGGCCTCGCGTACCTGGCCCTGTTCACGCTCGCCCACCTGGCGGTGCGCCGGTTCGCGCCCTACGCCGACCCGTTGATCCTGCCTTGCGTCGCGCTGCTCAACGGCCTGGGCCTCGTCATGATCCACCGGCTCGACCTGGCCAACGCCGAGCGGGCCGCCGCGCTGGGCGGCGAGGTGCCCAACGTGCTGGTCGGGCGGCAGATCGCGTGGACGGCCATCGGGCTGGCGCTGTTCATCGCCGCGCTGTTCTTCGTCCGCGACCACCGCACGCTCGCCCGCTACGGCTACACGGCGGGCTTCGCCGGGCTGGTGCTGCTCGCGCTGCCCGGCCTGCTGCCGTCGTCGATCTCTGAGGTCAACGGGGCGAAGATCTGGCTGCGGCTGGGCATCTTCTCGATCCAGCCCGGCGAGTTCGCCAAGATCCTCCTGATCGTGTTCTTCGCGGCGTTCCTCGTGCAGAAGCGCGAGCTGTTCACCTCGGCGGGCCGCACGTTCCTCGGCATGGAGTTCCCGCGCGCCCGCGACCTGGCCCCGCTGCTGGTGGCGTGGGCGTTCGCGCTCGGCGTGCTGGTGCTGGAGAGCGATCTCGGCACCTCGCTGCTGTTCTTCGGCATCGTGCTCGTGATGCTGTACGCGGCCACCGAGCGGGTGTCGTGGATGGTCATCGGGCTCACCGCGTTCATCGGCGGCGCGCTGGTGGCCTACCAGCTGTTCGCGCACGTCCGGGTGCGCGTGCAGGTGTGGCTCGACCCGTTCGACGACTTCAACGGGGCGGGCTACCAGATCGGCCAGGCGCTGTTCGGCCTCGGCACCGGCGGGGTGGGGGGCACCGGGCTCGGCGCGGGCCGCCCGGACCTCGTGCCGTACGCCGAGAGCGACTTCATGCTGTCCTCGCTCGGCGAGGAGCTCGGCCTCATCGGGCTGGCCTCGATCCTGGTGGTCTACCTGGTGCTCATCACCCGTGGGCTGCGCAGCGCGCTGGCCGTGCGCGACAGCTTCGGCAAGCTCCTGGCCACCGGGCTGTCGTTCGCGATCGCGCTGCAGCTGTTCACGGTCGTCGGCGGCGCGTCGAAGCTGATCCCGCTCACCGGGCTCACCCTGCCGTTCCTCTCCTACGGCGGCTCGTCGCTGGTGGCCAACTACGCGCTGGTCGCGCTGCTGCTGCGGGTGTCCAACGCCGCCCGCGCGCCGCTGCCGCGCCGGGCCGCCGTGCCGCTGGCCGAGGCGGGCACCGAGCTGGTGGAGCGGCAGAAGTGAACACGCCGGTGCGGCGCATCGCCATCGCCGTGATGGTGATGGTGCTGCTGCTGTTCGCCAACCTCACCTACGTGCAGGTGGTGAAGGCGGGCGACTACCGCAACGACGCGCGCAACCAGCGCGTGCTGCTCGCCGAGTACTCCCGCCAGCGCGGCCAGATCAGCGCCGAGGGCCAGGTCCTCGCCTCGAGCACGGAGACCAACGACCGGCTGCGTTACCTGCGCACCTACCCCGACGGGCCGGAGTACGCCCCCATCACCGGCTACTACTCGGTGATCTACGGCTCATCCGGCATGGAACGGGCCTCCGACGCCGTCCTCAACGGCAGCGACGACCGGCTCTTCGGGCGGCGGCTGTCGGACCTGATCACCGGCCGCGACCCCAGCGGCGGCAACGTGGTGCTCACCATCGACCCGGCCGTGCAGAAGGTCGCCTACGACCAGCTCACCCGCAAGCGCTACGCGGGCGCGGTCGTGGCGCTGCAGCCCGCCACGGGCGCCATCCTCGCGATGGCCTCCACCCCGTCGTTCGACCCCAACCCGCTGGCCAACCACAACACCGGCACGCAGAAGCAGGCCTGGACCGACTTCACCACGGCCAAGCCGCCCGTGCTGATCAACCGCGCTATCCAGGCCACCTACCCGCCGGGCTCCACGTTCAAGCTGGTGGACATGGCCGCCGCGCTGTCGAGCGGCAAGTTCACCGAAGACAGCCAGGTCACGGCCGCGCCGCGGATCACGCTGCAGGGCACCCGCACCACGCTGGAGAACTACAACGGCAACGCGTGCGGCACCAACCCCACGGTGAGCCTGCGCGAGGCGTTGCAGCGCTCCTGCAACACCGCGTTCGCCGACCTCGACGCGCAGCTGGGTGTGCAGGCCGTCCGCGCGCAGGCGGACGCGTTCAAGATCGGCCAGGCCGACCTGGAGATCCCGCTGGCGGTCGCCCCGTCGACGATCGGGTCGATCCCGGACGTCGCGGCGCTGCAGCAGTCGGCCATCGGCCAGCGCGACGTCGCGCTCACCCCGTTGCAGAACGCCATGATCGTCGCCGCGATCGCCAACGGCGGGCAGGTCATGGCGCCGTACCTGACGAAGGAGATCCAGGGCCAGGACCTGCAGCCGGTCGAGACCACCCAGCCCGACCGCCTTGGCCGCGCCGTGTCCACGGACGTCGCGCAGCGCCTCAACGCCCTGATGGTGAACAACGAGGACTCCTACGCGGGCAACGGGAAGATCACCGGGGTGCAGATCGCGGCCAAGACCGGCACGGCCGAGCACGGCGACGACCCCAAGAACCTCGCGCCGCACGTCTGGTACGTCGCGTTCGCCCCGGCCGAGGCGCCGCAGGTCGCGGTGGCCGTGCTCGTGGAGGACGGCGGCGACCCCAACAACCTCGCGGCCACCGGCGGGCTCGTCGCCGCCCCGATCGGGCGGGCGGTCATCGCCGCGGCACTCGGTAAGGCGTCCCGATGACCGTTCTCGCCGCCGGTCAGCACATCGCCGACCGCTACCAGCTCGACCGCCGGATCGCGGTCGGGGGGATGGGCGAGGTCTGGGAGGCGTCCGACACGCGGCTGGGCCGCAGCGTCGCGGTGAAGGTGCTGCGGCCCGAGCTCACCGACGACCCGGAGTTCCTGCACCGCTTCCGCATCGAGGCCCGCACGGTGGCGTCGCTCGACCACTCGGGCATCGCGGGCGTGCACGACTACGGCGAGGACGAAGGCACCAACGGGCGCCGCACGGCGTGGCTCGTGATGGAGCTGGTGCGCGGTGAGCCGCTGTCCACGCTCATCGCCCGGGGGCCGATCCCCACCGACGAGACGCTGCGCATCGTCGAGGAGGCCGCGTGGGCGCTGCAGGCCGCCCACGAGCGCGGTTTCGTGCACCGCGACGTGAAGCCCGGCAACATCCTCGTGCGCAACGACGGCATGGTGAAGCTCACCGACTTCGGCATCGCCAAGGCCGCCGACGCCGTGCCGGTCACGCGGTCCGGCATGGTCATGGGCACCGCCCACTACATCGCTCCCGAGCAGGCCAGCGGGGCCGAGGCCGGGCCCGCGGGCGACGTCTACTCGCTCGGCATCGTCGGGTACGAGTGCCTGGCCGGGCACCGCCCGTTCCGCGCCGAGAGCGCGGTGGCGGTGGCGATGATGCAGGTGCGCGACCAGCCGCCGCCGCTGCCCGCCAGCGTGCCGTCGCACGCGCGGGAGCTGATCGAGGCGGTGCTGGTCAAGGACCCCACCCAGCGGTACTCCACGGGCGGCGAGTTCGCGGCGGCGGTGGCGGCCGTGCGACGCGGTGAGCGCCTCCCGGCGCCGGGCTCGCTCACCGGGCCGTTCACGCCCACGCGGGCCCGCCCCATCCTCACGCCGCCGAAACCGGCGAAGAAGACCCCCACACCCCCGCGGTCGCCGCGGGTCGCCGCGGCGCCGGTGCACCGGTTGGCCACCCCACCCGCCCCGGCGACGCCCCAGTCGAAACCGCTGTCGTCGAAATCACCCGCGAAGCCGCCGTCGTCACCGCGGCGGCCTGCCCCCGCGGTCGCCGCCCGCCCGGTGGAGCTCCGCGCGGGCTCCGGGCGCGGCCGCACCTTGTTGCTCGTGCTGTTCGTGCTGCTCACCGTCGCCGCGGTCGTCGTCGGTGTCTACGTCGTCCGGAACCTCGGCGCGGGGCCGACGCCCCAGGGTATGTCGCCCGGTACCGTGGACGGCCGAGCGGTCGCCCTGTTGCATGAACCGGGGGACGTTCGATAACCGTGTTGACCGGCAGAGCACCCCTCCACCCCAGGAAACGGCAGCGATGACCACGCCCCGACTGTTGTCCGAGCGCTATGAGCTGGGCGAAGTGCTCGGCTTCGGCGGCATGTCCGAGGTGCACCGGGGGCTCGACACCCGCCTGGGCCGCGACGTCGCGGTGAAAGTACTGCGTGCCGACCTCGCTCGCGACCCCCAGTTCCAGATGCGTTTCCGCCGCGAGGCGCAGAACGCCGCCGCGCTCAACCACCCCGCGATCGTCGCCGTGTACGACACCGGTGAGGTGCAGAGCGATTTCGGTCCGCTGCCCTACATCGTCATGGAGTACGTCGACGGCCAGACGCTGCGCGAGATCGTCAAGACCTCCGGGCCGATGAGCCAGCAGCAGGTGCTCGACGTCATGGCCGACGTGTGCGCCGCGCTCGACTTCTCCCACCGCCACCAGATCATCCACCGCGACGTGAAGCCCGCCAACATCATGATCAACCGCGCGGGCGCGGTGAAGGTGATGGACTTCGGCATCGCCCGTGCGCTGGGCGAGGGCCAGAACGTCACGCAGACCGCCGCCGTCATCGGCACGGCGCAGTACCTGTCGCCCGAGCAGGCGCGGGGCGAGGCGGTCGACGCGCGCTCCGACGTCTACGCCGCGGGCTGCGTGCTCTACGAGCTGCTCACCGGTGAGCCGCCGTTCACCGGCGACTCGCCCGTCGCCGTGGCCTACCAGCACGTCCGGGAAGACCCGAAGTCGCCGTCGGAGGTCAACCCGGCGATCCCCCCTTCGCTGGACGCGATCGTGCTGAAGGCGCTCTCCAAGAACCCGGCCAACCGCTACCAGTCGGCCGCCGAGATGCGCTCGGACCTCGTCCGCGTGCGCGGTGGGCAGTCCCCGCTCGCGCCCGCCGTGATGAGCGCCGACGAGCGCACGGCGATGATGGCCGCAGGCCCGCCCACCGGCGCCACCCGGCGCCTCAACGGCCGCGGGGTGCCCCCGCCCGCCGAGCCCGACTACGGCGAGTACTACGCCGACGAGGAGCCGCCGCGGCGCACCGGCCGGGTCGTCGCCATCGTCCTGGGCGTGCTGGTGGTGCTCGGCCTGGTCGGGTTCGTGGCCTACCAGCTGCTGTCCGGGCCCGCCACGCCGTCGCAGGTCGCGGTGCCGGGCGTGGTCGGGCAGAGCCAGCAGGACGCGTCCAACCAGCTCATCGCGGCCGGCCTGCGCGTCGGCAACGTCGTGCAGCAGGAGTCCGCGGTCGAGCAGGTCGGCAAGGTGATCAACACCAACCCGGCCGCGGGCGCCCAGGTGGCGGAGCGCTCGAACGTCGACCTCACGGTCGGTTCCGGGCCCGCCTTCGTCAACGTGCCCGCGCTGCAGGGCATGAGCGTGGCCGACGCCACCGCGCTGCTCAAGAGCCAGGGCCTGGTCCTCGGCAAGCAGACCAACGCGCCGACGGGCGACGCCACGCAGGTCGGCAAGGTCGTCAACTCGAGCCCGGGGCCGGGCGTGCGGGTGAAGGGCGGCAGCACCGTCGACATCGCGGTCGGCGTGCAGCAGACCGCGCTCACCGTGCCCGACGTCACCGGGCAGGACAAGGACGACGCCAAGAAGGCCCTCGAGGCCAAGGGCTTCGAGGTCGACACCAACACCGTCGACGGCGGCGGGCAGAAGGACACCGTGCTGTCCACCGACCCGCCCGCGGGCACCCAGGCGCAGCCGGGCTCGAAGGTCACGATGAACGTGTCGAAGGGCAACCAGCAGAACCAGCTGCCCAACGTGGTCGGGCAGACGCTGGCGAGCGCGGCTCAGAACCTCGCCGCCGCGGGCTACACCAACCTCGCGGTGCAGGGTTCGAAGGATCCGAACAGCATCGTCACCGACCAGAACCCCAGCGACAGCGACACCAACACCGACAAGCGGATCGTCCTGACCACGCAGTCGAGCGGCGGCGGAGGCAACGCCACCAACGGGTTCGGGCTCCTCAACTGACGCTGCGGGAGAATGCCGCCATGCGCGTGCTCGTGATCGACAACTACGACAGCTTCGTCTACAACCTCGTGCAGTACCTCGCCCAGCTCGGGGCCGAGGTCACCGTGCGGCGCAACGACGAGGTCGACCTCGACGAGCTCGGCGCGGTTCACGGCGTGCTCGTCAGCCCGGGCCCCGGCACCCCCGAGCGGGCGGGCGCCTCCATCGCCGCCATCCACGCGGCCGCTGCGCGGCGGCTGCCGTTGTTGGGGGTGTGCCTGGGCCACCAGGCCATCGGCGCGGCCTACGGCGGCGTCGTCGAGCGGGCGCCCGAGCTGCTCCACGGCAAGACGTCCCAGGTGCACCACAACGGCGCGGGCGTGCTCGCCGGGCTGCCCAGCCCCTTCACCGCCACCCGCTACCACTCGCTCACGATCCGGCCCGACACCGTGGCGCCCGAGCTGGAGGTCACGGGCCGCACCGAGAGCGGCGTGATCATGTCGCTGCGGCACCGCGAGCTGCCGATCCACGGGGTGCAGTTCCACCCCGAGTCGGTGCTCACCGACGGCGGCCACCGGATGCTGGCCAACTGGATGGCCGAGGCGGGCCACCCCGTCGCCCCGGGTGTGGTGGCGGCGCTCACCGCGGAGATGGCCGAGCTCGCCGCCCGCGCCTGACCCCTCCGCGCCCCAAGATCGCCGGTTGGTTGCATGAACGGCCAGATGTGGCCGGGATGTGCAACCAAGCGGTGATCATGCCAGGGCGGCCCGGATCTCGGCCACCACGTAGGCAGGCCTGCTGACCACGTCGTGCCACGTGAACCTGAGCACCGTCCACCCCGCGCGGGCGAGCGCGTTGCCCTTGCGGCGGTCGGCGCGGAACCGGTCGACGTCCACGTGCCACGCCCAACCGTCCACCTCGACGGCCACCTTGGCGTCCGGGAAGGCCAGGTCGATCGTCCACGGCCCGAAGGGCACTCCCCGCTCCCAGCCGGTGATGCCCGCGCCCCGTAGCAGTTTGACGATCAACCGCTCGGCCGCTGAGTCGGCGCGGTCCGCCGTGGCCACGAGCAGCTCGGCGACCCGAGCACCGCCGTAGGCTCCTAGGTTGCGGCAGTAGGACTGGTACAGGGGCGCGAACCCCACGTGCTTCTGCAGCGCCCGATCGAGGAACGTCGCGCCGTCCCGGACCGCGACCGCCGTCTCCAGCGCCGTGAGCGGCTTGGCCGTGAGGGCGATTCCGCTGACCACGACCACGTCGCGGCGGTCGAGGTCACGGTGCCGAATCCGCATCCCCGCCCGGGCGCGCAGCCCACAACGGCGCGCCGTCGTGAGCTCGACCTGATCAGGAGCGGTCGGGAGCATGTCGTGCCACCAGGCTGCCGCGGGCCCGGAGATCACCCCGCGCCGTCCCGCCCACAGCCCGATGGCGCGAACCCGTGCCCGGTCGGTCCACGGGTGACCACCGACCAGGAGCACGCCTGGTGCAACCCGGGCCCAGCCGTCACGCTGCACCCTTCGGCGCAACGTCCGCGCCGTCAGACCGAGGTCGAGGGCTTGGACGTCGGTGATCAGCCCGTCCTGGCGCGCCACCAGTGCGAGCACGTCGGCCCTCCCCATGAGCAGCAAGGGTGGTCGACCGTCGCGGCCCGCCGCGGCCCGTCGACCGAAGACGGACCCGAAAACGGCATGATCGCCAGTTGGTTGCCGAACCCGGCCACATGTGGCCGTGCCTGCAACCAAGCGGTGATCATGGCTGGTGAGGGGTCGGGGGGCGGACGGGCACGATACCGTTGAAGGCAAGCACGCCTGATACGTATCGCGAGGTCACGCTCATGCCGAAGTCCAAGGTCCGCAAGAAGACGGCCTACACCCCGCCCGCGGGCGGGGGGCGCTCCCGCACGCCGGTCAAGGTCGCGGGCCCCACCCATCCGGTGTACATCGCGGTGATGCTCGGCCTCATGCTCCTGGGGCTGGTCTGGCTCGTGGTCAACTACATCGCCGGGCCGAACATCGCGTGGATGAACGCGCTGGGTTCGTGGAACTTCCTCATCGGCTTCGCGCTCATCGTCATCGGCCTGTTGATGACGATGAGATGGCGCTGACCTGCAGAATTACATCACCGTAAGTAGTCCCCAATGGGGATAACTCCTGTGGATAACTTGCAGTGGGCCCCCGCGCCCGGGCTGGTCGCACTGGCCTGGGTGATCACCGCGGCGGCCGCGCTGTGGACGGCCGCAACCTGGCTGACCTCGGCCGATGCGGCGGGCGGGCTGATCGCGGCGGTCGCTACCGTGGGTGCGGGGCTCGCCGCACTATTCGGTACCCGGGCGCGCCCGAGGCTGAAAGCCGATGCCGATGGCGTCACTGTAGGTGGTCTGCTAGGGAGCCGCCACCACCCCTGGCCGCTGGTCCAGGGCGTGCGGGTGCTGCGGGTGCGCAGGCTGGGGCGGGAGAGCTCGCTGCTGGAGCTCGACACGGTGGCCGCCGACGGCAGCGAGCGCCTGTACGTCTTCGGCAGGCTCGACCTCGCCGCCGACCCCGAGGACGTCGCCCCGGCGCTGGCCAGCGTGCGGCCCTGAGGGCTCAGGCCATGCCCGCGAGGTGGGTGGCGATCGCCACGAGGAGCGCCGCGGTGAGCAGGAGGAGCACGCCCGCCTGTACGTGCGGGCGCTCGGTGAACACGAGCGCGGCCGCGGCCACGCCGCCGACCACGAGCCCGCCGACGTGGCCCGCCATCGAGATGCCCGGCACCACCTGCGTGATCACCAGGTTGAGCACGATGATGGCGACGACCTGGCCGTAGGGCCGCTTCAGCCGCACCAGCACCAGCAGCAGGCCGCTCATCAGCCCGAACACCGCGCCGGACGCGCCCGCCACGTACTGGTCGGGGTCGGCGAAGAGCACCACGGCCGCGGCGCCCCCGAGCAGCGACACCAGGTAGAGCGCCAGGAACCTGCCGCGGCCGAGCACGATCTCCAGGTCGCGGCCGAGCACCCACAGCGCGTACATGTTGAACGCGATGTGCAGCGGGCCGATGTGCAGGAACCCGGCGGTGACGAGCCGCCACCACTCGCCGTCGGCGACGGCGGTGGGCACGAGCGCCCACTCCCGGAACAGGGGGGCGTCGGCGTTGTCGAGCAGGCTGCGCGCCTGCACGACCGTCCAGGCGAAGACGGCCAGGTTCAGCGCGACGAGCGTGGGGACCACGAGCGAGCGGGTGCCCGCCGCGCGGCGTGGGGCCCGGGTGGGGACGGCGGCGGCCACGCAGTCGACGCAGTGGTAGCCGACGGACGCCTCCCGGAGGCAGTCCGGGCAGGCGGGCCGCCCGCAGCGCGAGCAGGCCAGCCTGGTGGCCCGGTCGGGGTGGCGGACGCAGGCCGCCACCCCGGCCGGGGGAGGGCTCACCGATTCGGTCAGCTGATCTCGATCCGCTCGATCACCACGTCCGACACGGGCCGGTCGCGGCTGTCGGTCTGGGTGCTCGCGATCTTGTCGACGACGGCGCGGGACGCCGCGTCGGCCACCTCACCGAAGATCGTGTGCTTGCGGTTGAGGTGCGGGGTGGGGCCGACGGTGATGAAGAACTGCGACCCGTTGGTGCCGGGCCCCGCGTTCGCCATCGCGAGCAGGTAGGGGCGGTCGAACTTCAGCTCGGGGTGGAACTCGTCGCCGAACTGGTAGCCGGGGCCGCCCATCCCGGTGCCGGTCGGGTCGCCGCCCTGGATCATGAAGCCGGAGATGACCCGGTGGAACACCGAGCCGTCGTAGAACGGGCCGGAGTCGCCACCGCTCGCGTTGGGCTTGCGGTACTCCTTCGAGCCCGCCGCGAGGCCGGTGAAGTTCTCGACCGTCTTCGGCGCGTGGTCGGGGAAGAGGTTGACGACGATGTCGCCCTCGTTGGTCCGCAGTGTCGCGGTCTGTTCGGTCACGTCAACCATCGTGCCAGGAACCGGGTGACGGCATCCTCGTAGGCCGCCGGGTCGGCGTTCCACGCGGCGGTGTGCTCGGCGTGCGGGACCTCGAGGTAGGTCATCGGCCAGCCCAGCTCGGGGGCGACGGCGGCGAGCGCGCGGCTGGGCTGCACCGGCACCGCGCTGTCGCCCGTCGTGTGCACGAGCAGGGTGGGCGGCCGCACGGCGGGCGGGTGCGCGCGCAGGTCGAACCGGTCGAAGTCCATGCCGATCCGCCGTCCCGCGACCCGGGTCGTGATCTCGGTGAGCGCGGGCGGCAGGTGCCGGATGCGGGCCTGCTGGCGCAGCGTGGCCCGCCAGTCCACGAGCGGGGCGTCCCACACGAGGGCCGCCACCCGGTCCGCCAGCGCCGAGCGCGACAGCAGCGCCCCGATGATCGCCGCCCCCATCGACCAGCCGACGAGGACGAACCGGCGCGCACCCGCCGCGACCGCGTGCGCCATGGCCGCCTCGACGTCGAGCCACTCGGTGTCGCCGAGGTGGTAGCGGCCGTCGGGGCTGGCGGGCGCCTCCGGGTCGTTGCGGTAGGAGACGACGAGCGCGGACAGGCCGAGCCTGTGCAGCGCGGGCAGCACCCGCAGCGCCTCACGCCGCGGGCCGCCCCGGCCGTGGACGAGCACCGCCCAGGTGTCGCCGTCAGCGCCGGGCACCTGCCACGCCGGGCACGGGCCCAGCGGCGTCGACACGGTGACCTCGTCGAAAGCCAGCCCCACCGCGGCCGGGTCCGGCTCGAACGCGGCCGCGTCCAGCATGGCCCGCACGCCGACGGGCGGCGGCGGCCCCGCCAGCAGCGGCCGCACCACCCCGGGCGGGCCCGCGTCGCGCACCGGCCCCACCAACGCGACGCCGCCCGCCCACCGCAGCCCCCACGTGCCGGGCTGGGTCGCCCACGCAAGCGGGGCCAGCGTGACGGACCCGGCGTCGGCGGCGATCACCCGTTCCGGGTAGAGCGGCCGGATCGTGGTGTCGAGCAGCACCCGCGCGTAGAACCAGCCGATGCCGACGGGGAGCGCGAGCGACCCGAGCCCGATCCCGACACCCGTCCGCAGCCCTCTCCCCACGCTGCCGATGATCCTTGACGGCGCGGCGCGCGTGGTCATCCGACCCGGTGAACCGGTCCCGGGAAACGGCACCGGTCCGGGTGACACGAGACAACCCCCGCGTGCGCGGCTTCGTTGAGGCGTCCGGATCGCGCACTGACCCCAGCACGAAAGGGATCCACCATGGAGAACTTCGCCCGACGCGGCATCCGCACCACCGTGGCCGTCGCAGGCCTCGCCGCACTCGGCGTCGGCCTGGCGGCCCCCACCGCGTTCGCCCTGCCGGGCCTGCCGGGTGCAGGCGGGGTCGGCAACACCCAGACGACCCCCTCGGCCGGGACGCCGTCGAACTTCGGCGCGGCCGGCAGCGCCTTCGACGCGCTCCCCGAGCGCTTCCAGTTCGCGCCGCCCGCCGCACCGTCGGCGTCGCGGTCGACCGAGCCCGCGGACGACGAGTCGACGGAGTCGGAGACCACCCCGTCGACCGACTCCACCCAGGCCGACTCCACCCAGGCCGACCCGACCGCCACCGAGGCCACCGAGGAGGACCCGGAGTCGACGTCGGAGTCCACGGAGGCCGCGCCCGTCACGACGCCCTCCAACCCGTCGCCGGGCCTGCTGCCCGCGATCCCCGGCTCGCCCGTGGCCGCACAGGCCAGCCCGCAGGTGTCGGGCGTTGACCCGAGCAGCGCGCTGCAGAGCCTGGACTCCGGCAGCATGTTCTGAGGCCCGCGCGCGTGGGAACGGGTGCCGTTCCCGCGCGCGGGTGTCAACGGGGCTGGATCTCCCCCATCGGCCCGAACCCCTTCACCTCGGGCGAGTCGATGTAGAGGATCTCCGGCTGCGCCGAGACGAGGTCCGGCGCGGCGCTGAAGAAGTTGACCGCGTGTTCGGTCTTGACGTGCGCGCCGCCCGCCGCCGCGTCGCGGAACAGCTCGACGCAGACGAACAGGTTCGGGTCGTCGAGGCTGCGCGAGAAGCTGAACGAGACGCAGCCCTCTTCCGCGTTCACGGCCTTGGAGTACGAGTCGGCGAGAGCCAGCCACTCGTCCATCTTGTCCTCGCGCACCGGGAACCTGACGTTGATCAAGATCATGCAGCCACTCCTTCGGGGTTCTCCCGCGTGATCGTTGTCGGACGACAACGAGCCGTCAACCGCGGCCGCGGCGCCGCAGCCAGATTCCCACGGCCAGCGCGCCCGCGGCACCCACCGCCGCGACCCGCCACGGCCTCCGCGCCGCAGTTGCCGCCTCGGGAACGGCGTCCGCGTCGACCTCGTCGAGCAGCGTGACGGTGCCCGCGTCGCCGTCGACCCGCACGCGCGCCCCGTCCGGGATCCGCCGGGTGGCGACGCCCGTGCCGAGCACCGCCGGGATGCCGTACTCCCTGGCCACGATCGAGCTGTGCGACAACGGGCCGCCGACGTCGGTCACCACGGCCGCGGCCAGCGTGAACAGCGACGTCCACGCCGGCGTGGTGATGCTCGCGACGAGCACCTCACCCGGTTGGAGCCTGCCGAAGTCGGCAGGCCCGGAGAGCACCCGCGCGGTCGCCGTGACCTGGCCCGCGCTGGCCCCGGTGCCGTGCAGCACCGCGCCCTCCTGCTTGCCCGACGCCGGGAGCCACCGCTCGAAGCGGTCGACGAACGTGTGCAACGGGAGCGCCTGCGGCGGGGTGGCCCGCCGCCTGCCCCGCCACAGCGCCTTCCGCTCGGCCACGTCGCCGACCGGACCGCCCGCGATCTCGTCGGGCCGCAGCCAGTAGACGTCCTCGGGCGCGGCGATCCGGCTCGCGGCGACGAGGCGGCGGCCCAGCTCGGCGAGCATCCGGCGCATCTGCGGCCAGGCCAGCCCGATGTCGGCCAGCGCGTCCTCGCGCACGGGGGCGTAGCCCTGTGCCCAGCGCAAGAGGCGGGTGAACGCCCCGCGGCGGACCGGGTCGAGGCGCGCCACGGCCGCCGCGGTCAGCTCCTCCCGGCGGGCCACGGCCGCGGCCTGCCGCGCGTACGGGCCCGCGCCGCCGCCGTCGAGGGCGAACCGCAGCGCCTCGAACAGCGGGGCCGGGTCGTCGGCGGGCGTGGGGTGCATGAAGTCGAGGTTGTAGGTGGCGTGGCCGAAGCGCTCGAGGTGCGCCCGGAACCGGGTGCGCCACTCCTCGGCGGGCGCCGGGCCGCCGCCCGCCCACACCGCCGCCGGGTCGGCGCGCACCGCGGCGGCGAGCTCCGGGTAGCCCCGCGTCCATTCGGCGAGGTCCCAGAGCGACTTCTCGGCCAGGATCGGCGCGCTGTCGAAGCCCACCAGGAACGTCGACGCGGGCGGCTCGCCCGGCCTGCGCACGAACGCGTCGTAGAAGCGGGTGAAGAGCACCTCGGTGGACGCGGCGAGCGGGATGATCGCCTGCACGGCGGTGTAGTACCGGGTGCCCGCGTCCAGCAGCTCCGCCACGCCGTCGAGCAGCTCGGCGTCGGTGAGGTCGGCAGGCGGGCGGTCCCGCCACGCCGCGACCGCCGCCTGGTACGCGGGGTGCGCGACGTCGCGCCAGTTCGGCAGCCCCATGGCGGGCAACCGGCGCATCGCCGTGGTGCCGCCCACCGTCATCTGCCACATCGCGGCGCGGCTGTAGCGGTAGTAGGCGTAGCCGTTGACGGTGGGCAGCCCGATGCCGGGGGCCGCCACGTCGACCCGCAGGAACTCGCGCATCAGGGCCTGCAGCGACCGAGTGACCGACCCGTCGACCATCGCCGCGAACAACGGCGACAGCGGATCGGGCAGCTGCTCGACGATGCTCGCGCGGAAGTAGAACGCCTTGGGGTCGGGCACGACCCACTCGGTGGGCGGCGCGGTCTCGGGCTCGGGCAACGCCGTGATCGGGCGGGACTGCACGATGAAGAACTCGCCGTCCGCGCGCGCCCACTCGATGTCCTGCGGCGCCCCGTAGTGCTGCTCGACGCGCACGCCCAGCTCGGCGAGCGCGGCGGCCGCCTTGTCGTCGAGCACCGGGGCGCGGCGCCGCTCGGCGGGCACCGGCACCTCCGCGGTGCGCTCGTCGGCGTACACCGTCATCACGGCCTTGTCCGCCGTGCTGCGCGACGCCACGGTGAGGCCCGCCTTCTCGACGACCAGGTCGTCGGTGGTGACGCTGCCGCCCACCACCGACTCACCGAGCCCCCACGCGGCCGAGAGCACAAGCTCGTCGCGGCGGCCGTTGGTCGGGTTCGCGGTGAACATCACGCCCGCCGCCTCGGCCTCGACCATCCGCTGCACAACCACGGCCAGTGCGACCTCGGCCGGGTCGATGCCGTGGCTTGCCCGGTAGGCCACGGCGCGCTCGGTCCACAGCGACGCCCAGCACTCCCGCACGGCGGCAAGCAGCGCGGGGGCGCCCCGCACGTTGAGGAAGGTGTCCTGCTGACCGGCGAAGCTCGCCTCTTCCAGGTCCTCCGCGGTGGCCGAGGAGCGGACGGCGACCGGCACCTCGCCGAGCTCGGCCCAGGCGTCGGTGATCTCCCTGGCCATGTCCTCCGGGATCGGCCGGGACGGGAACCCACGGCCGTCGACGACCGTCCGGTACGCGGCCGTCGTGAGCACGAAGCCGGGCGGCACCGGCAGTCCGGCCCGCGTCAGCTCCCCGAGGTTGGCGCCCTTGCCGCCCGCGACCGCGATGTCCCCCCGGCCCAGATCGGCGAAGCGCACGACGTACGTCATGACCCTCATCCCCCGAGTGATCGGTACTCCTGCCAGCGCTCGACGAGCGCGGGCATCTCCTTCTGCAGGAAGGCGAAGAACTCCCGGGTCTCGGCCAGCCGGGCGCCCGCGGGGGTGTCCGGTCCGACCGCGGCGATCCCGTCTTCCAGGGCGGCCGTCCAGCGTCGCAGGTTGTCGTCGCGGCGCGCGGTGGCCACGTGCCAGACGTCGTCGCGGACCCGGTAGTGGTCCTTGCGGGAGCCGGGCACGCGCTCGCGGTCGACCAGCTGCGTCTGGGTGAGGTAGCGCACCGCACCGGAGATCGCCCCCGCACTGCTGTGCAGCTGATCGGCCAGCTCGGCGGCCGTGAGCCGCCCGGAGTCCGTGACCAGCAGCGCCACGAACGCGCGCGCGGGCATCCGGGGCATCCCGGCGTCGGTGAGCGCGGCGGCGAACCGCTCGACGAACCTCGTGACGCCTTCCCGGTCCGGCACCATCGCCTCCAACTTTCAGAACATTCTGAACATAGCACACGTTGCAATGGTCACGGACAGTTATTGGCGGCCATCCAGCCTAGTGAGCACTCCCTGCCGTAACCAGGCGATAACCCTGTGGACACTGCTACTGTCCGGGAGTATGGCCTGGTGGAGGCGTTCTGAAGCCGACGTTGCGGCAGCGTCAGAAGCCACTACCCAAAGTGACGAAGTGGACGCGCCCCGCCCGCTTGAGGATGTGGCGTGGCCGCCGTCTCCGCGGAAGCGCGACACCAGCGCCACCCCCGAAGTGACACCCCCCGAAAGTGAGCCCCCCATGAACGACCACTCCACCGCCCTCAAAGAGGCCATGCAGATCGAGGGCGCGCTCGGCGTCGCCCTCGTCGACAGCAACAGCGGCATGGCGCTCGGCACCGCGGGCAGCCCGATGGACCTCGACCTCGAGGTGGCCGCGGCGGGCAACAGCAGCGTGGTGCAGGCGAAGCTGCGCACGATGGCCGACCTCGGCCTGCAGCAGAGCATCGAGGACATCTTGATCACGCTCGACAAGCAGTACCACATCATCCGCCCCCTGGCCCGGCAGAACACGTTCTTCCTCTACCTGGTGCTCGACCGGTCCCGCGCCAACCTCGCCATGGCGCGGTTCAAGCTGGCCCGGATCGAGCAGGACCTCAAGATCTGAGGAGCGCAGCGGTGGGCGAGCCCCGTGGCCATTGCGCCACGGGGTGTTGCCGTGTCCGGTGAGGGGTGACGCATGCGCGAGCAGTTCACGGTCGACCTGCGGGGCCTCGTCGAGATCCTCAGCCATCACCTGTACCGCAACGAGCGCGTCTACCTGCGTGAGCTCGTGCAGAACGCGCACGACGCCATCCAGGCCAGGGCGGCGCTCGGCCACCGGGTGGACGGCGAGATCGAGATCGTGCCCGCCCGCGGCTACGAGCAGCTCGTGGTCCGCGACAACGGCATCGGCCTCACCGCCGACGACATGCGCTCGCTGCTGTCGATCATCGGCAGCACCTCCAAGCGGTCCGACGTCGCCGCCGTGCGCCGCCAGTTCCTCGGACAGTTCGGCATCGGCCTGCTGTCCTGCTTCCTCGTCGCCGACACGATCGAGGTCATCTCCCGCTCGGCCCGCACGCCGGACGCGCCGACCGTGCGCTGGGTCGGCGAGAGCGACGGCACCTTCACCATCGGGCCCGCGCTGAAGCCGCTCGCCGAACCCGGCACCGAGGTCCGCCTGCGCCCCCGGCACGGCTACCACCGCTTCTGCGACACCGACGCGTGCACGCAGTTCGCGAGCGAGTTCGCCGAGCTCCTCGCGGTGCCCGTCCGCATCGGCGCCACCACGCTGTCGCAGCAGCCCCGGCCGTGGACGCTCTCCACGGAGGAGCAGCTGGCGTGGTGCCAGGAGCGGTTCGGCTTCGAGGCGATGGGGATCATCCCGTTCGACACGCGGTCCGCGGGGGTCGTCGGCCTGGCGTTCGTGCTGCCCTACACCGCCCGCCCGGGCTATCGCACCGGCGACCGCATCTACTCGAAGGGCATGCTGGTCGCCGACACCGACGACCTCGTCATCCCCCGGTGGGCGTTCTTCTGCCGCGCGGTCGTGGACGCGGGCGACCTGCCGCTCACGGCGTCCCGCGAAGGTCTCCAGGAGTCCGGCGAGCTCCAGTTCGTGCGCAAGCAGATCGGGTTCCGGCTGCTCACCGAGCTGATCATCGTGCAGGGCCAGCACCCCGACGTTTACGCCGACATCGTGCGCCTGCACGCCGACGGCCTGAAGGCGCTCGCCGTCCAGGAGCCCGACGTGCGCGACCTCCTGATCGCGACGCTGCCGTTCGAGACCACGCTCGGCGAGCGCACGATCCAGCGGTTGATCGACGGCGCGGGCCCGGTGCCCTTCGTCCGCGACGCCGACACCTACGCTGCGCTCGCCGACGTCGCCGCGCACGCGGGCGTGCTCGTCGTCAACGCGGGCGGCCTGCACGAGGCCGAGCTCCTGAGCGTCGTCGACGAGCCGGGGCAGTTCCGCGAGGTGAGCGCGGCCGACGTGGTGGAGCTCGCCCGGCCCGTTCCGCACCCCGACGTCCCGGCGGCCGCCGCGCTGTCGGCCAAGGCCCGCGCGGCGATCGCGGAGGAGGGCCTCGCCGTCGACGTCGGGAGCTTCGAGCCCGCCGACCGCCCGGTGCTCTGGTGGCCCACCGCGCCCGGCCACGCCCGCATGGTGTTGAACGCGGCCAGCAGCGCGGTGAAGCGGTTGCTCGGCGCCCCACCCGAGACCGACCTCGGCCCCGCGCTGCGGGCCCTGTACGTCGCGGGCCTGCTCGCAGGCCGCGCGACACCCACCCCCGCCCAGGTCGCGACGCTCGGCACGGCCGTGCTGGACATGGTCGAGGACCTGCTGGCCGAGCCCTAGGAGGGTGTCGAAGCGGTGCCACAGCCGCACGACCGGGTCGACGAGCGCGAGGACCAGCAGCGGCCAGTAGCTGGTGTCCGGGAACACCAGGGTGATCACGAGGGCGACGACGAACGCCACCGTCGTGGCCGCCGACTGCAGGACGCCGTGCGTCTCGTCGGTGTCGCGGAGGTTCCGGTCGCGCCCGATCACCGCGGCGATGAGGGTCAGCACCAGCGAGCTCACCGCCATCGTGCCGATGTAGAGGATCTTGGCGCCCGCATCGTGGTCGGTGGTCGCGACCAGACAACCGCGTCGACGAAGGTCAGAAGACGATCGAGGTCGCGATGCCGTTCGGCCACGCGCGCACCCTACTGAACCGCCGCGCAGGTCCCAGCCGTGGAAACGGCAGAACCGAATACGGGCGAAAGGGACATCATGCGGCTCATGGGGATCCACGGCGAGCTGACAGGACAGAGCTTCGACCTCGGAACGGCGCCGCTGACGATGGGTCGCGGCGCGGACAACCACGTGATCCTCTCCACCCGGCTGGCTTCCCGGCACCACGCCGAGCTGCGTCCCGACGGCGGGGGCTGGACGCTGCACGACGGCGGGAGCACCAACGGCACGGCGGTGAACGGGCGGCGCGTCCGCAGCCACCGCCTCCGCCCGGGTGACGAGATTGCGATCGGCCACGAGGTCTTCCGGCTGGAGGTCGCCCCCGCCCCCGCCGCCGAGCCCCGCACGACCGTGATGCCGAGCGTCGGCCCGCCGGTGCTGCGGGTGACCGTCTCCGGCGGCGGCCCCGTCGGCCTGACCTTCGCCCTGCTGCTCGACGACCTGATGGGGCCGCGCGCGGAGATCGTCGTCCACGACGGACGGTGGACCCCCGCCGACGACGGCGGGGTGGCCTGGAAGGCGAAGGGGCGCGGCACCAGCCGTCGGCAGCAGGTCGTGACCCTGCAGAGCCGCCAGTGGCGGAAGCTGCCCGTGGCCGTGCAGGAGCGGCTCTTCGGCGGCGACGCCCACACCGAGATGTGGCCGACCGGCCCCGACTCCGTCGACGACCTGCCCCCGCGCAACGTCCGCATCTCCTACATCGAGGACCAGCTCCTGGCCCTGGCGAACGAGGCGGAGCGCATCCGGCTGGTCCCCGAGCGGTTCGACCCGGCCGACCCGGCCGTCGCCGACCGGCACGTGCTCGTCGTCTGCGAAGGCAGCCGTTCCCGGACCCGCGAGCACTTCGTCGACCGGTTCGGGGCCGCCGACACCTCCGTGTACGCCATCGACGGCAGGCAGGTGCAGGACGTCGTGCTCGGCCTGCGCGTCAAGTCCGACCTGCCCGACCCGATGGCCGTGCTGCTCACCGTGGTGCAGAACCGGTTCCTGCTGAACTCCCTTTCCGGCGAGGGCTTCCTCAACATGCGGCTGACCGACGCCGAAGCGGCCGAGGCGGTGGGCATCGATCCGGTGCGCCAGGTGTTCGCCGAGTGCGTGCAGACCGCGCCGTGCCTGATGGAGCGCGACGCCGACGGCTCGTTCTCCTGCTCGACGCACGACACGTTCTTCCTACCGGCGCTGCTGAAGAAGTCGCCGTTCTGGCGGCGGGTGGAGGAGGGCCTGCGGCTCTTCGGGGTGGCCGAGGAGAACCTCACGGCCGTCACGTGCTTCCGGCTCGACATGGTGCAGCGCGCCCGGTTCACCGCGCAGCTCTTCGGCCGCACGGCCACCACGCCGGGCACGTTCGGCTTCCTGCTCGGGGACGCGGCCAACGCGATCCACTTCTGGCCCGGCCGCGGGTTGAACAGCGGCCTGGCCTCCGCGCTCTCGCTGGCCAGGAGCCTGGCGGGGTGGCAGGGCAAGCCGCTGCGCGACGCCGACTTCGTGCGGCACGAGGCGCTGATGGCGATGCTGCAGTACCGGCACAAGAGCCGGGCGTGGCGGCAGATGGTGACCGTCGACGTCGACGGCAACGCGATGGCGATCAAGGACCGGATCGCGCACGGCATCACGTCGGGCACGCTCGACGAGCCCGACCGCGACGCCGACCTCGCCGCGCTCATGGAACGGCTGCGGCGCACGCGGACCCGGCTGGCGGCCCGCCTGCCCGGCCTGCCCGACGACGCCACGCTCCGGGCGCATCTGGAGCGGCTGGACACCGAGACGCTGCACACGCTGCTGGTCAGCGAGGCGTGGGACTCGGCGAGCGTGGGCGGCGAGGAAGTGGACGTCGACTGGCTGCTCGCCCCCGAACCCGTGGCCGTGTAGGCCCCGCCGCCGCGGCCGCGCGCGGGCCGAGTAGCGTGCCGCCACCCCCGGTCACCGGCGGAAAGGGGCCTCGTGAACGCCCGCCGCACGCTCCTCACGGTGCTGCTCGCCGCATGCGCGCTCGTCGCCTGCTCCGCGGCCCCGCCGACGCCCACCGCCCCGGAGCACCCGCACCTGCGGCTCGGCGTCCTCCCCATCGTCGACGACGCCCACCTCGTGCGCGCCCAGGCGGCGGGCTACTTCGCGGCGGAGGGGCTCACCGTCGAGCTCGTCACCGTGCAGGGCGGTGCGGCGGCGCTGCCCCGGCTCGCAACGGGCGACCTCGACCTCACGTTCACGAACTACGTCAGCGCGCTGCTGGGCCAGGCGCAGGGCAGGGGCACCTTCCGGTTCGTCGACGGCGGGTACCAGGCGGGCCCGAACACCCTGCTGATCATGACCAGGCCAGGGTCGGCGATCCGCACCCCCGCCGACCTCGCGGGCAAGAAGATCGCCGTCAACACGCTGCGGAACATCGTCGAGCTGACGGCGCGCTCGGCGCTGGAGACCGCGGGCGTCGACCCGGGCTCGGTCACGTTCGTCGAGGTGCCCTTCCCCGACATGGCCCCCGCGCTGCAGAGCGGCCGGGTGGACGCGGCGTTCACCGTAGAGCCCTTCAGCACCCAGGCGGCGCTGGCGTTCGGGGCCGTGAGCGCGCTCGACGCCGGCTCGGGCGCCACCGCGGGCATCCCGATCGGCGGCGTCGCGACCACGGCGGAGTTCGCCGCGAAGAACCCGAACACGGTGGCCGCGTTCCGGCGCGCGGTCGCGCGGGCCCAGGCCGACATGGCCGACCGCGGCGTTGTGGAGCAGATCCTGCCGACCTACACCAAGATCACCCCGGACACGGCGGCTCTCATCGCGCTCGGCAGCTGGCCCGCGACCCTCGACGACGTGCGGCTCCAGCGCGATGTCGACCTGATGCGCCAGTACGGGGTGCTCACCGCCGACCTCGACGTCCGGTCGATGGTGCTCTGACCACCGTCCAGGTCACCGGCTCGGTCGGGGTGTAGCGGCAGGTGGTGCCGGTCAGCACCGAGCGGTCGAGGTGCGCGCCGAGCTCGGGCAGCACGGCGCCGATGCGGTGGATGGCGTCGCGGATCCGGGCCGTGACGGCCTTGCGCGCCCGCTCGCTGGTGCTCGTCCCCAACCCGCGGCCCCGGCCGCCGAGGCCCGCCGCCCGGCGCAGCTCGGCCAGCAGGGCGGCGCGCTCGCCGTCGAGCCGTTCGGCCAGGGCGAGGTCGTTCGCCGCCGCCGCTGCCGCGCGGTCCTCGTCGAGCTCGGCGAGCCTGCGCCGGTAGGCCGCGCGGGCCGTCGCGTCGAGCCGGGGGTCGCCCGCGCGGTCGTGCGGCCCGGCGTCGGCCAGCTCCAGGACGTGCACGTCGACGCCTGGACGGGCCAGCAGCACCGCGAGGTCGGCGAGCCCCTTGAGGTCGCGCAGGTGCGCGGACACGCCGAGGTGGCGCACGCGCCACAGGTCGCCCTCGCGGACCAGGCCCGCCTCGGTCGGAGCCGCGGGGTCGCCGAGCGCGGCCAGCTCCTGCGCGGTCTCGGCCGCCCAAGCCGTCGCGCCCAGCCTGCGGTGTACGCCGAGGGCCTGGTGCAGCAGGCGGCGGGCGTCCTCGGGGCGGCCCAGCGCGGCGGCCAGCATGCCCGCCCAGTGCGCGTTGCTGCCCATGAAGCAGACCAGCGCACCGTTCACGCCGCAGGTGTCGGTGACCGGCTCCAGCTCGGCCAGCAGCTGCGCGCACACGGCGCGGTCGCCCAGCCGCACCGCCGCGGTGGTCATCTCGCCGACGAACACCGACCACAGGTAGGAGCGGTCGGCCCGCCACACGTCCAAGGCGACGACGGTGTCGAGGGCGCGGCGGGCGGCGGCGAGGTCGTCCGGGTCGCCGGCGCGTGCGAGGAACCCGGCGGCGACGGCGTGGGCGTGCGAGGGCACCCCCACCCACCACCGGACCGCCTCGGCCGCGGTCGCGCGGAGCCGCTCGGGGTCGCGTCGGGCCCGTACCAGGCCCAGCAGCTGCGACATCCGCACGTTGCCCGCGTCGGGCTCGCCGATGCGCTCTCCCAGCGCGCTCGACGCGGCGATCAGCCGCTCGGCCTCGTCGAGCCGCCCGTCGAGCAGCGCCAGCGCGCCGCGGCGGGTCATGGCGAGGTAGTCGTGGCGGGGCTGGCGGAAGCCGTCGGAAACGCGCAGGAAATCGGCCAGCGCGGAGCGGAAGGCCGCGGAACCCTGCTCGAGCAGGGCGTTGGCGGTGAGCAGCAGGCCTTCGGCGTGCCGTTCGGCGTCGCCGGTGCGCGCGGCCAGATCGCTGATCTCCCGGGCGATCGCGATCCGTTCCCCGGCCCGGCCCGGCGTCCAGAGGACGTCGTGGCGGGCGAGCAGGCAGGCCGCGAGCGTCGTGGGGTCGTCGAGGGTGCGGGCGAGGGTGAGCGCCTGCTCCGAGAGCGGCCGGGCCCGCGGCCGTTGCGCGGGTACCGAGTGGTGCAGCTCGCGCGCGAGGCTCGCGGCCAGGTGGGCCTCCAGCGGGGTGCCGCGGCCGGACAGCCCCACGAGCGCGGCCTCCAACTCCTCGACGACGGCGTCGCGGGGCATCGCGAACCGGGCGCCGAGCCGCTGCACGCCCAACGCCACCCGGGCGAGCCGCTCGGCGTCCCCGCAGGCGGACGCGCGGCCGCGGGCGTCGTCGAGCAACGTCCGCGCCTGCCCGGGGTCGCCCGTCCGGGCGCGGGCGTCGGCCTCCTCGACGAGCAGGTCGACGAGCAGCGCGGCCGCGTCCGGCGCACCGCTGTCCTCCACGGCGCGCCGGGCCCTGGCCAGGTGGTCGGCCGCCTCCGCGAAGGCCAGGCGGGCGCAGTCGGCGCGGGCCGCGCGACGGGCCCAGCCCACGGCCCGCTCGCTGCCCTCCAGCGGCGCGGCCGCGGCCGTGTGGCGGGCCAGGTCGGCGGCGGCGACGGCGGCGCCGCGGGCCCGGCGCTGTTCGAGCGCGTCCGCGATCTGCTGGTGCAGGCGCAGCCGCAGCGGCACATCCAGTCCGGCCGCGACCGTCTCGCGGAAGAGGTCGTGCGCCAGCCGGGTGCCGTGGGCGCCGCGGACCAGCACCCCCGCCTGCAGGCCCTCCTCCATGAGCCGGGTGACGGTGGCGGCGTCGTGGCCCGCGACGTCGGCCAGCACGTCGGGCATCAGGTCGTTGCCCGCCACCGCGGCCGCCTCCACCAGCGCGCGGCACTCGGCGGACAGCCGTCGCACGCGGCGGTCGACGACGTCCCGCACGGCTTCCGGCACCGCCGCCCCGGGCCCGGCGCCGACCAGCAGTTCGGTGAGCTGCCGGGCGAAGAACGGGTGGCCGTCGGTGCGCCGGTGGACCTCGGCGGCCCAGGTGGCGGCGGCCGCGTCGCCCGCCGCGTCCGTGACCAGCGCCGTCACCTCGTCGGCGGTCAGCCCGGACAGGCGCACGGTGTCGGCGCGGGCGGTGAGCTCGACGAAATTCTCGGGCTCGGCCAGCTCGTCGGGCCGGTACGCGCCGACGATCACCAGCGGCACCGGGCGGTAGGGCCGCACCACGAACCGCAGCAGGTCCAACGTCGAGGCGTCGGCCCACTGCAGGTCGTCGAGCACGACGAACGCGGGCGCCCGGCGGGCGAGCCGCTCCAGGAAGCGCGCGACCGCGTCGAACAGCCGCAGCCGGGCCGCCTCGGTGTCGACCGGGTCGGCCGCGACGGGCACCGCGCCCGGCCCGGGCGGCGCGACCGGATCGGCAGCGCAGGCGCCCGGCCCGGGCGGCGCCTCAGCGGCGGTTTGCCCGGACAGCTCGGGGAGCAGGCGCGCCAGCTCGGCCCCGTCCTCGGTGACCACCGGGCCGGTCGCGTTCAGCAGGCCGCGCAGGGCGATGGACCACGCCCAGAACGCGGGCGCCCGCTCCGCGTCGGCGCACGTGCCCCAGCCGACCACCCATCCGCTGCGCGCCGCCGCCTCGCTGACCAGCGTCGTCTTGCCGATGCCTGCCTCGCCCGCGACGAGCACCAGCCGCGCGCGTCCGCCCGCGGCCTCCTCGACCGCGTGCAGGAGCCGCGACAGAGCGCGAGCCCGACCGACGAACGCCACGCCTGGATTGTGCTCCGTGTCCGAGTTCGGCAGAACCGATCACGCGGAACCGCGTGCCCGCTTCTGGCGGATCCGGGGCCGGATCTGGCGCCTCGTGGGCATCCCGTCCGACGAGGAGGCCCCCATGACCGTCACCTTCGATCCCGCCCGTTACAAGGAGACCACCCGCGCCCAGTGGGAGGACGCCGCGCCCGCGTGGCACTCCTGGGGTCCGACGCTGGAGGACTGGCTGGGCGAGGCCACCGCGTTGATGCTCGACGCGGCGGGCGTCACCGCGGGCAGCGCCGTGCTCGACGTCGCCGCGGGCGCGGGCGGCCAGACCCTCGCGGCGGCGCGCCGGGTCGGCGCGGGCGGCCACGTGCTCGCCACCGACATCTCCCCCGCGATCCTCGCCTACACGGCCGCGGCGGCCGCCGACGCGGGCCTCACCACCGTCGGCACCCGGGAGCTGGACGGTGAGCGCCTCGACGTCGACGCGGGCGCGTTCGACGCCGTGATCTCCCGGCTCGGGCTGATCTACCTGCCGGACCGGGCCGCGGCGCTCGCCTGCCAGTACCGCGCGTTGCGGCCCGGCGGTCGGGTCGCGGCGATCGTCTACGGGCCCGCCGAGCGCAACGCCTTCTTCGCGGTACCGGTGTCGGTGATCCGGCGACGCGCCCAGCTCCCCCCGCCCGCGGCAGGCCAGCCCGGGCCGTTCTGCCTCGGCGCGCCGGGTGCGCTGGAGGACGCGCTGCGCGGGGCCGGGTTCCGCGACGTCGGCGCGCGCATCGTCGACGCCCCGCTGCGCCTGCCGTCGTCACGGGAGTGCGTGCGCTTCGAGCGCGAGTCCTTCGGCGCCCTGCACCAGATGCTCGCAGGCCTCGACCCGGCCGAGCGCGAGGCGGCGTGGCAGGAGATCGCCGACGAGCTGGCCCGGTTCGACACCGCCGAGGGCTTCGCGGGGCCGTGCGAGCTGGTCGTCGGCTGGGGCACGAAGTAGGGCTTAGAGGCTCGCGACCGGGGTGCGGGCGAGCAGCGTGGCGGGCACGGCCACGCCCGCCACCAGGCCGCGGCCGCCGTGGCGGGCCCGGAGCACCACGGCGATCCCGTGCCGCTGGGCCAGCCGGGCCACCACGAACAGGCCCATCCGGCGCGACACCGCCGGGTCGAACAGCGGCGCCTCGGCCAGCTGCGCGTTGAGCTTCGCCAGCTCGGCCGACGGCATCCCGAAGCCCTCGTCGACGATCTCCACGATCAGGGTGTCGTCCGACCGGATCCGGGCGTCGAGCAGCACCTTCGCGTCCAGCGGCGCGAACGTGGTGGCGTTCTCCAGCAGCTCGGCGAGCAGGTGGCCGAGGTCGGCGACCACGGCGCCGCGCACCTCGACGTCGGGCAGCGGGCCCACCGCGACCATCCCGTGCAGCTCGATCTCCGCCACGGCCGCGGCGGCCAGCTCCCGCACGCCGGTGTCCGGAGCGACCCGCGGCTGCGCCTCGCCCGCCAGCACCAGCAGGTTCTCGGTGTTGCGCCGCATCCGGGTCGCGAGGTGCTCCAGCTCGAAGAGCCCGTCGCGGTGCTCGGGATCGCGGTCCCGCTGCTCCAGCCGGTCGAGCACGGCGAGCTGCCTGCCGATCAGGTTCTGCCCGCGGCGGGCGAGGCTCGCGAAGATGTCGTTCACGCTCCGCCGCAGCAGGGCCTGCTCCCCGGCGAGCCGCACGGCCGCGGCGTGGACGGCGTCGAAGGCCCGCGCGACCTCGCCGATCTCCTCGTGGGTGTCCACCCCGATCGGCTTGACGCGCACGTCGGGGATCCGGCCGTCGACGGCCGTCATCCCGGCGATCGTCGCGGGCAGCCGGGAGCGGGCGATCTGGAACGCCGAGCCCCGCAGCGTGCGCAGCGGCACCAGCAGCGACCGGGCGACGACGACCACCACCGCCACCGTGAGCAGCACCAGGAGCGCGACCAGCACGCCGTCGCGCACCGCCCCGGCCCGCGCGCTCGCCGCGAGCGCGGCCCCGTCGGTCGCCAGCTGTTGCTGTCCGGCGACCTCGACGTCGCGGATCAGCGCGGCCGTGCGGCCCGCGGCGCGGTCCCACTCGCCCGCCTGGGCGGTGGGCAGCGGCTCGCCCCGCGTCATCGCGGTGAGCACCCGCTGCTCGATGCGCTGCCGGGCGTCCACCTCGGCGCCCGCGACCGTGGCGGCCCACCGCTCCCGCAGCGGCGGCGACGCCGCCGTGCCCAGGTCGGCGAGCGCGGCGGACCGGGCGGCCTCCAGCAGCGCGGTCGTCGGGCCACCGATCAGCACGGCGGCCACGGTGGCGTGCTGGCGGCGCACCTGCTCCTTCGCGGCGGCCACGGTCACCGCGTCGTTCGCCGCCCGCAGCAGGGGGGCGGGCGCGGCGGTGAACGCGGCGCCCTCCAGCGCCAGGAACACCTCGATGACGGCCGTGTAGGCGGAGTCGACCCGCTCGGTCGGGAACGCGGAACCGGTGACCGCCCGCCGCAGCGCGGCCAGGTCCGCGAGCCGGTCGCGGGCGGCGGCGTCCAGGTCCGCGGCCGCCGGGCCAAACTGGGCGGACGGCAGGGCCCGCACCGCCGCCGCGGCCGCGTCGACCTGCTCGACCTGGGCGTCGAGCTGGTCGCGGCCCGCGCTGCGCCCGCCCGCGACGTAGGTCTCGGCGAACAGCCGCTCGCCTTGCAGGGCGTCGACGAGCCGGGCGACCTGCTGGCCAGCGCTGACCTGGCTGACCAGCGCGTCGAGCGCGCGGGCGTCGTCGTTGGACGCCACGACGCGCAGCATGCCGAGTGCCCCGATCACGAGCAGCGGGACGACCAGCACCGCGGCCAGCTTCGTGCGCAGCCGCCAGTTCCGCAGCCGCCTGCTGCGCCGATCGCCCACTGTGGATCATCCTCCGGCCCGTCCGACGGCAGGCCGCATGGTGCCACGCCGAGGTGAGATCGCCGTCACCGCGTCGCCGGGCGGCCGCCCACGGGCCGCAGCCGGTCCGGCGTGCGTCCGGACGGCCGCGTGAGCGTTACGACACCTGAGCGGCCGCCCCCGGCTCCAGCCACCGCAGCCGGTCCCGGATGTCGGCGGGCGCCCGCCGGAACGCCGCATCGACCTCGGCCCGTCCCTCCCGGAAGTGCGCCCAGCCCGCGTAGTGGACGGGCACCACGATCCGGGGCCGGAGCAGCGTGCACAGCTCGACGGCCTGCTCGCCGGTCATGCTGTAGCGCAGCGGCCCGGTGATCGGGAACCCGACGGCCCCCAGGTGCAGCACGGCGACGTCGACCGGCACGCGGTCGGCGACGGCGCGCACCCCGCGGTAGAGCACGGTGTCGCCGGAGATCCACAGCGCCCCGTCGCGCTGCCCCTCCCAGTTCAGCGCGAAGCCGATCACCGCGCCCGCGATCGGGCGGCTGAGCGGCGGACCGTGCCTGCACGGCGTGGCGGTGACGGTGATCGTGGGCTTGCCCGGCGCTTCGAGGCGGGTGGCCGACCAGGGTTTCAGCCCCGTCCCGCCGACCCGGCCCGCTCCCGGCACCGTCGTGACCAGGCGCGGCGCGCCCGCGAGGAGCGCGCGGCCCGCATCGTCGAGGTTGTCGCCGTGGTGGTCGTGGGTGAGCAGCACGGCGTCGACGGGGCCGACGTCGGCGACGGCGGGTCCGTCGAGCTTGCGGCTCGACGTGCCCCACCCGAACGCGTAGCGGCGGCCCGGCGGGTCGAACGTCGGGTCGGTGAGCAGACGCCAGCCCTCGACCTCCAGCAACGTCGTCGGGCCGCCGACGTGGGTGATCTGCACGGTCACCTGGCGTGCCGCAGTGCCCACGCGAGCACGTAGTCGGCGATCTCCTCCCAGCCGGGCGCCGAGGGCAGCAGGTGTGGCTTGCCGCCGAACTCGACGTTCTCCGTCAGCGTCTTCTCGCTCTTGTAGTGCTTGGCGTTCGACCACTGCACCTTCGGCGGCATGATGTTGTCCTCGGTGCCGGACACGAAGAGCAGCGGCGCGCGGTCGTCGTTGCGGTAGTCGACGTAGGTGCCGCCGTGGCCGGGCGTGAGGTTGGCCAGGGCCGACTCGAACAGGATGTGGCCGGAGACGGGCACCGCGTAGCGCTCGTACAGCCGCCGGGCGTAGTCCTCGGGACAGGTGTTGGTGAACGCGTAGTTCCACTGCTCGAAGTCGTAGCGGATGGCCTTGTTGCGGTTGGCCGGGTTCTTCAGCACCGGGAACGTGGCCTTGATCTGCGAGAGCGGCACGACCGGCACCCCCTCGGTCGGCGCCGAGTTGAGCGCCACGCCCGCGGCCCCGTAGCCGCGGTCGAGCAGGATCTGGGTGAACACGCCACCCGCGGAGTGCCCGATGATGATCGGTGGGGTGTCGAGCGCCGAGACGACCTCGATGAAGTGGTCGACGATGCCGTCGATCGTCACGTTCTGCACCGGCGTCGGGTCGGCGTTGAGCGCCTCGACCTCCACCTCGAAGCCGGGGTAGGCGGGCACCACCACGCGGAAGCCGCGCTGCTCGAAACGCGCCTGCCACTCCTCCCAGCTACGCGGGGTCACCCAGAAACCGTGGACGAGGACGATCGTGTCAGGCGCGCTCATGATGTCGATCTCACCACCGTCACCTGATGGGGGAAATATCCGATTTGTAGCGGTCTGGTGACAACACCCCGTCGAGCCGGTCGAAGGCGCGGGCGTGGAAGATCGTGCGGGCAGCGCAGCGCCGCGGCCAGCTTCGGGGCCGAGGCGCTGATGTCGTCGGCCTCGGCGTTGCACACGAACGTCGGGCAGGTGATCCGTTCGGCGTGGCAGGCGAGCGAGTAGTCGCGCAGCGCCTCGATGTAGAGCTCCTCGACGGTGCCGTCGTACCCGCCCAGCAGGATCACGGCCGGCCGCGGACCCGCGGCCGCCGCGCGGAAGTGGTAGCCCGGCAACGTGGTGCCCTCGAACGGGATCGCCACGACCTGCGGCGGCGCGGGCAGGAGCCGCGCCCTGCCGGAACGCCGTGGTCTGCGCCGCGTTCGCCGAGCGGAGCCGCTCGTCCAGCGGGGCGCCCATCAACACCACCCCGGCGTTGCGGTGGTAGTTGGACGCCCGGAAGTAGGCGGCGCGGGCGGTCTCGACGCGCCCCGCCGCGCGGGCCGCCTCCGAGATCGGCGGTCGTCCCGGCGAGCTCCGTCCACGCCGAGAACCAGCCGTCCCCGCGACGGGTGATCCACAGCTCTTGCCGGACCTGAGATCGTTCTACCGTGAGCCGACCGGTTCTGCGGGCTGACGGCGCCGACAACGTGCGGCTGTTGGCCGTCTCGTTCGGCGTCACCGTGGTCGGCACCCGGCTGTACCTCAGCCTCGCCGGCTGGCCGCAGATCGGCGGCGGCGACTACCACATCGCGCACGCCCTCTGGGGCGGTCTGCTGCTCCTCGTCGGCGGGGTCATCACGCTGCTGTGGAGCAACCCGTGGGTGCCGCGGGCGACCGCGCTGTGCGTCGGGGTCGGCTGCGGCCTCTTCATCGACGAGGTCGGCAAGTTCATCACCGCCCGCAACGACTACTTCACCCCGCTGGCGGCCCCCATCATCTACGTCTTCTTCCTGGCGGTGCTGGGGATCACGGTCGTGGCGCGCCGTCCGCCGCCGGTGGTCGTCGAGGAGCCCGAGCGGCGCGACCGGCCGTTGGTCGCCGCGCTCGCCCGGATCGAACGCGCGCTGCTCCCCCGCTGGCTGCACCGCCTGGTCCTGATCCTGGCGACGGTGGTGCTCGGCCTGCTCTCCCTCATCGGGCTCGCGGTGTTCGTGGCCCTCGCCGCCGACGACTCCGACGTGCGAATCGTCCTGTCGCGGGGTGCGATCGACCCGGTCGCGCTGCGGCCGGTGCTGCTCGTCGCCTCCCTCGGCGAGACGATCGTCGGCGGGCTGCTGCTGGTCTCCGCCGCCGCGCTCGCGGTGGGCCGCGACCGGGTCGGCGCGTCGATCGGACGGGCCGGGCTGGTGATCGGGCTGGGCGGGGTCAACGTCGTGCTCGGCTACCTCGACGCCGAGCTCGTCGTCGCGGTCGTCGTCCTCGAGCTGGTGGTGCTCGGCCTGTACCACCGCTACCGGTCCCGGTTCCTCGTCCCCGTGATGAGATCGGAGACGTGACGGTTCACCACGTCGAGCACGGCACCGGCGTACCCCTGGTCGCGCTGCACGGATCGGGCGTCGACCACCGCGAGATCGAGGCGGCGGTCGAGGCCGTCGTCCCCGCGGGGTACCGGCGGATCTACCCCGATCTGCCGGGCATGGGGCGGTCGACGGCCGAAGGCCTCAACGGCAACGACGACGTGGTGCAGCGGCTGTGCGACTTCCTCGAACACCTCGCCGCCGGGCCGGTGCTGCTGCTCGGCCACTCGTACGGCGCGTACCTCGCGCGGGGCGTCGCCGCACGGCGGCCCGACGCGGTGCTCGGGCTGGCGCTGCTCTGCCCCACAGCGGAGCGTTCGCGCGACGTGCCCGAACACCGGGTGGTCCGCCAGGACGCCGAGGCGTACGCCGAACTCGAAGCCGAGCAGCGGGCCGGTTACGACGAGTACTTCGTCGTCCGCACCGCCGTGACCGCCCGCCGCTACCGCGATCACGTCCTCCCGGGCA
>DATAOO010000387.1:0-1623 GCA_036265695.1 Pseudonocardia sp. | reverse complement strand
TTCGCCAGGACCGCGTGCCCGACCTTGTCCGGGTCGTTGCTGGCCCCGACCACCGCGACGGACGGCGGGCAGAGCAGCCGCCGGATCGAGCGAGCCTCGGCCCGCTGCTCCCGGTCGCGCATCACGGCCTCGGTCGTCGGGGTCTGTGCGACGTCGAAGGTCAACGTGACCTCGCCCGACTCGAGGTGGCGGGTCGTCAGGTACCCGGCGTCGCGGAACACCCGGATCATCGCGGCGTTCTCGGCCAGCACCACGGCCCGGAACCGCGCCACCCCGCACTCCCGGGCGGCGGCCGCCAGGTGCTCCAACAGCACCGAGCCGATGCCACGGCCCTGATGCGCGTCGGCGACGACGAACGCCACCTCCGCCGTGTCGTCCGAGCCCCGTTCGTAGCGGCCCACCGCGATGATCTGCCCGGCCAGCTCGGCGACCAGGGCGACCCGGTCGTGGTGGTCGACGTGGGTGAAGCGCTCCAGGTCGCGTTGCGGGATGCGCGGGTAGGCGGAGATGTAGCGCAGGTACCGGGTACGGGCGGACAGCCCGGCGTGAAAGGCGACGAGCGCCGCGCCGTCCGCCGGCCGAATCGGGCGCAGGTGCACCGTGCCGCCGTCAGCGACCACCACGTCGGCTTCCCAGTGCCCGGGCGGCTGCGGGTCGCCGAGGTCAGTCACGCGGATCGTCCGGGTCCAGCCCGAGCAGCGGGAAGCAGGCGCGGCGGGTGGCGGCGATCGAGCGCTCCAGCCAACCGTCGCCGCCGGGCGTCCACGCCTCGATGTGCGGTTGCTGGCCGGGCGGCAGCTCGCCCATCGTCGTCGGCAGCGCCACCCGGACCCCGCGCTCGCGCAGCTGGGCTGCCCACGCCTCCGGCACGGGCGTCTGCGGCGGCACCGGAACGCCGCTGGCCTCCGCGAGGAGATGGGTCCAGCTGCGCGGCACGCACCGCACCAGGCCGTACCCGCCGCCGCCGTAGGCGAGCCAGCGGCCGCCGCAGAGCTCGTGCGCAAGGCGGTGCAGCGCGGCGATGGCGGCCCGCTGCCCGTCGACGGTCAGTTCCAGGTTGGCCAGCGGATCCTCGTGATGGGTGTCGCAGCCGCATTGCGTGACGAGGACGTCGGGGCCGAAGGCCCGCAGCGCGCCCGGCACCACGGCACCGAAGGCGCGCAGCCAGCCGGTGTCGCCGGTGCCCGGGGGGAGGGCGAGGTTCACCGAAGTGCCCTCGGCGGCGCCGAGGCCCGTCTCGCCCGCGAACCCGGTGCCCGGGAACAGGGTGCGGGGATCCTGGTGCAGGCTGATCGTGAGCACACGCGGGTCGTCATAGAACATCGCCTGCACGCCGTCGCCGTGGTGGACGTCGATGTCCACGTAGGCGACCTTGCCGACGCCGCGCCCCAGCAGGGTGCGGATGCCGAGCGCGGCGTCGTTGAAGATGCAGAACCCCGACGCGTTGCCGGGCATGGCATGGTGCAGGCCCCCGGCGATGTTGACGGCGTGCTCGACCGCGCCGCTGGCGACCTGGTCGGCGGCGATTGCCGAACCGCCGCAGATCAGCGCGGCCGCCTCGTACATCCCGGGGAAGACCGGATCGTCGTCGGTGCCGAGCCCGAACCCGGTGAAGCTCGGGTT
>DATAOO010000386.1:0-7163 GCA_036265695.1 Pseudonocardia sp. | reverse complement strand
TCGACCCCGCCGCCTACCCGCTCGCGAGCCGGGTCGGCACCGCGGCGGGCGCCGCCCACGGCAGCGCCGCCGACCCCGATCACGCCTACCGCTTCGGGCTCGACCGGGTGCTCGACGGCCTCGCCGCCTTCGTCGATCGCGCCTCCGCCGAACCCGCCTCCCTCGAGCGCATCCCCGGCGGACGCGGCGTCGGCCAACCGGACGTCGCCCAACCGCTCACCGCCGAGCGCATCCCCGCCGGACCCGCCGGACGGCTGGACGCGCTCGACACCGAGATCCGGCGTGGTCGCCGCACGCGCGCCGCCCACTCCACCCCCGATCCCACCGCCAACCCCGGAGGAACCCATGACGACACCGCACCCGACGACCGCACCGCGTGACATCGTGCTGAACCGCCACTACGCCACGTCCGCGGAGGACGTCTGGGCGGCGTTCACCGAGTCCGACCGGCTGGCCCGCTGGATCGGCCACTACACCGGCCGCGGCCGGGCGGGCGGCACCGTCGAGTTCACCGTGACCGGCGAGCTCGACGCGGGCGGCGCCGTGGCCGATCCGGTCACGGTGACCATCCACGAGTGCGCGCCACCCCACCGGCTCGTCGTGGACATCCCCGAGCACGGCAGCGAAGGCGCGCGGTCGTGGTGGATCGCTGTCGACATCGCCCCCGAAATCGCATCCGACGGCGACGGCGCTGCCGTGACCTTCACCCAGCGCCCCGTCGACGGCGTGGCCGCCGCCGACATCACCGCCGGGTGGAGCTGGTACCTCGACCGGCTCGGCGCCGTGCTGCACGACACGCCGCCGCCCGCGTGGGCCGACTACGCCCCTTGATCACCAGTTCGGCGCGAAACCCGGCCAGATCCGGCCGGGTTCGCAGCGAACCGATGATCATGACGGGCTGGTGGGGGCAAGGCCGCGCAGCTCGGGCAGCAGCGCCGCCACCCGCTCGGCCTGCGCGACCGGGTCGGCCGCCACGATCAGGATGATCTCCGTGACGCCGACCGCGGTGAACCCCGCCACCTGCTCGACGAGGCCGGCCACGTCGGCGGGCACGCGGAGCTGCACCGACCGGCGGATCTCGGCCGGGTCCCGCCCGATGTCGGCGCAGTGGCCGTCGAGCACCGCGGACAGCTCGGCCACCTCCGCCGGGCTGCCGCCCGGCGCGTTCCACACGGCGGCGTGCTCGGCGGCCATCCGCAAGGTGCGCCGCCGCCCGACGCCGCCGATCCAGATCGGGGGGTGCGGGGTCTGCACCGGCTTCGGCTCGGCGACCGCCTCGGCCAGCAGGTAGTGCTTGCCCGTGAACGTGGTGCGCGGCTGCGTCCACAGCGACCGGATGATCGGCAGCGCCTCCTCCAGCCGGTCCGCGCGTTCGCGGGCCGTGCCGAACCGGAGGCCCAGCATCGTGTGTTCGTTCTCCGCCCACCCGGCGCCGATGCCGAACTCCAGCCGTCCGCCGGACAGGTGGTCCACGGTGACGGCCGCCTTCGCCAGCACCGCCGGGTGCCGGTAGGTGTTGCCGGTGACCGAGCAGCCCACCCGCGTCCGGGTGGTGCGCGCCGCCATGCCCGCCAGGAGCGTCCAGGCCTCGAAGATGTCGAGGGTGTCGTCGCCGCCGAGGCTGGCGAAGTGATCCATGTTCCAGCAGTGGTCGAAGCCGGAGTCGTCGGCGATGCCCCAGATCGCGGTGAGCGTGTCGATCGTGGCGGCCTGGCTCAGCTTGAGCCCGAATCGGAGCGGATGCATGAACCTGTCCTACCCCCGAGCGGAGCCACACCTTCACGAGCCCCCGCCGAGCTGACGACACACAGCGATGTGAAGCCGGGCTCGATAGCCTGCCGCATGGCTCTGCGCAGCTACCTCGCCACCGAAGTCGCCCTCGACCACGCCGACGGCCTCCTCACGCGGCGGGAGGCCCTGCGCAGGCTGGGCACGCTGGGCCTCACCGCGGTCGCCGCGTCCGGCCTGCTCTCGGCATGCGCGGACGCCGCCCCTGCGCCCGCCGCGCCCCGCGCGGCACCGACCCCGGCCCCGGCGGCGCCCGACTACGACGTCGCGGCGGCCACCGCCCGCACCGAGGCGGTCACGTTCCCCGGTGGCACCGGCTCGATGTCCGGCGCGTTCGCGGCGGCGCAGAGCCCGAAGGGCGCGGTGCTGGTCGTGCACGAGAACCGCGGGCTCACCGACCACATCCGGGCCGTCACCGGGCGGCTCGCGGGCGACGGCTACACCGCGCTCGCGCCGGACCTGCTCTCCCGCGCGGGCGGCACGGCGGGCGCTCCCGACGCCACCGCCGCGCTCGGCGCCATCAGCGAGGCCGACCTCGTCGCCGACCTGCGCAGCGGCCTCGCCGAGCTGGGCCGCCGCGCCTCCGGTGCGGGCCTGGGCGCCGTCGGGTTCTGCTTCGGCGGCGGCATGGTGTGGCAGCTGCTGAACTCCGGGCCGTCCGACCTCGCCGCCGCGGCGCCGTTCTACGGGCCTGCCCCCGACAACCCCACGTTCACCGGCGCCAAGGCCGCGGTGCTCGGCATCTTCGCCGAGCAGGACACCCGCGTGAACGCGGGGCGCGACACGCTCGACCGCGCGCTCACCGCCGCGAACGTCACCCACGAGTTCGTCACCGAGCCGGGCGCCAACCACGCGTTCTTCAACGACACCGGCCCGCGCTACAACCCCACCGCCGCCACCGACGCCTACCGCAGGCTGCTCGCCTGGTTCGACACGCACCTCGGCTGAGCCGGCAGGGTCGGCCCGTGACCTACCCCATGAACGACGCCGAGCTCCGGGCCCGGGTCGACGCCGTGCTGGCCATCCCGCTGCAGGTCGCGCTGCACGCGCGGCCGGTCGATCCGGACCGGCCCTCCGACGGCCTCCAGTTCCCGGTCACCGGGCTGGCGCTGAACCCCGGCGGCACCCTCCACGCAGGCGCCCTCGGCGCGATCATGGAGCTGACGGGCCTGCTCGTGCTGCTGCCCGCGCTCGCGGTGGACGAGCACGCCGTCACCCACCACATCGCCACGCAGATCCTCAGCGCCGGGCGGGAGGACGACGTCGTGCACGTGACGGCGGTGCTGGAGCGCCGCACCCGGCGCCTGGGCTTCGTCACCGCCACCGCCACCGTCGGTGACCGGCTCCTCGCCCGTTCGCAGATCACCAAATCGGTGATCGACATCCGCTGACGGAACCGGACAAGCGTTGCGCTACCGTGCGCCACCCGTTGGAGGGAGTCACGGTATGCCCATCCGGTCCTCTGTGTACGCGGCGTGCGCGGTCGTCGTCGCCGCGCTCGTCGTCGGCGCCGCCGCCCCGGTCGCCGCGGCGCCGCCCGACCCGGCAGACCCCGGCGGATCGGCGATCTCGGGCACCGTCGCGCCGGTCGCCGCGGCCCCGCCTGAGGCGACCCGACCCGGCGGCCCGTCGGGCGCTGTCGGCGCCCCGGGGGTCGGCGACCCGTTCTTCCCGCTCGCGGGCAACGGCGGCATCGACGTGCAGGACTACGACCTGCGCCTGTCCTACAACCCGGCGACGGACCGGCTCGAGGGCACGGCCACGCTGCGCATCGTCGCGACGCAGGAGCTGCGGCGGTTCGACCTGGATCTGCGCAAGTTCACGCTCGGCACGGTCACCGTCGACGGCGTGCCCGCGGCGATCACCCGCGACGGCCAGGAGCTGCAGATCACGCCGAAGCGCACCCTGCGCAAGGGCGCGGCGTTCACCGTCGTGGTGCCGTACGCGGGCGTGCCGGAACCCGTGGTCGACCCCGACGGCTCGAGCGAGGGCTTCGTGCCCACCAAGGACGGCGCCGTCGTCGTGAACGAGCCCCAGGGTTCCCCGGGCTGGTACCCGGCCAACGACACCCCGCGTGACAAGGCGACCTACACGATCGCCATGACCGTGCCCGCGGGCGTCACGGCCGTCGGCAACGGCGCGCTCGTCAGCCAGACCTCCGCGGGCGGGCGCACGACCTTCACCTGGCGGGAGCGCTTCCCGATGGCGCCCTACCTCACGACGATCACCCTCGGGAAGTTCGGCGTCACCACCGGCCGCGCGGGGAGCATTCCCACCTACGTCGCGGTCGACCCAACCCAGGCCACCGCGTCCGCCCCCGTCCTGCGCAGGCTGCCCGAGATGGTGGCGTTCCTGCAGGACCTGTACGGGCCCTACCCGTTCGAGACGGTCGGCGCGATCGTCGACAACGCGCCCGAACTCGGCTACGCGCTGGAGACGCAGACCAAGCCGGTGTTCGACCGCGCCCCCGACGAGCTCACGCTGCTGCACGAGCTCTCGCACCAGTGGTACGGCGACGCCGTCACCCTGCGGCAGTGGCCGGACATCTGGCTGCACGAGGGGTTCGCCACCTGGTCGGAGTGGATCTGGACCGAGCGGCACGGCGGCCAGACGGCCGCGCAGCGGTTCGCCGAGCTGGCGCAGGAACCGGGCAACAGCTACCTGTGGAACCCGCCGCCCGGCGACCCGGGCGAGGCCGCGAACCTCTTCGCCGGCTCGGTCTACGACCGCGGTGCGATGACCCTGCAGGCGCTGCGGGAGAAGATCGGCGACCCCGCCTTCTTCACCGTGATGCGCCGCTGGTACGCCGAGCACAAGTACGGCAACGTGTCGACGCCGGAGTTCGTGGCGCTGGCGCAGCAGGTGTCGCAGCAGGACCTCGGGGCGTTCTTCAAGGCGTGGCTCTACACGCCGGGCAAGCCCGCGTTCCTCGCCGACGACGGCGCCCCCGTCGCATCGGCGCGGCTCGCGGCGTCCGAGGGCGGCGGGCGGCGGCGGTAGGCCTCGCGAGCTGGACGTTCCCGGGCTCCGAACCCCGGGAACGTCCGGCTCGCGGCGCTCATCGCGGCACTGAGCACCACGGCCGCCGCCGTCACCACCAGGAGGTAGGCCGCGAGCCACACGTGCTTCGCGATCTCGAAGTAGCCGTCGCCGAGCACCGCGGCGGCGACCACCCCGACCGCGGACACCGCCGCGACCGCCGCCACCCGCCCCAGCGCCCGCCCGACGGCCGTGGCACGACGCCGCAGGGTGAGCAGCCCGGCCAGCACGCCCGCCGCCACGACCGCGGCGGGCAGCCAGGGCACCGGGAGCCCGGCTAGCCAGGCCAGGAGCTGCGCGCGGTCGGCGCCCTGCGGGCCGACCGTCGTCCCGAGCACGGCGGGCACCGACGCCGGGGTCACCGCGGCCGACGGCAGGTAGGACAGGTCCGCGCCGAGGGTCGCGGTGAGCCCGCGCCCGAGCGCGCCCACGGCCGCCGCCGGATGCGCGAGCAGCACCCCGTACGCGGCGTTGCGGGTGGCCGCCGGGTCGGCCGCGACGACCTCGGCCCCCGGCAGCCCGGCGACGCCGTTCGGGTAGTAGGCGCGGCCCGCGGCCGACAACGCCGCGGGCGGCAGGCCGAGCGGGTCGAGCGCGGGGCCGCCGACGTCCGGCAGCACCGTCGTGTAGATCAGGTTGTGCGTGTTGACCGCGGCGAAGTGCCGCTGCTGCCACTGCACGCCCGCCGCCACCGGGGCGATCGCCACCAGCGCGAGCGCTCCCGCGACCCCGACGCCGACCCACCGCCGCCGCCCCACCGCGGTGACCGCGACGACCACGAGCGCCACCGCGAGCAACGGCACGAACGACGCCTTGGCCGTGGCCGCCAGTAGCCCGCCCGCCGCCACGAGCACCAGCCCGACCGCCCGCGCCCGCACCTCCGCGCGCCCGGTGACGGCCACGACCGCCACCCCGAGGCAGAGGCCGTAGGCGCCGAGGAGGCCCGCGGGCTCGCTGAACGTCGAGAGGAAGAACCGGGTGAAGGTCGGCCCGACCAGCGGCACCAGCGCGGGCACGAGCGCGAGCAGCCGCAGACCCGGGCCCACCGCCCACGCGGCCAGGCCGGTGAGCACGCCGACGGCCAGCGCGTACAGCACGCCGAGCCGGGTGAGCGACCACGTCGGGCCCGCCCCGACCGTGGCGAGCCGCAGCGCGGGCAGCGCGGCCGAGACGATCGCGTCGGGGCAGGTCGGGGCGCCGGTGGTGAAGTCGAGCACGACGCCGCCCTGCCAGTTCGAGCGACCGCTCGGCGTGGCGGGCAGCAGGCCCGCTCCGCAGTAGAGCCGCGCCCCGTCGCCGTTGTCGGCCACCCCGACCGGCGTCGTGAACAGGCCGAGTGACAGCGCCACCACCCCCGCCACCACCCCCGCCACCACCACGGCGGTGACGGCGGCGACCGCGCCCCGGGTCACAGGCCGTAGACCCGCGGCGCCAGCTCGGGCCCGACCGCGCGCCGCACGGCGGCGACGTCCTCGCGGCGCACGACGACGACCGCGTCCGGACGACGCAGGAGGATGCGCTCCGCGACCAGCGGGACCTCGTCGGGCCCACGGAGTGCGGTGATCGTGGCCATCGCGTTCGCGTCGAGCGTCCAGCTGTCGGCGAAGGCGAGGAACCACTGCCCGGCGAGGATCGGGCTCACCCGGCGGTCGCCTGCGAAGTCGATCCAGAACGCGGGCAGCGGCGCGTCCAGGTGGGCCATGCGGTCGGCCAGGTCGGCGGCCGCGGGCGGCTGCGCGATCGACTGCGCCTCCTTGACCGCGTTGGTGACGCCGGGCGCCTCGGCGGCGATGCCGGGGGCCAGGCCCGTGGCGGTGAGCCCGAACACCTGGGTCAACGCCAGCGCCGCGATCCCGGACGCCAGCGCGCCCCGGACGCGGGCCCGGGACGGGCGTCGGCGCTCGAGCAGGTGGACGATCGGCACCGCCACCACCGCGAACAGGACGACCTGCGCGCCCAACAGGAACTTCAGGCCGTAGTAGGTGATCTCGCCGTTGGCGGCGACCTGGAGCTGGATCAGCCACGCCGCGGTCGCCGCGGCCACGACGGGTACCGCCACGAGCGCCGCGACCCGCGGCCGCCTGCGCGCCAGCGCGACGCCCATGCCGACGATGGCCAGTGCCGCGGCCACCACGAGCCCGAAGTCGACGTGCACGCGCCCCCCGTCGACGGTGAGCGGGCTCGCCGCCTGCACCTTGGCGAGCACGACGGCGGTCTGCGCCAGGCCGACGAGCACCGCGACGACGATCGCCGCCGACACCGCGATCTGCGTGCGGGACGCCGCCCACCGCCGCCGTCGCAACGGCAGGAGCAGCGCGAGGAGCGCGGGCCCGGCC
>DATAOO010000385.1:0-9250 GCA_036265695.1 Pseudonocardia sp. | reverse complement strand
CACCCACGCCTCCTGCAGCGGCGCCTCCGTCGGTGGCGCCAACCCCACCCACGCCGCCCTCACCCACGCCTCCTGCAGCGGTGCCTCCTTCGGTAGCGCCGGCCCCACCGACGCCGTCCTCACTTACGCCGCCCCCAGCGGCGCCTCCCCCGATGGCGCCAACCCCACCGACGCCACCCCAAGCGGCCTCACTCCCAGCGGGGTCACCCCCGGCGCTGCCGCGGGTGACCCCGCCGAGGTCGCCTGCGACGGGGCCGCGCCTGAGCTCTGCCGGTGCTGAGCGGCTACCGCAGGTGCTCCTGGGAGCCGACGCGGTAGGCCTCGGCGAGCCACGCCGCGACCTCGTCGTCGACCTCGGCGGGCGCGTGCAGCCGGAAGGCGTGGAGCACGTTGCGCGCGCTGAAGACCTCGATCCGCCGGAAGCGCGGGCTCGGGAGCTCACGGGCCAGCACGACGTGGCCGTCGAGCCAGCGGCGACGCGGTTGGAACGCCGCGAAGCTCATCCGCACCTGGAACGCGACCCGCGTGCGCTCCGGGAGCACCGTCAACGGGCCCGCCCGGCGAGCGGCCTCGAGCACCGCGTCGAAGCACGCCCGCACCTGCGGCGCGCACCCCTCGAAGAGCCGGTTGAGGTCGCCGAGCGGCCCGCAAGCGTGGGTCTGGTTGCGGTTCGCAAAGGGCCGCCCGCAGGCCGGACACGTCCACATGGGCGACACCACGGGCGGATCCTGCCATCCGGATCAACGCGTCGACGCGCAAATGACCCTGCGTCACTGCACGTGCATCCGTTCGTGCGAAACTGAGTGTGGGCAACACGCCCACCTCCGACTAGCGTTGCCGTTCGTCGCGGTCGACGCTCGGAGGATTCTCTCCGGGCACCCGGGGCGAGCACGACGGGAGGCAGCGTTGGGCAGCGCGCGCCACGCCGTCGGGGGCCGTCCGGTCGCGGTCGGATTGCGCGGTCCGGGTGGCGGCGGCCTGCGCTTCGAGGCCAACGGCATCAACGTGATCGTCGACGCCGAGCGGCGCGGCCGGGCCCGCGAGCTGTTCTGGCCGTGGTTCGGCGCCAACGTCTCGGTGCTGGGCCTCTCCTACGGCGCGTTCGCGCTCGGATTCGGCATCTCGTTCTGGCAGGCGGCGATCACCGGCCTCATCGGCATCGTCTTCTCATTCCTGCTCTGCGGGTTCGTCGCGCTGGCGGGCAAGCGCGGGTCGGCGCCCACGATGGTGCTCTCGCGGGCCGCGTTCGGCGTCCGCGGCAACCGGCTGCCCGCCCTGATCTCGTGGCTGATGACCGTCGGCTGGGAGACCGTCCTCACGATCATCGCGACCCTGGCGACCGCCACCGTCTTCCACCGCCTCGGCTGGGGCTCGGGCTACCAGGTGCAGGTGGTGGCGCTCGTCGTGGTCGCGGCGCTCACCGTGTCGGCAGGCGTGCTCGGCTTCGACGTCATCATGCGACTGCAACGCGTGATCACCATCGTGACCGCGCTCCTCACCGTCATCTACATCATCCTCGTGCTGCCGCAGATCGACTGGTCCACGGTCGCGGCGCTGCCCGCGGGCTCGGCCGCTCAGGTCGTCGGCGCGCTGGTGTTCTTCCTGACCGGGTTCGGCCTGGGCTGGGTGAACGTCGCCGCCGACTACTCCCGGTATCTGCCGCGCTCGGCGTCCGCACGCAGCGTGGTCGGCTGGACGACCTTCGGCTCGTCGTTGGCGCCGCTCGTGCTGCTCGTCGTCGGCCTGCTGCTCGCGGGCTCGTCGCCGGGGCTGGCCGCGGCGATCGCGACCGACCCGGTGGGCGCGATCGCGATGACGCTGCCGATCTGGTTCCTGGTGCCGTTCGCGGTGGTCGCGGTACTCGGCCTGGTCGGCGGCGCGGTGATCGACATCTACTCGTCGGGGCTGGCCCTCCTCGCCGCGGGGGTGCGGGTGCCGCGGCCCGCGGCGGCGGCGATCGACGGCGTCATCATGATCGCGGGCACGGTGTACGTCGTGTTCATCGCGGGCCACTTCCTCGGTGAGTTCACCGGGTTCCTCATCACCCTCGGCGTGCCCATCGCCGCATGGTGCGGCGTGATCCTCGCCGACGTCCTCGTGCGGCGCAGCGACTACGACGACAACGACCTCTACCGGCCCGCGGGTCGCTACGGCGACGTCCGGGTCGGCCCCATCGTGCTGATCGTCCTCGCGACCGTGCTCGGCTGGGGGCTGGTGACGAACGCAGGCGCGGAGTGGCTGCAGTGGCAGGGCTACCTGCTCGGACCCATCGGCGGCCGCCAGGGCGAGTGGGCGGGCGCGAACCTCGGCGTGCTCGTGGCCCTCGTCGTGCCCTTCGCCGTGACCCTGCTCGCCGACCACGCCCGCACCGAGCACGCCCGGCGGCGCGTCGCCGAGCAGCCCGTACCGCGATTCCGGCAGGCGTGACGACCGAGAAGATCCGGGCCCAGGACAAGCTGGCGGCACGCTTGTTCCTCATCCTGCACGACCCGTTCAGCGGCCGTTGCGCCGTCTCACCGATGGCGCTGCGGTGTGCGCTCGTCGGCGCCGAGCTGGCCGAGCTCATCCTCAACCGGCGGGTCGCGATGGTGAACGAGCTGATCGTGCCGGGCGAGGCGAGCGCGCCCGGCACCGATGCGCTCTCGGCGTTCGTCGTCGGCGCGATCACCAGGCAGCCCGAGCACTACCCGGTGCCGGTCTGGCTGGCGGCCATCGGCGATGCCGTGGCCGAGCTGGTCGCCGCACGGCTGATGGAGGTCGGCATCCTCGTGCGGACCCGGTCGCTGGTCCGACGGCGCGGCCGCTTCCCGGCCATCAACCTGCTGGCAGCGGCCGGGCCGCGGGTGCGGCTGGAGTACATGGTGCGCACGCCCGAGGACGCCGACGTCGCGAGCGCCACCTGCGCCGCGTTGATCGACGCGGTCGGCGCGGGGCGGGTGTTGCAGGGCGAGACCAGCCGCCGGGACCTGCGCCGTGGGCTCGCCGCGATGACCGTGATCCTCTCCGCCGACCTGCGCAGCCTCGTCACGAGCGTCGAGGTGGCGCACGCCTCCGGCGCGTTGCCGCCCTCGCTGCGGCTGCACCCGCGCAGCCCCTGACCTACTCGGCGCCGGTCACCCCGACCAGCCCCGCCGCGGCGATCCCGGCCAGCGCCGCCGCCTCGTCGTTCAACGACGCGTCGCCGGTGACGCCGACCGCGCCGAGCAGCCGCCCGTCACCGTCGCGGATGAACACGCCGCCGGGCACGGAAAGGATCCGGCCGCCCGCGAGCGTCGCGATCGAGGTGAAGAACTCCGGCGAGTCCGCGGCTCGGGCCGCGATCGCGCGGTTCGTCATGCCGAGCCCGAGCACGCCCCACGCCTTGGCCACCGCGATGTCCGGGCGCAGGTTCCCCGAGCCGTCCTGACGGGCCAAGGCGACGAGCGCGCCGCCCGGGTCGAGCACGGCGGCCGTCAGCGGGTTGAAGCCCGCCTCCGTGCCGTGCGCGAGCGCCCCGTCGACGATGGTCCGTGCCTGCTCCAGCGTGATCGTCACGCAGGCAGCCTAGTGCGGCGCTGGTCGATGTCGCTCAGACCAGGAGCACGTAGGCGCCCGCGACCGCGGCGGCGCCCGCCACCACCCAGAAGAACACCCGCCACACCGCGCCGGGCAGGTGCGTGAGGCGGGCGAGCATGTCCGCGTCCGACGCGCCGCCGCGCCGGGGCCGCAGCTCCCGGGTGGCGCGCAGACCGCCCAGCAGCAGGAACCAGCACAGGGCCGCCGCAAAGCCGACCTGGACCCGGCCGGGCGCCCACCCCGCGACGTACCCGATGAGCACGCCGGTGGCCAGCACCGCGAGCCAGCCGTAGCCGTTGCGCACCAGCACCAACGTGACCACCAGCAGCCCGACCGCGATCCACAGCATGAGCCGCGACCGGCCGTCGGCCACGAGCAGGGCGCCCGCGAGGCCCAGCCCCGACGGCGCCGGGTAGCCCGCGAGGAACGTCAGCACGAGCCCTGGGCCGCGGCGGGCGCCGGTCGACACGGTGACCCCCGACGTGTCGGGGTGCAGCCGGATACCGGTGAGCCCGCGGCCCGCCAGCACGGCGACCAGCGCGTGCCCGCCCTCGTGGGCGATCGTCACCACCGTGCGCGTCCACCGCCACAGCGGTCGCCACCCCACCGCCACGAGGGCGAGGGCCAGGGCGAGGAGCACCCCGAGATGCCCGGAGACGAACGCGGAGACGTCCATGCCCCCATAGTGGCCCGTGCTTGACCTTCCAGCGGCTGGAGGGTTCAGCATGGTTCCCGTGACCCTGTTGACCATCGGACAGCTCGCCCGCCGTTCCGGTGTCCCGGTGCGCACCCTCCGCTTCTGGTCGGACGCGGGGGTGCTGCCGGAGACCGAGCGGTCGGGCAGCAACTACCGCCGCTACGACGCCCACGCCGTGGCCCGCCTCGACCTCGTGCGCACCCTGCGCGAGCTGGGGCTGGGCCTCGACGAGGTGCGCCTGGTGCTGGAGAAGCGCAGCAGCGTCGCCGATGTCGCCGCGGCCCACGTGGCCGCGATCGACGCCCGCATCCGCGTGCTGCGGACCCAGCGTGCCGTGTGCACGTTGCTGGCCCGCGGCATCGACTCACCGAGAAAGGCCGCAGTGATGAACGACCTCACCCGACTCTCCGCCGAGGAGCGCCAACAGATGATCGACGACTTCGTCGACGCGGCGTTCGACGGGATCGACCCCGACGCCCAGGGCGCGGGCATCGCGCAGGCCATGCGCTCGATGCCCGCGCAGTTGCCGGACGACCCGACCACCGAGCAGGTCGAGGCCTGGATCGAGCTCGCCGAGCTCGTCTCCGACCCGGCCTTCCGCTCCCGCGTGCGCGAGATGGCGACGACCGGCGCCACGAGCGACCCCACGGAGTTCCCGACCGACCCCAACGCCGTGATCGAGCAGGCCGGGGCGGCGGCCGCCGCGGGCGTCGAGCCCGGCACGCCCGCCGCGGAGCAGGTGGTGGCGCAGCTCGTGCCCGCCGACCTGGACGGCCCCGGGCGGGCGGCGCTCGCCGACCGGCTCGCGACCTTCACCGACCGCCGCGTGGAGCGCTACTGGCAGCTCCTCGGCGTGCTCAACGGCTGGCCGCAGCGGGCGCCGTCGGTGCCCGCCTTCGAGTGGCTGATCGCGGCGCTGCGGGCCGGAGCCCGCTAGTCGAGCCTGCCGGTGAAGGCCAGCCCGACGCCGAGCCCGATCATCGTGAGACCGCCGGTGCCGCCGACGAGCCGGAGCCGTGCGGGCGAGGTGGCGAACCACGTCCGCACGGCGCCCGCCGCGAGGCCCCAGGTGCTGTCCAGCGTGGCCGCGATGATCGCGAACAGCAGGCCGAGCACGAGCATCTGCCCCGTGGTGTTGCCCGCGCCGAGGTCCACGAACTGCGGCAGCACGGCCGCGAAGAAGATCAGCACCTTCGGGTTGGTGGCGCCCACGACCACGCCCTGCCAGTACAGCCTGCGCCGCGCGGGCCCGACGGGCCGGTCGAGGGCGGCCACCAGGTCGCCGCGGTGGCGGAACGTCTGCACGCCCAGGTACACGAGGTAGGCGGCACCGACCAGCTTGAGCACCGTGAACACCTCGACCGACCGCGCGGCGACGGCGCCGTAGCCGAGCGCCACCACCACGACGACGAGCGCGGCGCCGGTCGTGTTCCCCGCGACGGACAGCAGCGCCGCTCGCCGCCCGTGGGCGAGCGCGCGGCCCACGATGAACAGCACGCTGGGTCCGGGGATCGCCACCAGGACGATCCCCGCGAGGGTGAACGTCACCAGCGTCGCTACGGAGGGCATGCGACGACGGTAGCCGCCGAGCCCCGTTCGTCGTAGGCGATTACCAGCCGTAGAACACGCGCTCGACGATGATGCGGGCGCGGCGCGCCGTGCGGCGGTAGTCGTCGAGGAACACGCCGGGGTCGCCGTCGGCCGGGTAGCCCAGCGCGTAGGCCACGGCGGCGAGCTCGCGGCCCGAACGCGGCAGCTGGTCACCGGGCTTGCCCCGCACGAGCATCACGGCGTTGCGCGCCCGCGTGGCGAGCGTCCAGGCCGCCGTCAGCTCGGACACCTCCTCGGCGGTGAGCAGCCCCGCCTCGCCCGCCTCCCGCAGGCCGTCGAGCGTGGAGGTGGTGCGCAGCTCCGGCAGGTCGCCCGCGTGCTGCAGCTGCAGCAGCTGGATCGTCCACTCGACGTCGGCGAGGCCGCCGAGGCCGAGCTTCGTGTGCAGGGTGCGGTCAGCCCCGCGGGGCAGGCGTTCCGCGTCGACGCGCGCCTTGATGCGTCGGATCTCGGTGACGGTCGCCTGGTCGAGGCCCTCGGCGGGGTAGCGCACCGGATCGACCATCTCGACGAAGCGCACCCCCAGCCCGGGGTCGCCCGCCACCGGCGACGCCCGCAGCAGCGCCTGCGCCTCCCACGCCTGCGACCAGCGCGCGTAGTAGGCCCGGTAGGACTCCATCGTGCGCACCAGCGGCCCGTTGCGGCCCTCGGGGCGCAGGTCGGCGTCGACGACCAACGCCGGGTCCGGGCTCGCCGAGCCGAGGCGGCGCCGCACGGTCTCGGCCACCTGGCTCGCGTAGCGCACGGCGTCGCGCTCGTCCGCGCCCTCGACGGGCTCGCAGACGAAGAGCACGTCGGCGTCACTGCCGTAGCCCAGCTCGGCCCCGCCGAGCCTGCCCATGCCGATCACGGCCAGCCGCGCGGGCCGCCCGCGGCCGCCGTTCTCCAGCGACCGCTGCACCGATTCCAGCGTGGCCGCGAGCACCGCGACCCACGCCGAGGACAGCGCGGCGCACACCTGCCGCGGCGACAGCATGCCGAGCAGGTCCGCGCACGCGACGCGCAGCAACTCGTGGCGCCGCAGCGACCGGGCCGTCGCGGCCGCGCTGCCGGGGTCGGTCTGGCGCGCGACCGTGCGCAGCAGCGAAACGGCGAAGTCCGCCGGGTCGCGCTGCAGCTCGTCGACGTGCCCCGCCGTGGGCGCGGCGAGCAGCCGCAGCACCTCCGGCGCCCGCACGAGCAGGTCCGGCACCAGGGCCGAGGTGCCGAGCAGCTGCATGAGCCGCTGCGCGACCAGCCCTTCGTCGCGCAGCAGCCGCAGGTACCACGGGGTGTCGGCGAGCGCCTCGGACACCCGCCGGTAGGCCAGGAGGCCGCGGTCGGGGTCGGGGCTGCGGGCGAGCTCGTCCAGCAGCACCGGCAGCAGGGTCTGCTGGATCGCCGCGGCGCGGGAGAACCCGCCGGTCAGCGCGCGCAGGTGGCCCAGCGCGCCCTCGGCCGACGTCCAGCCCAGCGCCTCGAGCCGGGCGGCGGCCGCCTTCTCCGACAGCCGCGCGGAGTCCACCGACAGCCGCGACACCGCGGTGAGCAGCGGCCGGTAGAACAGCTTCTCGTGCAGCCGCCGCACGCGGCGGGAGTTGCGGCCCCACTCCCCCATGAGCACGCCGACGACGTCGTTGCGGCCGTCCGGGCGCAGCTTCGCCGAGCGGGCGAGCCAGCGCAGCGCGTCGGTGTCGTCGGGCGCGGGCAGCAGGTGGGTGCGGCGCAGCCGCTGCAGCTGCATCCGGTGCTCCAGCAGCCGCAGGAAGCGGTAGGACGCCGCGAGGTTCGCGCCGTCGTCACGCCCGACGTAGCCGCCGTCCGACAACGCCCGCAGCGCGTCGAGCGTCGACCCCGAGCGCAGCGCCTCGTCGGTGCGCCCGTGCACGAGCTGGAGCAGTTGCACCGCGAACTCCACGTCGCGCAGCCCGCCCGGGCCGAGCTTGATCTCCCGGGCCCGGTGGTCGGGGCGCACGTTCTCCTCGACGCGCCGCCGCATGGCCTGCACGTCGACCACGAAGTCCGGCCGACCCGCCGCGCTCCACACCATGGGCGCGACGGCCTCGGCGTAGGCCTTGCCCAGCTCCGGGTCGCCCGCGATGGGGCGGGCCTTGAGGAGCGCCTGGAACTCCCAGGTCTTCGCCCACCGCTTGTAGTAGGCGACGTGGCCGTCGAGCGTGCGCACGAGCGCGCCCTGGCGGCCTTCGGGCCGCAGGTTGGCGTCCACCTCGAAGCAGGACTCGCCCAGGATGCGCATCACCCGGCCCGCGAGCCGGGCGGTGGCCGCGTCGGCGGGCTCCGCGACGAAGACGACGTCGACGTCGCTCACGTAGTTCAGCTCGCGGCCGCCGCACTTGCCCATCGCGATGACGGCGAGCCTGCCCGGGTCGGTCCCCTGGTCGTCGACGGCCTCGGCGACCGCGACGGCCAGCGCGGCGCGCAGCGCCGCGCCCGCGATGTCCGACAGCCGGGCGGCCACCTCCTCCACGCCCAGCACCGGCAGGTCCGGCTCCGAGACCGCGCCGAGGTCGGCCGCGGCGAGCACCAGAAGCTCGTCGCGGTACGCCGTGCGCAGGGCCGAGACGGCCGCCGAACCGGTCACCGTCGCGGTGGCCCCGCCCGGCGCCCCCGCGGGCGGCGCGTCGGGTTCGGCGCCGACCGCCGCGAGCAAGGCCACGGCGGCCTCGTCCCCGCCGGAGGCTGCGGAGTGGTCGGCGCGCAGCCGGTGCCAGCGGTCGGGGTGCAGGGCGAGGTGGTCGCCGAGCACGGTGGAGCTCCCGAGCAAGGCGAGCAGCCGTCCTCGCAGGCCCACCTCCGCGCGGAGGGCGGCGTCGAACTCCCGGCGGTCGGTGAGCGCGGCGACGAGCCGCTCGGCACCCCGCAGGGCGAGGGCCGGATCGGGGCTGCGGGCCAGCGCCCACATGATCTGCTCGGCGCCGTCGGCGGGGCGGTCCCCGGCCCACCACCCCAGCTGCGTGAGCGTCTCTTCCGCCCACGACTCGGTCAGCCCCAGGCGGACGAGGGAGGCTCCGGAGCGCGTCACAGCTCCAGATCCTGCCGCATCAGGAGGCCGCCGCCACCGCGTCGACGCCGACCGCGATGCCGGACACGGAGAGTCACCGCCGCGGTGAGCGTTACGTCGAAGCGCATTCCAATTGGAGCATCACCCGAACGCCGCCACCGATCGCACGTTGTCTACCGGTTATCGGATCGTTGCCACCCGCAGGCAACCTCGGGCTGCCTGGCGGATTCCTTCCGGGGCAACTTTGCTCAAACGCCCACGAAGACGGGGGTCGCCAACCTAACGTGCTCGGCGTCCACCTGGGGAAACGTGAAATCGGAGTCCCGATGCGCCGTCCGTCGATCGTGGTGCTGCTCGCCGTCGTCGTGTCCACGCTCGCCGGGTGG
>DATAOO010000384.1:0-17594 GCA_036265695.1 Pseudonocardia sp. | reverse complement strand
TGCAGCGCGGCGACCTCAGCGTCACCGAGGTGTGCTTCGCGGTCGGCTGCTCGTCGCTCGGCACGTTCAGCACCCGGTTCACCGAGCTCGTCGGCATGCCGCCCAGCGCCTACCGCCGCGAAGGCACCCACCCCTCGGACGGGATGCCGCCGTGCGTGGCCAAGAAGGTCACCAGACCGGTCAGGAATCGAGAAGCACGCCCCGCCGCGCTGCCCCTAGCGTGATCGCCATGGACATCACCATCTACAACTGCTTCCTCCCGCACGACGACCCGAAGGCCTCGCTCGCCTTCTACCGCGACATCCTCGGCTTCGAGGTCCGCAACGACGTCGAGTACGAGGGCCTGCACTGGATCACCGTCGGGCCGCCCGCCCAGCCCGGCACCTCGATCGTGCTGCACCCACCGGCCGCCGACCCCGGCATCACCGAGGACGAGCGCCGCACGATCGCCGAGATGATGGCCAAGGGCACCTACGCGGGCATCAACCTGGCCACCCCCGACGTCGACGCCACGTTCGAGCGGCTGCAGGCCACCGACGCCGAGGTCGTGCAGGAGCCCACCGACCAGCCGTGGGGCATCCGCGACTGCGCGTTCCGCGACCCCGCGGGCAACATGGTCCGTATCTTCGAGGTGCGCTGAGCGGAGCGTGCGGAGCGAACGTCAGCGCTGAGCGGAGCGAACGTCAGCGCTGAGCGGAGCGAACGTCAGCGCTGAGCCACCCCCGAGCACTGGAGCAACGATGAGCACGGCCACCGCGGCTGAGAGCGTCACGCCACACGCCGCCGACAGCCACGACCTGATCCGGGTCACCGGCGCGCGCGTGAACAACCTCAAGGACGTGAGCGTCGAGCTGCCCAAGCGCAGGCTCACGGTGTTCACCGGGGTGTCCGGTTCGGGGAAGAGCTCGCTGGTCTTCGACACCATCGCCGCCGAGTCGCAGCGGATGATCAACGAGACCTACAGCGCCTTCGTGCAGGGCTTCATGCCCACGCTGGCGCGGCCCGAGGTGGACGTGCTCGACGGGCTCACCACCGCGATCATCGTCGACCAGCAGCGGATGGGTGCCGACCCGCGTTCCACGGTCGGCACCGCCACCGACGCCAACGCGATGCTGCGGATCCTGTTCAGCCGCCTCGGGCAGCCGCACATCGGCTCGCCGCAGGCCTTCTCCTTCAACGTGGCCTCGATCAGCGGCGCGGGGGCCGTCACGATCGAGAAGGCGGGCCAGAAGGTGAAGGAGCGGCGCAGCTTCTCGATCACGGGCGGCATGTGCGCGCGCTGCGAGGGCCGGGGCGCGGTGAACGACTTCGACCTCACCCAGCTCTACGACGACAGCAAGTCGCTGAGCGAGGGTGCCCTCACGATCCCCGGCTACAGCATGGACGGCTGGTACGGCCGCATCTTCTCGGGCTCCGGCTTCTTCGACATGGATAAGCCGATCCGGGCCTTCACGAAGCGGGAGCTCAACGACCTGCTCTACCGCGAACCCACGAAGATCAAGGTCGAGGGCATCAACCTCACTTACGAGGGCCTCATCCCCAAGATCCGGAAGTCGATGCTCGCCAAGGACGTCGATGCGCTGCAGCCGCACGTGCGCGCGTTCGTCGAGCGCGTCGTCACGTTCACCGTCTGCCCCGAGTGCCACGGCACCCGCCTGTCCGAGCTCGCGCGCTCGTCGAAGATCAAGGGCATCAGCATCGCCGACGCCTGCGCGATGCAGATCAGCGACCTCGCCGCGTGGGTGCGGGGCCTCGACGAACCGTCGGTCGCGCCGCTGCTGGGCTCGCTCGGCCACACCCTCGACTCGTTCGTCGAGATCGGGCTCGGCTACCTGTCGCTCGAGCGCCCGTCCGGCACGCTCTCGGGCGGCGAGGCGCAGCGCACGAAGATGATCCGCCACCTCGGCTCGGCGCTCACCGACGTCACCTACGTCTTCGACGAGCCGACGATCGGCCTGCACCCGCACGACATCCAGCGCATGAACGGGCTTCTCCTGCAGCTGCGCGACAAGGGCAACACCGTGCTGGTGGTCGAGCACAAGCCGGAGGCGATCGCGATCGCCGACCACGTCGTCGACCTGGGCCCCGGCGCGGGTGCCGCAGGTGGCGAGGTGGTCTTCGAGGGCACGATCGACGGGCTGCGGCGCAGCGGCACGCTCACCGGGCGACACTTGGACGACCGGGCGTCGCTCAAGCCGTCGGTGCGCACGCCCTCGGGTGCGCTGGAGGTGCGCGGGGCCGCCACCCACAACCTGCAGAACGTCGACGTCGACATCCCGCTCGGCGTGCTGGTGGTGGTCACCGGGGTGGCCGGGTCGGGCAAGAGCTCGCTCATCCACGGCTCGGTCTCCGTGCGCGACGGGGTGGTGGCCGTCGACCAGACGGCCATCCGCGGCTCGCGGCGGAGCAACCCGGCCACCTACACCGGGCTGTTGGAGCCGATCCGCAAGGCCTTCGCCAAGGCCAACGGCGTGAAGCCCGCGCTGTTCAGCGCCAACTCGGAGGGCGCGTGCCCCAGCTGCAACGGCGCGGGTGTGATCTACACCGACCTCGGCATGATGGCGGGCGTCGCCACCACCTGCGAGGAGTGCGAGGGCAAGCGGTTCGACGCCTCGGTGCTCGAATACACGTTCGGTGGCCGCGACATCAGCGAGGTGCTCGCCATGCCGGTCACCGAGGCCGAGGCGTTCTTCGGGGCGGGGGAGGCGCACACACCCGCAGCCCACAAGATCCTCGAACACCTGGTCGACGTCGGGCTCGGCTACCTCAGCCTGGGCCAGCCGCTCACCACGCTGTCGGGCGGCGAGCGGCAGCGGCTCAAGCTGGCCACGCGCCTGGGGGAGAAGGGCGGCGTGTACGTGCTCGACGAGCCGACCACCGGCCTGCACCTCGCCGATGTGGAGCAGCTGCTCGGGCTGCTCGACCGGCTCGTCGAGTCGGGCAAGTCGGTGATCGTCATCGAGCACCACCAGGCGGTGATGGCGCACGCCGACTGGATCATCGACCTCGGGCCGGGCGCCGGTCACGACGGTGGCCGGGTGGTCTTCGAGGGTCCGCCGTCCGACCTCGTCGCGGCCCGCGCGACGCTCACCGGGGAGCACCTCGCCGAGTACGTCGGCGAAGTGTCATAACCTCAGTCGAGGCAGAACTCGTTGCCCTCCGGGTCCTGCATCACGATGTGGCCCGACTGCAGCGGCGGCTCGGGCTCGTAGCGCTCCAGCCGGGTGGCGCCGAGGCCCACCAGCCGCTCGCACTCGGTCTCCAGCGCGGCCATGCGCTCGTCGCCGTCCAGGCCGGGCGCGGCCCGCACGTCGAGGTGCACCCGATTCTTGACGATCTTGCCCTCGGGGACCCGTTGGAAGAACAGCCGCGGGCCCGTGCCCTCGGGGTCCTCGGCGGCGGACCGGGAGTTCCACTCGTTCTCCGGCACGCCGACCCGGCCGAGGAACGCGTGCCACGCCTCGAACACGTCCTGGCCCGCCGACGCGTCGTAGCCGGGCGGCCCGGGGTTGTCGTAGCCGAGGACGGCCGCCCAGAAGCGGCTGAGTGTCTGGGGGTCGGCGCAGTCGAAGGTCACCTGGATCGTCCGGCTCATGGTGATCACCCTGCCACCCCACCCCGACAGTCTTGCGGTCCGTCGATCCGATAATCGGCGTTATGACAGTTCGAGTGGACGGCCAACCCCCCGGTGTGGCGAGCCGCGCTCAGGCGGAGAGCGCGCTGGAGAGATCGGGGAACAGCGGGAGGATCGGCTCCAGCTTCATGACCTCCCACGGCCGGATCACCGCGCGGTTGTCCGGCGGCGCCACCAGGCGCACGGGAACGGGCTGCGCGCCCGCGGGGCGGCTGGCGGGCGTGCGGGTGGCGAGCTCGGCGAGCGTGCCGAGCCCCGAGGAGCCCAGGAAGGTCACGCCGCTCAGGTCGATGATGATCGCGGCGAGGTCGGGTGTGGTCAGCGTGTCGTCCACGGTGCCCATCAACGAGCGGGCGGTGTGCAGGTCGAGCTCGCCCTCCACGGTGACCACCGCCGCGGAGCCGATGCGGGTCGTCGCGAGATTGATCAGAGGGTCGCCTTCCGTCACGCCACCGACCGTATCGTGCCGAGCATCGGGCGACGTCAGCGGCGGTGCACCAGCAGGTCCAGCAGTGCGCGCAGGGCGTCGTTGTCGCCCTCCTCGGCGGCCTTGGACGCGGCGTTGTTCTCCGCGGGATCCATAGCGGCCCAGTGGATCGGGTGGCCCGCGTCGACGGCGAGCTGCCCGAGGAACGCCCGCTGGGTGCGGCCGTTGCCGTCACGGAAGGGGTGCAGCGCGTTGAGGTCGGCGTAGAGCTCGGTGAGGTCGTCCACGAAGGCGGCGCGATCGCGGCCGCGCAGGTACTCGGCGCGGGCGAGCCAGCCGAACAGCTCGCCCGCGTCCGCCTCGAGGTGCTGGGGCAGGCTGAACAGCCGCCCGCGGCCGATCGAGACCGTGCGCAGCTCCCCCGCCCAGTCGTAGAGGTCTTGGAAGATCTGTCGGTGGAAGGCGCGCAGGTGGGCGAGGTCGTACGCGCCGGGGATCGGGCTGCGGATCAGGTCGTAGATCCGCGACGCGGTGAGCTCGGCCTCCAGGTGGCGCAGCGCGCGGGCGTCGGTGATGCCGAGGCGGTTGCGCAGGAGACCACTCTGCAGATCGAGGTAGGGATCCCAGGTCACGGACGTTGTTGCCGGTAGCGGCGCAGGATCTCTTCGCGGAACTCGTCGGTGGTGAGCGTGCCGTCGCTGATGGCCGCGAGCCCGCGCAGACCCATCTCGCTGGGCTCCAGGCCCTCGGCCCGCACCGACGCGAGCGCCTCGGCGACCGCGGCGCGGCGCTCGGAGATCTCGACGAGGTCGCGGTAGTGCGCCACCGACATGATCACGGCCTCGGGCTTGCGGTGGGAGCCGACGAACACCGGCCCCTCCCCCTGCACCCGTTTGAGCGTGGCCGCCAGCCCGGCGCGGAACTCGCGGAACGACAGCACTTCCGGCGCTCTCATGGGACGGGAGCGTACCCGAATGCGTACGCATTCGGGTACGCGTCCGGTCAGGAGTCGCTGGATCTGGCCCAGAGGTTGATGCCCGCGTCCACCGCGTGCTTGTCGATCCGGTCCAGCTCGTCGGCCGTGAAGGGGGCCGCCTCGCGGGCGGCGAGGCTGTCCTCCAGCTGCGCCACGCTGCTGGCGCCGATCAGCACCGACGTCACCCGCGGGTCGCGCAACGCCCACGCCAACGCCATCTGCGCGAGCGTCTGCCCCCGGGCCTGGGCCATCTCGTTGAGCGCGCGGACGTGGCTGAGGTTCTGCTCGGAGAGCAGGTCGGGCGAGAGCGACGCGTCACGCGAGGCCCGCGAGCCCTCCGGGATGCCGTTGAGGTACTTGCCCGTGAGCATCCCCTGGGCCAGCGGGGAGAACGCGATGCAGCCCACGCCCGTCTTCCCCAGCACGTCGAGCAGGTCCTCCTCGATCCAACGGTTCAGCATCGAGTACGAGGGCTGGTGGATCAGCAGCGGCGTACCGAGCTCGCGCAGGATCGCGGCCGCCTCCCGGGTGCGCTCCCCCGAGTACGACGAGATGCCCGCGTACAGCGCCTTGCCCGCCCGGACGGCGGCGTCGAGCGCGCCCATCGTCTCTTCCAGCGGCGTGTCGGGGTCGAACCGGTGGCTGTAGAAGATGTCGACGTAGTCCACGCCCATGCGCGCGAGCGACTGGTCGAGGCTCGCCAGGAGGTACTTGCGCGAGCCGCCGCCCTGCCCGTACGGCCCCGGCCACATGTCGTAGCCCGCCTTGGTGGAGAGGATCAGCTCGTCGCGGTACGGGCGGAAGTCCTGGGCGAAGATCGTGCCGAAGTTGCGCTCGGCGCTGCCGTAGGGCGGGCCGTAGTTGTTGGCCAGGTCGAAGTGGGTGACGCCGCGGTCGAACGCGCGCCGCAGGATGGCCCGCTGGGTCTCCAGGGGGTTCTCGTCGCCGAAGTTGTGCCACAACCCCAGCGAGACGGCGGGCAGCTCGAGCCCGCTGCGCCCGCAGCGGCGGAAGGTGGCACCGGACGCGGCCGCGTCGTAGCGGTCCGGGTCAGCGAGGAAGGTCATCGCGCCATCTTGCCCCCTGCCGGGCGAAGCGCGCGGGTGTCGTGCCGACGAGCTTCGCGAAGTGGCGGTGCAGGTGGGCCTGGTCGTGGAAGCCGACCGCGACGGCGACGTCGGAGATGGGCTCCCCGGCCAGCAGCCGCCCCCGCGCCGCCTCGATGCGCCGTCCCGTGAGGTAGCGGTGCGGGGGTAGGCCGAACGCCGCGGTGAAGCGCCGCACGAGGTGCGCGGGGTGGGAGTGCAGCACGTCCGCGGCGGCGCGCAGGGTGAGGCCCCCGACCAGGTGGGCGTCGAGCAGGTCGCGCAGGTCGGCGGCGAGCCGGTCGGGCGGCGGCGCGGGCGCGGTGCCGCCCAGGTGGGCGCGCAGGCGCTCGCCGACCAGCGCGAGACGGCTCTCCGCGGCCAGCGGCTCCCCCAGGCTGGCGTGCAGCTGGGCGACCCGGAGCCGCAGCAGGTCGTCGGGCAGGCTCGGGCGGGCGATGGCGGCGGCGGTGAGCCGTTCGTCCAGCACGGCGGTGTCGAGGTAGAGCACGCGCTTGCGGAACCCGTGCGCGGTGGCCGGGCGGCCGGTGTGCGCGACGTGCGGCGGGAGGAGCGTCACCGCGGGCCGCAGCGCGCCGTGCTCGTGCCGGTCGAGGTCGTAGCGCACCGCGCCCTCGTCCACGAGCAGCAGCGTCCAGGCGTCGTGCGTGTGCTCGGGGTAGGCGTGGTCGGTGAACCGGGCGTGCAGGGCCTCGACGATGCCGGGCACGCCGGGCGTCCACGCCCGCACCCGGTTCGGCATGCGTCGAACGTACAAGACGGCCACCGCGCCGGGTCGGGACGATCGGAGGCGTGCGTTTCGACACCAAGATCGCGATCGTGCTGCGCGACGACCTGGAGACCTGGCAGAAGCTGAACGTCACGGCGTTCCTGGCCAGCGGCGTGGCCGCCAACCCGGAGCTGCTCGGCGAGCCCTACGCCGACGCCGACGGCACGCTCTACACGCCGATGTTCCGCCAGCCCGTGCTCGTGTTCGAGGCCGACAAGGCCGTGCTCACCGCCGCGCACGAGCGGGCGGTGGCGCGCGGCCTGCCGATGGCCGTCTTCACCGCCGAGCTGTTCGGCACCGGGCACGACGAGGCGAACCGGGCCGCGGTCGCCGCGGTGCCGCGTGGCGGGCTGGACCTCGTGGGGATCGCGGTCCACGGGCCGCGCAACGCCGTCGACAAGACGATCAAGGGCGCGCAGCTGCACCGCTGACGCGACGGCGGAACGGCCGACACGCGGCGGTGGATCGTACGACTCACGGTCAGGCGGGCTGCAGGGTCTGCACGCTGAGCTGGTTGCCGGGGGGCGTGGCCGCGCAGCCGGTGCCCGCGCGCTCGACGTAGAGCGACGTGGTGTCGCCCGGCGGGTAGACCCGCAGGCCGCGCACCGGGGTGGGCCGGCAGACCGCCGCGTCGAAGTTGGCCACGTTCACCAGCTGCAGCGGCGCGGCCGCCGCGGCGCCGGGCTTCAGCACCACCTCGCCCCCGCGTGCGCCGCTCATCGCGGCGGCCGGGCCGACCTGGTGCCCGTCGTCGCCCGCCACGTAGGAGACGCCCGGGAAGCCGCGCAGCTCGCAGGTGCGGGTGCCGACGTTGGTGAGCACCAGCGGCACGATCGTCGAGCCCGCCGCGCCCTCGGCCGCGCCGAGCGAGCCCCGCAGCTCCGCCGTGCCGCAGTTCGGCACCCCGCCCGGCGAGGTCGGCGCGGCCGCCGAGGTGCGCACCGCGGACGGGGCGACCGCACTCGGCGGGCTCGTGCCGGGCGAGGGTTCGGGCGTGCCCGCCGTCGACCCCGCGCAGCCCGCGAGTACCACGAACGCCGTCCCGACGAGCGCGCACATCCCGACCACCCGACACCTGCCCATCCGCGCATGATCGCGGGTCGCGGGACGCGGTGTGCGCCAACACACCGGGACGTTCCCCCATCCGGCGATCACCCGGCCTAGCCTGGCGACGTGGCGAAGACCGGCTCCCCACCGCGCTGGCTCAAGCACGTCAACAAGGTCGTCATCCTGCTGAACCGGCTGGGGCTGACCGTCGAGAACGGGGCCGTGCTCACCGTCGCGGGCCGTCGCACGGGCGCACCCCGGCGCGTACCGGTCTCGGTGATGCGGTGGGAGGGGCAGCGCTACCTCCTCGCCGGCTACCCGCACGCGGAGTGGCCGCGCAACGTGCGCGCGGCGGGCGGGGCGGCGACGCTGTCGGTCGCGCGGCGGGTCGAGCGCGTCCGCCTGAGCGAGCTGGACGCCGCCGCCGCGGAGCCGGTCCTGCGCGCGTGGCCGGTCCGCATCCCGAAGGGCGCCAAGGTCATGCTGGACGCCGGGGTGGTGCCGGACGTCACGCCGGAGTCGTTCGCAGCGCTCGCGGGCCGGTGCGCGGTGTTCCGCATCGAGGTGGCATGACCGACCACCCGGCCCACCACGTGCGCGCCCGTGCCTGATCTCGGCACGTTCCTGCTGCTCCTCGCGGGCGGCCTGGGCGCGGGGCTGTCCGGCACGATGGCCGGGCTGGCCTCGTTGTTCTCCTACCCCGCCCTGCTCGCCGCCGGGCTGCCCGCCGTGGCCGCGAACGTGACCAACACCGTGGCGCTCACCGCCACCTCCGTGGGCGCGGCCGCAGGCTCGCGCCCCGAGCTCACCGGCCAGTGGTCGACGGTCCGGCGCTTCGCCGCGGTCGTCGCGCTGGGCGGTGCCCTGGGGGCGGCGTTGCTGCTCGTCACGCCACCCGGGGTGTTCGAGAAGGTGGTGCCGGTGCTGGTCGGCGGGGCCGCGGCGGTGCTGCTGTTCCAGCCGCGCATCCGCGCCGCCGTGCTGCGCAGGCCGGGTCGCGCGGGCGCCGAGCGCGGCGCGGGCCCGCTCGTCCTGGCGGGCCTCCTCGCGGTCGGCGTGTACGGCGGCTACTTCGGCGCCGCAGCCGGGGTGATGCTGCTGGCGTTGCTGCTCGTCGCGCTGCCGGTCTCGCTGCTGCAGGGAAACGCGATCAAGAACGTGCTGCTCGGGCTGTCGAACGCGGTCGCGGCCGTGGCGTTCGCCTTCTTCGCCCCGGTCGCATGGTGGGCCGTGCTGCCGCTGGCCCTCGGCGCGCTCGTGGGCTCCCGGCTCGGGCCCGTGGTGGCCCGCCTCCTGCCCGCGACGGTGCTGCGGGTGGGCATCGCGCTGGCGGGCTTCGGGCTGGCGGTCGTCCTCGCGGTGGGCGCCTGGTGACGCCCTACCGCGGCGCGGCGGCGGGTTGGCTGCGGGAGGAGGAGGCGGTGCGGCGGAGCCAGTCGTCCAGGGCCCGCTGCACCTCGCGCAGCGGCGGGCGGCGGTCCGGGTCGTTGTCCATCGCCGCCCGCAGCAGGGCCAGGTGGGCGGTGCGGCGGGGAAGGTGGGTGAGCGCGGCGCCGGTGGCGGCGGCCCGTAGGCCGGAGACCGCGTCGGCGTGCCCGCCGCGCGGCGGGTGCCCGGTGAGGGCGTAGGAGATCGTGGCGGCGAGCTGCCAGGAGTCCGACGCCGGTGACGCCCGCTCGCCGCAGGCGATCTCCGGCGCGAGGAAGTCCGGGGTGCCGAGCACGAACCCGGTCTGCGTCATCGTGGCGTCGCCGGTCTTGCGGGCGATGCCGAAGTCGATCAGGTGCGCCACGCCGTGCGCGTCGACGACCACGTTGCCCGGCTTCACGTCGCGGTGCATCACGCCGCGCGAGTGCGCGGCGTCGAGCGCGCCCGCCAGGTTGACCCACACGCGGGCGGCGGCGATGTCGTCGAGCACGCCGTGATCGCGCACGAGGTCGCCGAGCGACTGGCCGTCGACGTAGCCCATGACGATCACCATGCCGTCCATGTCGGACAGGCCGGGGTCGCTGCGCGCGGGCACCAGGTCGTAGATGCGCACGCAGTTGGGGTGCCGCACCGCGGCCAGCGCGCGGGCCTCGCGCTCGAGGCGCTTCTCGGTCTCCGCGTCGGGCGCGTGCGCCGCCTTGAGCGCGACGACGTGGCCGAGCTTGTTGTCCTGCGCGAGCCACACCCGGCCGAACCCGCCCGACCCGAGCCTGCGGATCGGCCGGAACCGGGGGCCGCGCGGCGGGCCGGACGCCGCGGCCACCGTGGGCCGGTAGCCCCCCGTGGGCGGCGGCGGGAGGGGCGCGACCCGGGTGGGGTTCGGGCTGCGCACGGGCGCGGGCGTCGGGCCCGGGTCGACCCGCGGCTTGCGGGCGGAGTCGACCCGAGCGGGCTTCGCTTCGCGGCCGACCACCGACCGCGGCGGCGGCCCGACCGCCAGCGGCAGCAGCATGCCCAGCACCGCCCCGAAGCCGGCGCCGACCCACAGGTGGGCCGCGCTGAGGGCGGGGACGCCCGTGGTCAGCACGGCCACGGCGAGGGTGGGGAGCCAGAAGAACAGGGCGGGCCAGCGCGGCCCGCGGCGCAGTGCGATGCGGGCCTGGACGAACGTGAACGTCGCGACGATCACCGGGACCAGGCCGAGCGCGACCAGCCCGACACCCAGCCGGAGCGGGCTCGTGCCCATGAAGCTCTGCCCGACGGTGCCGCGGCCGAGGTAGTCGACCTGGCTCCCGAGCACCGCGAAGCAGGCGTCGTCGCGCAGGCCCGCGCGGCCGAGCCCGGGCACGGCGGTGCCCGCCGCCGCGGCGGCGAAGATGCGCCCGGTGACCGCGAACACGATCAGGGGCGCGAGGCCCGCGAACACGAAACCGATCGCGGCGCACACGACCGAGGCGCTGTTGCCCACCGCCTTGCGCAACATCGCGACGAGCAGGGCACCCACGCCCGGGAGCAGCCCGACGAACACGCCGAGCAGCGAAACCGCCCACGGCCATCCGCCGGGGCAGACATCAGGCGCGACCGAGCGGTGCAGCGCCGTGAGGAGGCCCGCGATCAGCGCGGTGACCCCGTCCACGCCCTCCCACCCCTCCCCGGAGCCCCATCCGGGGCGCCTCACGTCACACCACTATGGCACCGTGAAGGTCACGGATGGACAACAGCCACGTACGGAGTCGGTTGGTCGGCTGGCTCCGTGCGTTAATCGTCATCCACGAGCAGCGCTTCGAGGGCGGGCAGCGCCGCGGTGAGGGCCCTGCGCTGGTCGTCGTCGAGGCGGGCCAGCCTGCGGGCGATCAGGGCGGTGCGCTGGGTGCGCACCTCGTCGAGGCGTCGCGCCCCTTCCGCCGAGAGGGTGATGAGCACCCCGCGCGCGTCCTGCGGATCGGGAGAGCGCACGACGAGGCCCTGCTCGTCGAGCGAGCTGAGCACCCGGCTCATCGTCGGCGCGGTGACGGCCTCGCGCCGGGCCAGCTCCGAGAGCCGCAGCGGGCCGTGACCCTCCACCGTGACCAAGGCGGACAGCTGCAGCGGCGGCACCGACTCGCCCCCGTCGATGCGCACCCGCCTGCTCAACCGGCCGACCGCGAGCCGCAGCCGCGTGGCCAGCTCGTCGCTCACCCCGTGCACCGCTTCGCCCGCCACCGCGGTGCTCCCCGCCTCCATCCGTCCATCCTGCCACCACAGCGCGGTCACACCTTGCGCAGCCGGATCCCCGTGACGTTGTGGTCGGGTCCTTTGTGCAGCACCAGGCTGGCCCGGCCGCGGGTGGGGCGGATGTTGCGCTCCAGGTTGGGCTCGTTGATCTGCGCCCAGATGCTCTCCGCCTGCGCGATGGCCTCCTGCACGTTCAGCGCGGCGTAGCGGCGGAAGTAGGACTCCGGGTTGCGGAAGGCCGTCTCGCGCAGGCGGAGGAAGCGCTCGACGTACCAGTGGCGGATGTCGGCGGTGGCGGCGTCGACGTAGACCGAGAAGTCGATGAAGTCGCTCACGGCGACCGCGGCCCGGCCCGCGGGCTGCAGCACGTTGAGCCCTTCGAGCAGGAGGATGTCGGGCCTGCGCACGATCGTCTGCTCGTCGGCGACCACGTCGTAGACGAGGTGCGAGTACACCGGCGCCGCCACCGCGACGGAGCCCGCCTTGACCTCGCGCACGAACTGCAGCAGCGCCCGACGGTCGTAGGACTCGGGGAAGCCCTTGCGCGCCATCAGCCCGCGCCCCTCCAGCTCCGCGTTGGGGCGGAGGAACCCGTCGGTCGTGATCAGCTCCACCCGGGGGCTGTGCGGCAGCCTGGCCAGCAGCCAGCGCAGGAGCCGCGCGATGGTGGACTTCCCGACGGAGACCGACCCGGCGATGCCGATGACGAACGGCGTGCGCTGCGGCGGCTCGGTGCCGGGCAGGAGGAACGTGCGGTAGGCCCCGTAGAGCCGCTCGGACTCCTCGATGTGCAAGGCGAGCAGCCGGGTGAGCGGCAGGTACACCTCGCGCACCTCGTCGAGGTCGACGGGGTCGCCGAGGCTGCGCAGCCCGTCGAGCTCGGCGGCGGAGAGCGGCAGCGGGGCGCTCTCCCCCAGCTTCGCCCACGCCCCCCGGTCGAGATCGACGTACGGCGAGTGGGACATGCGCTGAAACGTAGACGGCGCGGGCGCGTCGCACTCCGCGTGAGTTGCCGATCTCACCCGGTGCGGCAGGCTGTGCGGCGTGATCGAGGTGAGCCGGGAGCAGGTCCTCGCGCATCGGCAGGCCGTGCACGGGCTCGTGGAGCGCCTGCCGCGCCTCGACGCGCTCGCGGTGCTGGACCTCGGTGTGCAGAACACCCCGCCGGGCGCGCTGCAGGCGGCGCTGTCGGCCCGGCTGAGCGAGCCGCTGCCGCCCTCGGCCGACCTCGCCGCGGGCGGCGCGCTCACGCTGGCGTGGACCCTGCGCGGTGCCCCCCACCTGCACCGCACCGCGGATCTGCCGGTGCTCGCGGCGGCGGGCTGGCCCCGGGACGACGCCGACGCCGCCGCCCGGCTCGGCTGGCAGCGCAAACGCCTCGCGGAGGTCGACGGCGCGGCCCGCTGGGCGTTCCGGGCCGTCGCCGACGCGGTGCGGGCGGTGCTGACCCGGCCGTTGACGAAGGCGGAGCTGAGCCGGGCGGTCACCGAGGCCGTGCCCGCCGCGCTGTCGCCGTACTGCAAGCCGTGCGGCGTGCATCACGTCGGTGAACAGCTGCTGCGCCTCGCGGCGCTCCCGGGCGGGGCCCGGCTGGTGCCGGGGTCGCGGCCGCTCACGTTCGAGCCGATCCCGCGGTGGCCGGGCCCACCGGCCGACGACGCCGCGTGCACGACCCCGGTGCAGGGCGCCTACCTGCGGTTCTTCGCGCCCGCGACGGACGCCGACATCGCAGGCTTCCTCGGCACCACGCGCGCGGCCACCGCTCCCGACCGTCCTGCCGCGGTGCCCGTCACCGTCGAGGGCCGGGCCGGGGTGGTCGCCGAGGACGATGTCGCCGCCCTCCGAGCCGCCCGGCGCCACGACCTCGTGCGCCTGTTGCCCCCGTCCGACCCCTACCTGCAGGGCCGCGACCGCGAGCTGCTCGTGCCCGACCCGGCGCACCGCAAGCAGATCTGGACGTCGCTGGGAGCGCCGGGCGTGGTCGTCTCGGGCGTCGACGTCGTGGGGGTGTGGCGCCCGACGCAGCGGGCGCGGCGGCTCGAGGTCGCGGTCACCCCGTTCCGCGCTCTGGACGGCGGCGAGCGGGCGGCGGTGGCGGCCGAAGCGGAACGGCTCGCCGTCGTACGTGGTGCGGCCGAGGTCACGGTGGCCTGACCCGTACACTGGAGGTTCATCCCTTCACGAGGAGTCGCACCGTGCCCACCGCACGTCCCGGCGAGCCGGGCTGCAGTAGGGCGCCGGGCTCGCCCCGGCGCATCACCCCTACGCCCGCGCGGTCGGCGTCATGACCGCCCTCCTGTCGCTGCTCGGCCTGGTCGCCGTCGCCGTCCTCACGTTGGGCACCGCGGTGGCCGTCGCGTCCGAGTTCTCGCTCACCGCGCTGGAGCGCAGTCAGGTCGACGCGGACGTCGCCGCGAGGGGCGACCGCCAGGCCCGCATCGTGCAGCGCGCCCACCGCGCCCTGTCCTTCCAGCTGTCGGCCAGCCAGCTCCTCATCACGGTCACCACGCTGGTCACCGGCTACATCGCCGAGCCCGCGATCGCCACCCTGTTCGTGCCCGGCCTCGCCGCGCTCGGCCTCGCGGAGGGTGTGGCGGCCACCACCGCCACCGTGCTCGCGCTGGTGCTGGCCACGACGCTGTCGATGGTGTTCGGCGAGCTCGTGCCCCAGAACCTCGCGATCGCCGACCCGCTGCGCACGGCCCGCGCCGTCGTCTGGCTGCAGAGCGGGTTCGCGTACGCGTTCCGCTGGCTGATCAGCGCGCTCAACGCCATGGCCAACGCCATCGTGCGCAAGCTCGGCGTGGAGCCCGCCGAGGAGCTGCGCTCGGCGCGCTCGCCCGGCGAGCTGAGCTCGCTCGTGCGGGCCAGCGCCGAGCGCGGCACCCTCGACGAGGGCACCGCAACCCTGCTGGACCGCTCGCTGCGCTTCACCGACCGCGTCGCCGAGGACCTCATGACCCCGCGGGTGCGGGTCGCGTCCCTCGACGCCGACGACACCGTCGCCGAGCTCGTCGCGCAGTCGCAGAAGACGGGGTTCTCCCGCTTCCCCGTCGACGACGGCGGCGATCCCGACGCGCTCGTCGGCGTCGTCCACGTCAAGCAGGCCTTCGGCGTGCCGTCGCCGAGCTGGTCCGAGGTGTCCCTGCGCACGTTGGCCCAGCCCGTGCCGACCGTGCCGGAGTCGCTCAACGGCGACACCCTGCTCACCCGGCTGCGGGAGTCCGGGCTGCAGCTCGCCGTCGTCGTCGACGAGTACGGCGGCACGGCGGGCATCGTCACGCTGGAGGACCTGGTCGAGGAGATCGTCGGCGACGTGCGAGACGAGCACGACGCGGGCGAGCAGGCGCGGGTCCGGCCGCTCGGTGCGGGCAGCTGGCTGGTGTCCGGGCTGCTGCGCGACGACGAGGTCGCCGAAGCCACCGGCTTCCTGATGCCCGAGGGCGACTACGAGACCCTCGCCGGGCTGGTGCTGGCCCGCCTGGGCCGCATCCCCGATGTCGGCGACGACGTCGACGTCGACGGGTGGCACCTCACCGTGATGCGCCGCGACCGCAACCGGATAGCCGACCTGCGCGTCACCGCTCCCCTGCCGGAGGCCGTCGGTGAGTAGCGACTTCCTGGCCCTCGGCGCGGCCGTGCTCCTGCTGCTGGGCAACGCGTTCTTCGTCGGCGCGGAGTTCGCGTTGATCTCCTCCCGGCGCGACCGGTTGGAGACGATGGCCCGCGCGGGCACCCCAGGTGCCTCGGCGGTGCTGAAGGCGGGCGCCGACCTGTCCCGCATGCTCGCCGCCGCCCAGCTCGGTATCACGATCTGCTCGCTGCTGCTGGGCCGCCTCGGCGAGCCCGCGGTCGCCCACCTCATCGAGCGGCCGTTCAACTGGCTCGGGCTGCCCGACGAGGTGCTGGGGCCGGTGGCGTTCGCGATCTCGCTGGTCGTCGTGGTCGTCGCGCACATGGTGCTCGGCGAGATGGTGCCCAAGAACATCGCGATCGCCGGGCCGGAGCGCACCGCGATCTGGCTGGTGCCGCCGTTCCTGGCGTTCACCACCGTGATGAGCCCGGTCATCAGCCTGTTCAAGATCACGGCAGCCGGTGTGCTGCGGCTCATGGGGGTGCAGCCGCGCGACGAGCTGGATACGGCGATCACCTCCGACCAGCTCGCCGACCTGATCGCCGAATCCGGCCGCGAGGGCCTCCTCGACGACCACGGCTCGCGACGGCTCACCCGCACCCTGTCCTCGGCGGGCCACACCGTCGCCGACGTGCTGGTGACCCCCGTCGAGCTCGTGTCGCTGCCCCAGCGGCCGGTCGTCGACGACGTCGCGCGCGCGGTGGCGGGCACCGGCTTCTCCCGCTTCCCGGTGCGCGCCGAGCAGGGCTTCTCCGGCTACCTGCACGTCAAGGACATCCTCGACATCGCAGGCGACCCGGGGGCCGAGGTGCCGTCCCAGCGGATTCGGCGCCTGCCGCAGGTGCGGGTCACCGACCGGCTCGACGTCGCGCTCGCCGTGCTGCGCCGGGCAGGCGCGCACCTCGGGCGGGCGGTCGACGCAGGCGGCGCCACGGCCGGGCTGGTCACCCTCGAGGACCTCATCGAGCACTACGTGGGCACCGTCCGCGACGCCACCCACGCGCGCGAGAAGCCCGCCTGACCCAGTTCGCACGCCGTCGAAGGGGTGCGAAGTCGGGGTGGGCGCTAGCGTGCCCGGCGTGGAGGTGCTGGCCGAGGCCGAGTGGCGGGAGCGGGCGGCCGCCCACCGGCAGCGCGTGCGCCGCTTCACCGGGCCGCACCGCGAGCGCAAGCAGCGCGGCGAGGCCCACCCGGTGCTCGACTTCCTCTTCACCTACTACTCGCACCGGCCCGCCCGCCTCGAGGAGTGGCATCCCGGGCCGGGCGTCGTGCTGCTCGGCGGCGCGGAGTACCTCGTCCGACCCGGCTACGTCGCGGACGGCGGTGGGGTGCGCCTCGACCCCACCAGACTCCCCCGGCTCGCGCCGACCGCCCGGTTCGTGCGCACCCTGCTCACCGCCACCGCGGCCCGGCCGCCCCGGCTGAGCTGCTTCGGCCTGCACGAGTGGGCGATGGTGTACCGCTCCCCCACGCCGCGGCACGCCGCCGTCCCGTTGCGGCTGGGCGCCGCGGGCACCGACGCGGTGGTCGAGGCGCTCCCGGTGCACTGCACCCACCACGACGCGTTCCGGTTCTTCACCCCGGCCGCCCGGCCGCGCAACGCCGTCGCGCCCGCGCGGGCCGACCAGGTGGAGCACGAACAGCCCGGCTGCCTGCACGCCACCATGGATCTCTACAAGTGGGCCTACAAGCTCTCCCCCGCCACCCCGGCCGACCTGGTGGCGGAGTGCTTCGAGCTCGCGGCGGACGTTCGCGAGCTGGACATGCGGGCCAGCCCCTACGACCTCGCCGCCCTCGGCTACCCGCCGGTGCCCATCGAGACCGCCGCGGGCCGTGCCGCCTACGCCCGCGCGCAGGCCGCCTTCGCCCGGCGGGCCGCTCCCCTGCGCGAGCGCCTCGTCGACGTCTGCAGCGCCCTCCTCTGACCTGCGCGCTTCTCGGGTCTTGGCGGGCTTTTCGTCGTTGATCGATTGACGGTATGAATGCGTCAATGATTGCTTGACAGGGTGAGACGAAATTCTCCGGGAAGGGAGTATCAGGAGGACGTTCGCGTGCTCCTAGAACAGCGGGCGGGTGGCGACACTCGGAGGGGATGTGGGACTACCCGCCCGCATCCCCCTGCCCCGGGTCAGGCGAAAGCCTCCGGGGCAGGGCAACTGCACACCAGGTTGCGGTCGCCGTGCGCACCGTCGATGCGTCGGACGGGCGGCCACACCTTGCGGTCGTGCACGCCCGGCGTCGCACCGGTCGGGTAGGCGGCCAGCTCGCGGCTGTACGGGTGGTCCCACTTGTCGGCCAGGCACGCCGCCGTGTGCGGGGCGCCGCGCAGCGGGTTGTCGTCCACCGGCCACTCCCCCGA
>DATAOO010000383.1:0-9458 GCA_036265695.1 Pseudonocardia sp. | reverse complement strand
TCGCGGAGACCGCTCCCGCGCGCGACTTGGCCGGGGGTCGTGCGCGGATGACGTCGCCGGAACGACGTCGTCTGCGCACGGTCACACCTCGAACTCGCCGGACTCCAGCCGGGCGCGCACCGCCGACGCGAACCGGCCCGCATCCGCCCCGTCGACCAGGCGGTGGTCGTAGGTGAGCGGCAGGTAGCAGACCGACCGGATGGCGATGACCTCGCCTTCCGGGGTGTCGATCACCTTGGGCTGCTTGCTGATGGCGCCCGTGCCGAGGATCGCCACCTGCGGCTGGTTGATGATCGGCGTGTCGAACAGCGCGCCGACGCTGCCGATGTTGGTGATCGTGAACGTGCCGCCGGACAGCTCGTCGGGGCCGATCTTGGCGTCGCGGGTGCGCGCCGCGACGTCGGCGATCCGCTTGGCCAGCCCGGCGATGTTGAGGTCCTCGGCGTTCTTGATCACCGGGACGAGCAGGCCGCGGGGGGTGTCCACGGCGATCGCCAGGTGGACGTTGCCGTGGTAGACGATTTCCTTCTTCTCGACGTCGATCGAGGCGTTGAGCGCGGGGAACTGCTTGAGCGCCTCGATCGCCGCCTTCGCGAAGAACGGCAGGAACGTGAGCTTCACGCCCTCGCGCCGCTCGAAGTCGGCCTTCATGCGGGCGCGCAGCCGCGCGATGCGGGTGACGTCGACCTCCTGCACGGTCGTGAGCTGGGCCGACACCTGCAGCGACTCGGTCATCCGCTGGGCGATGACCTGACGCAGGCGCGGCAGCTTGACCGTGCTGCCCGGCTGCGGTCCGTCGGCCGCGGGGCGCGCGGCGGCCGGAGCGCCCGATGCGGCCGGGGCTGCCGCCGCGGGCGCCGCCTCGGCGGGCGCGCTGGGCTCCGGCTCCGGCTCGGGGGCGGGCTTCGCGGCCTCGGCGGCGGCGAGGACGTCCTGCTTGCGGATGCGGCCACCGACGCCGGACCCGGTGATGTTCGAGAGGTCGACGGAGTGCTCGGCGGCGAGCTTGCGCACGAGCGGGGTGACGTACGGGGCGGGTCCGCTGCTCTGCCCGCCCGACGAACCGGCCTCCGGCTCCTCGGCCGGGGCCTGCGCCGGGGTGCTGGAGTTCGCCGCCGACGGCTCGGCCGTGACGGGCCGCTCGGCGTCGCGCTGCTCTGCCGCGGCGCGCTGCGGCGCCTCCTCTTGCTCGGGCTCTTCCCGGGGCTCTTCCTTCGGCGCTTCCTGCTTGGCCTCCGGCTGCGGCTCGGGCTCCTCCTGCTGCCCGGCCGCGTCCTTGTCGCCGATCACCGCCAGCCGCCCGCCGACGTCGACGGTCTCGTCCTCCGCCGCGCTGATCTCCAGGAGCGTGCCCGCGACGGGGGACGGGATCTCGGTGTCGACCTTGTCGGTGGACACCTCCAGCAGCGGCTCGTCCACCTCCACCCGGTCGCCGACCTGCTTGAGCCAGCGGGTGACCGTGCCCTCGGTGACGCTCTCGCCGAGCTCCGGCATCGTCACGGCCTGGCCGGAGCCCGTCGACTCCGCCTTGGCCTTCGGCTTCTCGGCGGGCTCGTCGCCGCCGCTCGCGGTCTGCGACGGCGACGACTCCAGGGGCGGCGCGGAGTCCTGCTCCTCCTCGGACTCATCCGAGCCCGAGTCGGCGGCCTGCTGGTCGGTCTGCCCGTCGGACCCGCCGGAGCCCGCGCCGTCGCCGATCACGGCCAGCTCGCCGCCGACCTCGACGGTCTCGTCCTCGCCCGCGACGATCCGTTCCAACACCCCCGCGGCGGGGGAGGGGATCTCGGTGTCGACCTTGTCGGTGGAGACCTCGAGGAGCGGCTCGTCGACCTCGACCCGGTCGCCTTCCTGCTTGAGCCACCGGGTGACGGTGCCCTCGGTGACGCTCTCACCGAGGGCGGGCATCTGGACGGAGAAGGACATGGCTCCTCGATCTGTCGGGGTTCGGCGGGACGTCAGGAGTGGGCGTGCAGGGGCTTGCCCGCCAGGGCGAGGTGGGCCTCGCCGAGGGCTTCGGTCTGGGTGGGGTGGGCGTGGACCAGTGCGGCGACGTCCTCGGCCTGCGCATCCCAGTTGTAGATGAGCTGTGCCTCGCCGATCAGCTCGCCGACCCTGGCCCCGACCAGGTGGACCCCGACCACCGGGCCGGGCGTGCCGTCGCCGCCCTGCTTGACGAGCTTGATGGCGCCCTGGGTCTGCAGGATCTGGCTCTTGCCGTTGCCCGCCAGGTCGTAGGTGAGGGTCTGGATCTCCCCGAACGCCTCCCGCGCCTGCGCCTCGGTAAGGCCGACGGACGCGACCTCCGGCTCGCAGTAGGTGACGCGGGGGATGCCCGCCTCGTTGATCACCGGCGGGTTCAGCCCCGCGATGTCCTCGGCGATGAAGATGCCCTGCTGGAAGCCGCGGTGGGCGAGCTGCAGGCCGGGCACGATGTCGCCGACGGCGTACACGTCGGGCAGGTTGGTGCGCAGCCGCTCGTCGGTGAGGACGAAGCCGCGCTCCATGTTCACCCCCGCCTCCTCGTAGCCCGCGTTGGCGGTGTTGGGGCCGCGCCCGACGGCCACGAGCAGGTACTCCGCCTCGAGGTCCTCACCGGACTCCAGCGACACGGTGACCCCGGAATCGGTCTGCTTGGCCCCGGTGAACTTCACGCCGGTCTTGAAGGCGATCTTGCGCCTGCGGAACGCGCGCTCCAGGAGCTTGGACGCGAACTCGTCCTCGGCCGGGACCAGGCGGGGCAGCGCCTCCACGATCGTGACGTCCGCCCCGAAGCTCTTGAACACCGAGGCGAACTCCACACCGATCACGCCGCCACCCAGCACGATCACGCTGCGTGGCACGTCCTCCAGCCGCAGCGCCTCGTTGCTCGTGATGACGCGGCCGCCGATCTCCAGGCCGGGGAGCGTGCGGGCGTAGCTGCCGGTGGCGAGCACGACCTTGGCGCCGACGTAGCGGTCACCGTTGACGGTGACGGCGTTGGGCGCCTCGAACCGGCCGTCACCCGCGACGAACTCGATCTTGCGGGACTTCACGAGCCCCTGCAGTCCCTTGTAGAGCTTGGCGACGACGCCGTCCTTATAGCTGTTGACCCCGACCATGTCGATGCCGGAGACGCTGCTCTTCACGCCGATGCGGTCGCCCTCGCGGGCGCTGTCGGCCACGTCGGCCGCGTGCAGCAGCGCCTTGGTCGGGATGCAGCCGTAGTGCAGGCAGGTGCCGCCCAGCTTGTCGCGCTCCACCAGCACGACCGACATCCCCAGCTCGGCCGCGCGCAGCGCGCAGGCGTACCCGCCCGACCCGCCGCCGAGGATCACCAGGTCTGCGTTGTGCTCGGGCACGTCCCACTCCTCATCCCAGGTTTTCTTCACGCCATCGTCATCTTGTCACCCGGGACGACTTCGTGCGGGGTCCGGTCTCGCGGGGGAGAAAATGACCCCGCCCGTGCGTTCGACGGTCGTGAACCTCATGGGACGGCTGCGCGGCGGCGGGCACTCCGCCGAGGAGGCGTACCTGCGCGAGTGGACGCGCAGCCACGCCGGGGTGGAGGCGTTCGTCGAGCCGCGCACGGCGGTCACGGAGACCACCGTGCTGCTCGTCGCCGCCGACGGCGAGTGGACCCGGCGCCGGGTCGCGGGCCCGAACGCGGCGCGCAAGCTCGCCCGGCGCCTCGCCATCCCGGTGTACGACGTGCAGCTGGTCGGGTACCCGCAGCGGATGCGCGACCACGACGCCCGGCAGCGGATCCTGCGCCGTCGCGCGGAGAGCTGACGGGCTCACGCACACCCGGCGCGAAGTGCGTCAGCCGTTCGCGGCGATGTCCGCCAGCACGGCGTGCAGGGTGCGCACCGGCACACCCGTGCCGCCCTTCGCCGTGTACCCGTACGGGCCGCCGGTGTGGAAGCTCGGGCCCGCGATGTCGAGGTGCGCCCACGCGACGCCGTCGGGCACGAACTCGCGGAGGAATGTGCCCGCCACCAGCATGCCGCCCCAGCGCTGTCCCGTGACGTTGGCCAGGTCGGCGACGCGGGAGTCCAGGTCGGCTCGGATGTGCTCGGGGAGCGGCATCGACCAGCCGTCCTCGCCGCACTCCCTGGCCAGCGCCGCGACCCGGTCGCGGAACGCGTCCTCGCCCATGATCCCCATCGTCCGCATGCCCAGGGCCACCATCTGGGCGCCGGTGAGCGTGGACGTCTCGATGAGGTAGTCGGGGGAGTCCTCGCCCGCCCGCACGATGGCGTCGGCCAGGATCAGCCGCCCCTCGGCGTCGGTGTTGAGCACCTCCACCGTGCGGCCGCCGTACATCCGCAGCACGTCGCCGGGGCGGTAGGCGGTGTCGGACGGCATGTTCTCCGCCATCGGCACGGTGGCGGTGACGGCGACGGGCAGCTCCAGCGAGGCGGCGAGCACCGTCGTGGCGATCACGGCCGCCGCCCCGCTCATGTCGGACGTCATGTGGTCCATGTTCGCGGCGGGCTTGATCGAGATGCCGCCGGTGTCGAACGTGATGCCCTTGCCCACGAGCGCGACGTGCGCACGCGGCGACGGCCCACCGGCCCAGCGCAGCCGCACCAGCCGCGGCTTGCGCGAGGAGCCCTGCCCCACCCCGAGCACGCCGCCGAACCCGGCCTCGGCCAGCGCGGCGTCGTCGAGCACCTCGACCTCGAGCCCCGCGGCCTCGGCCAGCTCGCGGGCCCGGGCGGCGAACGTCTCGGGGTAGAGGTCGTTGGGCGGGGTGTTGACCAGGTCGCGGGCGGTGCGCACGGCCTCGCTCACCGCCGTGGCCGTGCGCAGCGCCGCTTCGGCGTCGGGGGCGTCGGTGACCAGCGAGAGCCGGGCCAGCGGTGCCTTGCGGTTGCCGTTGGTGCGGTAGGTCGTGAACGCGTACGCGCCGAGCAGGCTGCCCTCCGCGGCGGCCGCGAGGTCGATCCGGCCGAGCGTGCTCACCGCGTGGTCGGTGCCCGCGAGCGCCCGCGCGGCGGCGCCGGACGCCCGTCGGACCTGCTCGGGGCGCAGGCCGTCGCCTTCCTTCCCCAGCCCGACGGCGACCAGCAGCGGCGCCCGCAGCGTGCCGCGCGTCGGCAGCTTGACCACCTCGTCGGCCTTGCCGGTGGCGCCCGCGACCGCGAGCAGCTCGGCCAGCTGCCCGTCGAACGCGGCGTCGAGCTCGTCGGCGCCGGGGGCGAGCTGGGGCGGCGCGTCGGACTCCGCGGCGACCAGGCCGATCACGACGGCGTCCGCGTCGACGGCGGCCGGGGACCCACCGACGGGGAAGAGCTGGGTGGACACGTGTGCGCGCCTTCCTGCCGGAGGGAGAGTGAGACCGCTTCGAGACACTACTGACACCGCTGGGTGGCCGGTCCCGGCAGGTGCGGGTGCTTGGGTGGGTGGGTGTCAGGGGTCCCGGGCGGTGCGGACGGCGCCGAGCGCAGGCTCGGCACCGCCGACGCCGTCGTTCTGGGCCTCGCTTCCATGCTCGGCACCGGCGTGTTCGCCGTGTGGGCGCCCGCGGCCGCCGCCGCGGGGCGGTGGCTCCTGCTCGCGGTGGTGATCGCGGGTGTCGTCGCCGCCTGCAACGCCATGTCGACGGCCGACCTGGCCGCGGCGCACCCGCAGAGCGGCGGCGGCTACGTGTACGGCTCGGCCCGGTTGTGTCCGGGCGCCGGACGGCTGGCCGGGGTGGCGTTCCTGGTCGGCAAGTGCGCGTCGGCGGGGGCGGCGGCGGCCGTCTTCGGGGCTTACGTGCTGCCGTCGGCGCCGCTGCCTGCCGCGCTGCTCGTGGTGGCGGTGGCCACGGCGCTCAACATCGCCGGTGTCCGGTGGACCGCGCGCAGCGCCTACGCGCTGGTCGGGGGCACGCTGGCCGTCCTGCTCGTCGTTGTGGTGGTCGGCCTGTCGGGCCCGGGACCCGCCGGAGCGCCAACGCTCACGCCGGTGGTGGTGGACCCCGGGCCTGCGGGCGTCGCCACCGCGGCGGGGCTGGTGTTCTTCGCGTTCGCGGGCTACGCGCGGGTCGCCACGCTGGGTGGTGAGGTCCGCGACCCCGAGCGGACGATCCCCCGGGCGGTCGCGCTGGCTCTGGGGATCACGCTCATTGTCTACCTGCTGGTCGCGACCGCCCTGCTCGTCGGGTTGGGGCCCGACCGGCTGGCGCAGGAGATGTCGCCCCTCGTCGCGCTCGTGGACGCGTGGGGGGCGCCGGGCCTCGGCGTGATCGTCCGGGTCGGGGCGGCGGTGGCGGCCGGGTCGGCGCTGCTGTCGGTGCTGGTCGGGATCAGCCGCACGGCCGCGGCGATGGCCAAGGGGCGCGACCTGCCGCGCTGCCTCATGGCGACCGGCCCCCGCGGCACCCCGTGGGCCGCCGACCTCATCGGCGGCGCGATCGCCGCGCTCGTTGCCGCGTTCGCGGGCCCCGCGGCCGCGATCGCGCTCTCGGCGTGCTCCGTGCTCGTCTACTACGGCGTGATCAACGTGGCCGCGCTGCGCCTCTACGGGCCGGGTTGGCAGCGCTGGGTCGCCGGTCTCGGCGTGCTGCTCTGCGTGCTGCTCGCCCTGCTGCTGCCGCTGGCCCAGGTGCTGATCACGGCGGCGGCGCTGGCCGTGGGGTGGACGGCGGCGACGTTCCTGCCGTACCGGCGATGATGGGCGACATGAGCGACCTCCTGACCGGGCCCCTGCACGACCGGCACACCGCCCTCGGCGCCACGCTCGGGGCGTTCGGCGGCTGGTCGATGCCCATCAGCTACCCCGACGGCACGGTCGCCGAGCACACGGCGGTGCGCACCGACGTCGGCGTGTTCGACGTCAGCCACCTCGGCAAGCTCGCGATCAGCGGCCCCGGCGCGGCCGCGTTCGTGAACCGCTGCTTCACCGCCGACCTGGACAAGATCGGCCCCGGCCGGGCGCAGTACACGCTGTGCTGCAACGAGAGCGGCGGGGTGCTCGACGACGTGATCGTCTACGTCGACGGGCCGGACGACGTGCTGGCCGTGCCCAACGCCGCCAACGCCGCGACCGTCGCCGAGCTGCTGGGGGCGGCGGCGCCGTCCGGGATCACGGTGACCGACCGGCACCGGGACCTCGCGGTGCTCGCGGTGCAGGGGCCGCGGTCGGGCGAGCTCGTGCCGGTCGACCTGGACTACATGGCGTTCGTCGACCGGGACGGCACGCGCGTGTGCCGCACCGGCTACACCGGCGAGCACGGCTACGAGCTGTTGGTGCCGTGGCACGCGGCGGGCGAGGTGTGGGACGGCCTGGTCGCGGCCGGGGCGCGCCCGTGCGGCCTCGGCGCCCGCGACACCCTGCGCACCGAGATGGGCTACCCGCTCCACGGCCAGGACCTCACCGCCGAGATCACCCCGGTGCAGGCGGGCAGCGGCTGGGCGGTCGGCTGGGGCAAGCCGGAGTTCTGGGGCCGCGACGCGCTGGTGGCCGAGAAGGCGGCCGGGCCCGCGCGGCGGCTGCGCGGGCTGCGCGCGACCGGCCGGGGGGTGCCGCGGCCGGGCATGGCCGTGGTGCGGGACGGCGCGCGCGTCGGCGTCACGACGTCGGGCACGTTCTCGCCGACGCTCAAGACCGGGATCGCGCTGGCCCTGCTCGACGCGGACGTGGCGGCGGACGCGGAGGTGACCGTGGACGTGCGGGGCCGCGCCCTGCCGTGCGTGGTGACGAAGCCACCGTTCGTGGTTTCGCACGTGCGCTAGGAGGGCGCTCCTTGGACGTCCGATCATCGGCGGTCCGTTGTACCGTCTGAAGGCATGAGCCCGCAGTTCGCCCGCACCCCCAACCCCGCGCCGCTCTCCGCCGAGCAGCGCGGCGAGGCCCTGGCCGATCCCGGATTCGGTCGGCACTTCACCGACCACATGGTGACGATCCGCTGGACGGCGGACGCGGGGTGGCACGACGCGGCGGTGGTGCCCTACGGCCCGCTGACGCTCGACCCGGCCACGATGGTGCTGCACTACGGGCAGGAGATCTTCGAGGGGCTCAAGGCCTACCGCAGGCACGACGGCTCGATCGCGTCGTTCCGGCCGGAGGCGAACGCGGCCCGGTTCCGCGGCTCCGCGAGCCGCCTCGCGATGGCGGAGCTCCCCGACGAGCTGTTCCTGGCCTCGATCTCCGAGCTGCTGGCCGTCGACCACGAGTGGGTGCCCGCCGCGGGCGGTGAAGATGCGCTCTACCTGCGTCCGTTCATGCTGGCCACCGAGGTGGGGCTGGGCGTGCGGCCGTCGGCGGAGTACCTGTACGTGCTGATCGCGTCGCCGGTGGGCCCGTACTTCGCGGGTGGCGTGAAGCCGATCGACGTGTGGCTCTCCACCGAGTACACCCGCGCGGCGCTGGGCGGCACCGGCACGGCCAAGTGCGGCGGCAACTACGCGGCCTCGCTCCTGCCGCAGGCGCAGGGGGCGTCGCACGGCTGCGCCCAGGTCGCCTACCTCGACGCCGAGGACCGCACGTGGGTGGACGAGATGGGCTCGAACAACCTGTTCTTCGTGTACGGCTCAGGCGAGCAGACCGAGGTCGTCACGCCCGCCCTCACCGGCAGCATCCTCGCGGGCGTCACGCGCGACTCGATCCTCGTGCTGGCCAAGGAGCTGGGGTGCCAGGTCAGCGAGCGGCGCATCTCCGGCCAGGAGTGGCTCGAGGGCGCGGCCGACGGCTCGATCACCGAGGTCTTCGGCAGCGGCACCGCGGCCGTGATCACCCCGATCGGCGGGATCAAGCACACCGGCGGCGACGTGCGCATCGGCGACGGCGAGCCCGGCCCCATCACCCTGCAACTGCGCAGCCTGCTCACGAAGATCCAGCGCGGGGCGGCGCCGGATACGCACAGCTGGATGCACACGCTCTACACACCGTCCTGACCAGCGCGCGCACACCGCGTGGGCCTGCGGTGTGCGTGCGCGGTGTGCGTGAGCACCCGAGGGTGTGCGTGGGCTAACGGGCGGCGAGCACCACCAGCGCGGCCAGGGTCGCGAGCTCGCTCGCGGCGCCCAGCACATCGCCGGTCATGCCGCCGAAGCGGCGCGCGGTGTGCCAGGAGAGCGCGGCGACCACGGCGGCGCCCAGCCCGACGGCCAGCACACCGCGCGGGCCTACGAGCGCGAAGCCCGCGCCCGCCAGGACCACCCACCACGCGACGGCGACCCACCACGGCTGCGACCCGGCCACGGTCGCGCCCAGCCCGCCCGGCCGTGCCGCGGGCCCTCCGCGCCGCGCGACCCACAGGAACGCCGCCCGGCCCGCCGCCCCCGCGAGCGCGGTCGCCGCGACGACTCCCAGCACGGCCGCCGGGCCGTCGGAGCTGCCCTCCCGCATCGGTCCGCCGGGTGCGGTGCGGGGGTGCACCTTCGCGGGCCGGGCAGCATCGGGCGCCGCGGCGTTGGCGCCCGCCACCCCGAGCACCGCCCCGCCCACCCGGCCCACATCGGCCGGGACCCCGTCGCCCGTCGTCAGGAGCG
>DATAOO010000382.1:0-2414 GCA_036265695.1 Pseudonocardia sp. | reverse complement strand
CGGGCTCGACTACCCGCGGCTGGTGGGGCTCGTCTCCGACGCCCTGATCGCCGCGGGCCACCCCGCCCGCGCGCTCGGCGTCGTCCGCGAGCAGCTCGACCACCTCCCCGACGGCACCGACGGCTCGGTCCGTGGCCAGCTGATGGGCGTCCTCGCCGGCTCGCTCGCCATGACCGAGTCGCCGGACGACCCGATCGACCTCACCACCGAGGCGGTGGCGCTGGTCCCCGACGAGCCGACCAGCGCCCGCGCCAAGGTCTTGGGCATCCATGCCCGGATGCTGGCGAAGGGCCGGCGCTACGACGAGGCGCGCGAGGTGGCGATGGCGGCGCTGTCCATGGCCGAGCGCCTCGACATGCCCCGCCTGGCCAGCGACATCCGCACCACCCTGGTCGGTCTCGAGCGCAGCGTCTCGCCCGAGGCGATCGCCGAGGCACTGCGCGCCGCCATCGCCGACGCCTCCGCCGCGGGTGCCCGCAACGCCGAGCTCCGCGGCCTGCTCCTGCTGGGGCACCACCACCTCGACCTCGGAGAGTTCGCCGAGGCCGACGCGGCCTTCGAGCAGGCGACGACCCGAGCCCGCGCAGTGGGCACACCGTGGGTGCCCTGGGCCGCCGAGGCCCGGTGGACGCACGCCGTGTCGTTGAGGCTCCAGGGGCGCTGGGACGAAGCGCTCGAGGTGCTCGACATCGAGGGCGAGGTGGCGCCGCCGATCTACGACGCCCTCCTCACCGCGACCCGGGCCCAGATCCTGGTCGCGCGGGGCGAGCCCGGGGCGGCCGACCTGGCCCGCTCCCTGCACGAGTTCTGGCGACTCGAGGGTCTGATCGCGGTCACCGGCGGTTCGGCCGAGCTGGCGGTCCACGAGTACGCCGGCGACCAGGCGGCCGCCCTGGCGACCTACCGCCTGATCGTCGACGCCCTCACCGGGATCTGGCACCCGCTGTTCCAGGCGCGGGTGCGGCTCGCCGCGATGACCCTCGCGGCCCACGCATCGGGGGCAGTGCACCGCAGCGCCGCCGAGCGCCTCGAGGACGCCGACGTCGTCGCGCGCCTGGTCGCCGACGCGCGGGGGGTTCTCGACCGGCGCGGCGACGCCCTGGTCTCCTGGGGCCCCGAGGCCCGGGCCTGGGAGGCACGGCTGGGCGCCGAGCTCCTGCGGTGGCGGTGGGCCGCGGACGTCGACCCGCCCACCGCCGACGAGCTGCTCGAGGCCTGGCGCGAGGCGGTGGTCCGCTTCGAGGCCTTCGGTGCGCCGTACGAGCTGGCGACGGTGCGAGCCAGGTTCGCCACGCTGCTCGCGGCCACCGGCGACGCGAACGGTGCCCGCGCGCAGGGCGAGGCAGCCGCCCAGGCGGCCCGAGCCCTCGGCGCCACCCCGCTCCTGGAGCTGATGGGTGCCTCTCCGCGCGCGCAGCCCGCCGCGACGTCCGCGCCCGCCCGGGTGGCGCTGACCCCCCGTGAGTCCGAGATCCTCGCGCTCGTCGCCGAGGGGCGCAGCAACGGCGAGATCGGGCGCCAGCTGTTCATCAGCACGAAGACGGTGTCGGTGCACGTGTCCAACATCCTGGGCAAGCTCGGTGCGTCGGGCCGCACCGAGGCCGCGGCGATCGCCCGCCGCGACGGGCTGCTCGGCTGAGCCGCAAACGTCCTCTACGGCCTCCCTTGACGTACTCGTAGTATGTCCGGAGGAACGGAGCCGCCATGACCACTCTCGAGACCGACCCGTCGAACCTGACCGCCCGGCGCTTCGAGCGCATGCGCCCGTTCGGCGGCGGCACCGCCCAACCGGTCGACACCACCGGTCTCCCGCCGGGGCCGCGCTGGCCGGTCTGGTTGCAGAGCGCGGGGCTGCTGCGCTTCCGGCACCAGTTCGTGCCCCACATGTGGCGCAGGTACGGCGACGTGTTCACGGTGCGCGTCGTACCCGGCGGCCGCCCGCTGGTGCTGTTCACCCGCCCGGAGCACGCGAAGGAGATCTTCGCCGGGGACCCCGAGATCTTCCACGCGGGCAAGGGCAACGCGATCCTGGGCCCGATCATGGGCGAGCACTCGCTCCTGCTCCAGGACTCCTCCGAGCACAAGCGGGCCCGGGCGCTCCTGATGCCTGCGTTCAACGGTCACGCGCTGCGCAGCTACCGCTCGCTGGTCGAGGACGTCGCCCGCGAGGAGGTGGCGCGCTGGCGGCCAGGCGAGGAGTTCCGCAGCCTCGACCGGATGAACGCGCTGACCCTCGAAGTGATCCTCCGCGTCGTCTTCGGCGTCACCGACGAGCAGCGGCTGGCGCGGCTGCGGCCGTGCGTGAACCGGACGGTGAACATCAGCCCCGCGGTGCTCCTCGGCTGGGGGTACCCCGCGCTGCAGAGGTACGGCCCCTGGAAGAAGACCGTGGAGAACGCCTACGCGCTCGACCG
>DATAOO010000381.1:0-10341 GCA_036265695.1 Pseudonocardia sp. | reverse complement strand
CGTCGACACCAACTGGTCACTCGCGGCCGACGCCCTGGCCGCCCGGTACCGGGTGCTCGCGATCGACCTGCGCGGCCACGGCAAGGGCCTGCCGGTTTCGGGCACGTTCCGCCTGGAGGACTGCGCGGACGACGTCGCCGCCGTGCTGCTCACCCTCGGCACCGGCCCGGTCATCCCGGTGGGGTTCTCGATCGGCGGCATGGTCGCCCAGCTGCTGTGGCGCAGGCACCGCGACCTGGTGGCGGGCCTGGTCCTGTGCTCGACCGCCTGCAACGTCACCGGCTCGCCGTTGGAGCGGCTGCTGGCGATGGCGATGCCGTGGGCGGTGGTCACGGCGTCGTGGTTCGCCCCCTTCTCGCCGGTGGGCACCGACGCCATCGCCGGTCCGCTGCTCGACGTCAGCCTCGACCCCGCCCAGCGCCGGGCCGCCGTCGCCCAGATGCGCCGGGTGCCGCTGGCCACCGCGCTCGACGCCATGCGCGCGGCGTGCTCGTTCAGCTCCCACCTGTGGATCGGCGGGGTCGACGTGCCCACCGCGGTGCTCGTCACCCGCCACGACCGCATCGTCGCGCCGCAGCGGCAGCGCAAGCTGGCAGCGGCAGTACCGGGAGCGGTAGTCGTGGAGATCGACGGCGACCACGGCGTGTTCCTCGCCGACCCGACCGGGTTCGCCGAAGGGCTCCGCCAGGCGTGTGCCGCCGTCACCCTGCCGGTTGCACCCACCTCGAGCACCGCGGCCTGAGGGCGCACCGAACGGCGGTTTCGTCGCCCGGCCGACGCGACCAAGATGGTCCGTTCTGCCACACCGCAGTGGCGCGCCCACACCTCCCGCCCGGCTCCTGAGGTATGTCCATGTCCCGAATGCCCACCGCCTACGCCCGCGACGCCGTCGAGTACGACCGCCGCACCTCCGCCTTCGCGCGGTACCGCGAGATGGTCGTCGGCGCGCTGCCGCTGCGCCCGGGCGACACCGTGATCGACGCAGGCTGCGGCACCGGCCTGTGCTTCGCCGCCATCCAGGAGCGCATCGGCCCCGGAGGAACGATCGTCGGCGTCGACGCGGCGCCCGAGATGCTCGAGCTGGCCGCCGAGCGGGTCGCCGACGCGGGCTGGTCCAACGTCGTGCTCACCTGCTCGCCGCTGGAGACCGCGGAGCTGCCGACGGCCGACCACGCGCTGTTCTGCGCGGTGCACGACATCATGCAGTCCGGCCCCGCCCTCGACAACGTCCTCGGGCACCTGCGCGCGGGCGCGGGCGTCGCGGCGGGCGGCGGCAAGTGGGGGCCGGTCTGGGCGATCGGCCTGAACGCGAGCGTGCTCGGCCTGCACGCGCCCTACGTGCGCGATTTCGCGGGGTTCGACCGGCCGTGGACACTCCTCGCCGAGCGCGTCGCCGACCTCACCGTGCAGGAGCTGGCGATGGGCGCCGGTTACGTGGCTAGTGGAGTGCGCAAGCAACCTCCGCGGCGGTGAGACGTCGTTAAGGGTGTGAGGCTCACCGTCGACACCCGCCTGCCCACGCAGGTCACGCCGGAATCGGCCGCAGACTCCGCCGGTGCCCGTGGCGTCGACGTCCGGCTGATGGCCGAGGTCCGCCCGGCCGTCACCCGCTACTGCCGGGCCCGCCTCGGCGGCGCCGAGCGCGCCGCCGACCTGGCCCGCGCCGTGTGCCGCACGATCCTCGCGAAGGCGCCCGCCACCGCCGACGAGGCCGTCCTCACGGCGTTCGTCTACCGCACCGTCGCGGCCGCCGTCGACGCCGCAGAGCCCGGCGGGCTGCCCGTCCCGCTGGCCCAGCTCCCGCCCGCCGAGCGCGAGGTGCTCGTGCTGCGGGTCGCGGTGGGGCTCTCGCTGGAGCGCACGGCCGCCGCGCTCGGCGCCGCGCCGGAGGACGTGCGCCGCGTGCAGCACCACGCCATGCAGCTCCTGCGTCGCGCTCAGCCCAGTACCGCCACGGCGCGCCCCAGGATGTAGGGCACGGACGTGCCGAAGGCCTCCCACGTCGCGTCGGGCCGCTGCCCGGTGCGGTGCATGCGCAGGTAGTGGGCCGTGAGCGCGGCCAGGCGCAGGCCGGCCAGCGCGCGGAACCAGGCGACGTCGCGGAGCGGGGCACCGTAGGCCGCCACGAGGTCCTCGGGATCGGGGGCGGCCGCGATGTCGGGCCGCTGGGCGGGGTGCCAGCTCGCCCGGTCGTAGATCATCGCGATCCAGCCGACGTCGACGCGGGCGTCGCCGCGGTGCGCGCCCTCCCAGTCGAGCACGGCGACGAGCTCGCCGCCGCTGATCATCCAGTTGTTGGCGTAGAAGTCGGCGTGCACGAGGCCGGGTGGCCCGACCTCGGGCACCGCGGCGCGGAGGCGGGCGTGCAGCGTGCGACCCGCCGGGAGCCACGACGGTTCGGGGGCCTCCACCAACAGCTTGTGCCAGTGGTCGACCACGGCCTGCAACGGCGTCGCCGCAGGCCACCCCGACGGCGGGGGCGTGGCGTGGATGCGGCCGAGCACCCGCATGGCCTCGGCGAACACGGCATGTGGCGGCGCGGGCGCGCCGCCGTCGGCGAACACGTCGCCGGGCGGTGCGCCCGCCACGCGGTCGACGATGAGGTACGGAGTGCCGAACCACGGCCCGTGCTCGCCGCTCCACCGCAGCCGCGGCACGGGCACGCCGTGCGCGGCGAGCGCGGTGAGCAGCGGGGCCTGCCGGTGCACGTCCGTGGCGGCGCTGCGGCGCGCTCCCAGCGGCGGCATGCGCAGGACCAGCCGTTCGCCGTTCGCTTCGAACGCCCAGGTGATCCCGGAGTGGCCCGCCATGCGTTCGACGCGCTCCACCTGGGCGTCCGGCCCGAGGGTGTCGGCCGCCCAGCCGCGCAGCCGTTCGTGCATCGCCGTGGCGTCGTCCTGCCGCCACGTGGCCTGCTCAGCCGGGGTCGACACCGGCGACGCCCGCGACGAGCACCCACAGCTTGGCCGCCGTGACCTCCTGGTCCGGCCACCGCTCGCCGGACAGCGCGACGCCCAGCACCTCCCGCATGCCGCCGATCATCATGGCGGCGACGAACGCCGGGTCGCGGTCGGCCGGGATCTCGCCGCGGGCCTGGCCCAGCGCCATCACCCGCTCGGCCAGCTGGATCATCTCGGTGCGGTGGCGGGCCTCCATCGCGGCGACGTCGGCGTCGAGGTGCAGGTTGTGCACGATGATCCGGGCCAGCGGATCGGCGTAGTGGAAGGCCACGTACAGCTCGGTGCGACGGCGCTCCCGCTCGGCGAAAGTTCCGCCCGGCGCCGGGTTGATCTCGAGGGCCTCCGCGCGGAAGCGTGCGTAGAAGTCGTCGACCACGGCGCCGATGAGCCCCGCGCGGGAACCGAAGTGGCGGTAGATGAGCCCGACCGACGTGTCGGCCCGCTGCGCCACGGAGTCGACCTCCAACGAGCCCGAGCGCTCGATCAGCTCCGTGCGGGCGGCGTGGATGAGCCGGGCTCTGCTGGCGGCCCCGCGAGCGGTCGGCGCGACGTCCGAGATCGGCAAAATGAACTCACCTTCCTCCGGCGCAGGCTAACACGGCCCGTTGACACGCAGGCGCCCTCGGGGCAAAGTGAACTCACTTCAACGAAGAAGGGACCGCATGTCGAAGCTGCTGGTCGAGCGGCAGGACGCCGTCACCGTCCTCACCCTGAACCGCCCCGACGTGCACAACAACGTCGACGACGAGACGGCGATGCTGCTCGCCGACGCCATCGACGCGTTCGCCGCGGACGACGTGGCGAAGGTGCTCGTCATCACGGGCGCAGGCGACCGGACGTTCTGCGCGGGAGCCAACCTCAAGGGGATGGCCGAGCTGTTCCAGCACCGTCGCACCTACGACGCCGGTCCGATGGGCTTCGCGCGGCTCGACCCGGACAAGCCGGTGATCGCGGCCGTCAACGGCGCCTGCTATGCGGGCGGGGTCGAGCTCGCCGTCTGGTGCGACTTCCGCATCGTCGACGAGCGCGCGAAGTTCGGCCTGCTCAACAAGCGCTGGGGCCTCTCGCTGGCCGACGGCGGAACCCAACGGCTGCCGCGGGTCGTCGGCATCGGCAACGCCCTCTACATGATCGAGACCGGCGTGGAGATCGACGCCCCCCGCGCGCTGGTCATGGGCCTGGCGCAGGAGGTGGTGCCCGCGGGCACGGCCCTCGAACGCGCTCTGGAGCTGGCCCACCACTGCGCGGGCTACTCCCAGGTCGGCATCCGCGCCGACCGCAAGGCCGCGATCGCCACCCTCGGCCTCTCCCTCCAGGACGGCCTCGACCTCGAGGTCGAGCTGTGCCACGCCCCTGCGCTCGCCCCGGAGGCCGTCGCGGGCATGCGGCGCTTCGCCGAGGGCAGCAGACCCGAGCCGCCGCGGCCGGTGTCGGCGTCATGAGGCTTTACGCCGCCGATGAAATGCCTTACCACCAGATGCCCACCCCGTTCCACATGGTCGGCACCTCCGACGCGCACTTCAACGACGGCTACTTCATCGCCCTCTACGCCCAGGACTGGTACTTCTTCGCGGGCCTTCGCCTGCACCCCAACGGCAACGTGATCGACGGCTGGGCCTCGGCCACGCGCCACAACCGGCAGGTCGTGGTGCGGGCGTCGCGGGCGCTGCGGCCGCGCTACGACGAGCTGGCCGTCGGACCCGTGCGCCTGGAGATCGTCGAGCCGATGCGACGGGTGCGCCTCACGGTGGAGGACAACCCGTCGGGCGTCGAACTGGACGTCGAGCTCACCACGCAGGGGCCGCCGTTCGTCGAGGACCGCTACCAGCACGTGAAGTACGGCGCGGTCATCAACGACACCATCCGCTACACCACGGTCTGCCGGGCCACCGGCCGCGGCCGGGCGATGGGCCACGAGCTCGCCATCGACGGCTGGCACGCGATGCGCGACCACTCGTGGGGGATCCGCTCCTCGATGGGCGTGCCCACGAGGCTGTCGGGCACCGACCGCACCGACGAGGAGACGTTCGACCGCGCGCTGCGGCTGTGGGTGCCGTTCGAGGCAGGCGACCACACCGGTTTCGTCAACACGCACGAGGACGCGGACGGGCGTCCGCTGGACTTCGAAGGCCGCCTGGACTGGCCGGACGGGCGCAGCGTGGCGCTCACCGGCATGCGGCACGAGCTGACCTACCTCGCGGGCACGCAGTGGCCGACCGGCGGCACGATCGTGCTCGACGGCGAGGACGGCGTGGCGCGCGAGTACGAGCTGCGCCTCGCGGGCACCCCGGCCGACGTCCAGGCGGGCGGCTACTACCGCGGCTGGCGCGACGGCCTCGGCCCGGGGATCTACCGGGGCGCCGCGGTCCAGGAGATCGACGACTACGAGGTCACGCCGGGTGGCGAGCGCACCGGCCCGCCGCACGTCCCCGTCCGCCACCGGCTGGGGCCCACCGAGTTCCCGATGCACATGGTCGGCCCGGACGGCGGGGCCGGCATGGCGCACTTCGAGCACAGCATCCGCGGCGAATACCGCCCCTACGGGTTGGGCTGAGTCATGGACCTCGCGGACCTGCAGCGCCTCGTCGACGCGTTCGAGGCCTCCGACTGGAACGAGATCCACCTCGCGGTCGACGGGGTGGAGGTGCACCTGTCGGCGACGGGCAGCGCCGCTGCGCCCGCCACCGGGGCCGCTGCCGCGCCCGGCGCAGGAGTCGCCGCCCCGCCCAGCGCAGGGTCCGCCGCGGGCGGCAACGCGCCTGCCGCAGGCGTCGCCGCCGCGCCGGCCGCCCGGGCCGCCGCTCCGGGCGGCAACGGCGCCCCTGCCGCCGCTCCCACCTCCGCATCCGCCGCCGCCGGCAGCGCGACCCCCGGCGCGTCGCCGTCGCCGGGGGGCGCCTCGGCGGCGAAGGCCGCTCCCGAGGGGGTCACGGGCACCCCGTTCGCCACCCCGGGCTCCGGGATCGGCGTCCCGGGGCCGCCGCCCACCGCGGGGGAGCCGGTGCTCGCTCCGTCACCCGGCATCTTCTGGCGCTCGCCCGCGCCGGGCCAGCCGCCGTTCGTCGAGGTCGGCGCGCGCGTCGAGGCCGACACCGTGGTGTGCATCGTCGAGCTGATGAAGCTCATGAACCGGGTGTCGGCCGGGGTGGCGGGCGTCGTCACGGCCATCCCGATCGGCAACGGCGTGCCGGTCGAGAAGGGCGAGCCGATCGTCTACGTCCAGCCGGACCCGACGTGAGCCGCCCCGTGGTCGACTTCGCACCCCTCGGCGTCTCCTCGCACCCCGCCGCCGGGGTGCGAAGCGGCCGAAGGGGTGCGAAGCCGGGTGGCAGCCTGCGCCGCGTGCTCGTCGCCAACCGCGGGGAGATCGCCGTGCGGATCGTGCGGGCGTGCTTCGACGAGGGCATCGAGTCGGTCGTCGCCGTGTCCGACGCCGACCGCGACAGCCTCGCCGCCCGCCGCGCCGACACCGTCGTGCGGATCGGCCCGGCCGCGGCGTCGGCGAGCTACCTCGACGTCGGCGCGATCGTCGGCGCGGCCATCCTGACCGGCTGCGACGCCGTGCACCCCGGCTACGGCTTCCTCTCCGAGCGCCCCGAGCTCGCGGCCGAGTGCGCGCGGGTGGGGCTGGCGTTCGTCGGCCCGCCCGCCGAGGTCATCCGCCGCGGCGGCAGCAAGATCGGCGCGCGGGCGCTCGCCCGCTCGATCGGGGTCCCGGTCGGGGAGGGGTCCGACCGCGCCGCCACCGCCGAGGACGCCGCCGAGGCCGCTACGCGGATCGGCTACCCGGTGCTGCTCAAGGCGTCGGCGGGCGGCGGCGGCCGGGGCATGATCCGGGCCGACACGCCTGCCGGGCTGCGCGCCGCGTTCACCTCCGCCGCCCGCGAGGCCGAGGCCGCCTTCGGCGACGGCACTCTGTTCGTCGAGCGCTGGATCGGCAACGCCCGCCACGTCGAGGTGCAGGTGCTGGCCGACACCCACGGCGCGGTGATCCACCTCGGCGAACGCGACTGCTCCGCGCAGCGGCGGTTCCAGAAGGTCGTCGAGGAGGCGCCCGCCAGCGCGCTGCCCGAGGCCCTGCGCGCCGACATCTGCGCCGCCGCCACCCGGCTCGCCAAGGCGCTGGACTACGTGGGCGCGGGCACGGTCGAGTTCCTCGTGGACGTCGACCGGGGCGACTACTCGTTCCTCGAGGTCAACACCCGGGTGCAGGTCGAGCACCCGGTCACCGAGATGATCACCGGCGTCGACATCGTCCGCGAGCAGCTCCGGATCGCCGCGGGCCGCCCGTTGTCGATCACCCAGGACGAGGTGCGCCTCACCGGCCACGCCATCGAGTGCAGGCTCAACGCCGAAGACGCCGCGGCGGGCTTCCTGCCCACCCCGGGCCGCATCGAGCGGTGGACCATGCCCGAGGGCGCGGGCGTGCGCGTCGACACCCACTGCTTCGACGGCTGGACGGTCGGGCCGCACTACGACTCGATGATCGCCAAGCTGATCTGCTGGGGCGGCGACCGGCCCGAAGCCCTGCGCCGGATGGACCGAGCGCTCGCGCGCGTCGCCGTCGAGGGCGTCGCGACCACGGCGGGCATCGCGCGCGACCTCGTGCGGCACGGCGACTTCCGCGCCAACCGCATCAACACCCGCTGGATCGAAGACCGCTTCCTACCGCAATGGCGGACGAACCGAGGAGAAGAGCATGGCGTACAAGTGGGGTAGCCCACCGCAGTCCCGGACCGTCGCCTTCTACCACCGCCGCGTCGGCGAGCTGGTGCAGGAGAAGCTGAAGGCCTCCGGCCTGACCTGGGAGGAAGCCGTCTTCTCGGGCGACCTGGAGCTCACCCGCGAAGACCTCCAGTCGCTCGAGGACGAGCTGCTCGCCACGGGCGTGCGCTTCGAGATGTCCGCCGACATCTCGAAGCACGAGAGCCCCGACAAGTACCAGACCGCGGAGGCGGGCGAGTTCACGCTGGCGGCGGCGGACGAGCAGGGCCGGATCGTGGTCGGCGGCGGCGACAACGTGTTCACGGCGGGCGACGTCACCGGCATCGCGCGGTTCATCTCCGACGTCGACCGCGTGATGGACATGCTCACCGACGGCGTGCCCCCCGACACCGTCGCGATCATCGACGACTCCGGCGGCACCCTCACCGCGCCGATCCTCGAAGAGTTCACCGCTGTCGTCTGCAAGGGCGGCAGTGTGCGCTCCCACCTGGGCATCCTCACCCGCGAGTACCAGATCCCCTGCCTGATGAACGCCCAGGTCGCGGGGCTGGAGGAAGGCGATCGCGTGCAGGTCGAGTACAGCGTGCCCGCCAAGATCTCCTACACCGCCGAAGAAGAAGGCCAGGGCCACGCCCGCGTCTGGAAGCTGACCTGAGATGCCGCACAACCACACCTACGCCGACCTGCTGCGCCTCAACGCCTGGATCCGCAAGAACTCCGACACCTGGTACCTGCACTGCACCACCCGCACCGTGCAGGAGTCGAAGCTCTACCCGGTGCCCGCGTACATGACGCTGTCGTACTTCCAGGCCTACTACCGGTTCCCCGAGCTGCTGCGGAAGATCGAGGCGTCCATGCCCGCCGAGGAGATCGGCGACCGCATGCGCGAGATCGACAGCAAGGGCGACATCATCAGCCACTCCTGCGTGCCCGAGTTCTACCTCGCGGGCCGCCAGCTGCTCATCGACCTCGGCATGCTCAAGCCCACCGACGGGCTCGACGACCTCGTGTTCGTCGAGGACTTCGCCGAGCGGCTCAACCTCGCCTACCACCGCAACCACGCCCACGTGCTGCCCTCGGACGCCAACCTGCGCGCCCAGCTCATCCCGGAGCGCCGCGCCCAGGTGTTCGAGGCCGACGCGATCGGGATCAAGCCCGGCGACCGGCTCTCCACCTCGCTCAAGCGGTTCATGGCCACCGCCAACCAGTACGCGCTGCTGTCGCACTGCGAGTCCCGGCTCGGCATCTTCAACCACGGCCCGTACCGCTGCCGCGCGAACGAGGAGATGCTGGTGCGCGGCTATGTCGACCTCGGCGAAGGCGACCTGCCGTGGCTCGACGGCATCGCCGCCGACGTCACCCACAACAACCTGACGATCCCGGTGATCCTCAAGGACACCCACTTCAACATCGTCGACGACTGGAACAGCTTCGAGGCCCAGCCCTCCTATGACCACGACAACGTCGTCGCGGTCGGCCTCTACACCTCGGACTACCTCTCCGACGGCCAGCTCCCGGTCGCCATGGACAACGCGTCCACGATGGCCGACTTCCTCGACCACGAGGGCGAGATCCTGTCCAAGGCCACCATCGAGCTGTGGAAGGAGATGGCGGGCTGGAGCCGCGACCAGATGCTCGACGCGGGCGCCATGTCGTACTTCTGCGTGGCCAAGGACCTCGCACACGTCGCAGGCGTCTACGACCCCGACGACTGGTACCAGATCGACGAGCGCGCCGCGCGGTTCAAGCCGCTGCTCAACGACGAGTACGGGCGCGACTTCCTCGCCGAGCTGCTGGGCTACGTCGACCTACCCTCCCAGCAGGGCAGCCCGTACACGATGAGCAAGTGGACCGCCCAGCCCGGCGACATGTGGTGGACGGTGCCGTACTCGGTGCTCACCGACGACGAGTACACGCTCACGTCCGGCCCGCTGCGCCCGGGCTCGACCACGTTGCCGCACAAGCAGGGCACCTACCTGACCACCCGCGGGCGGCTCACGCTCGACGAGTACAACGCGGCCTGCCGCGACTTCACCCCGGCGATCTGCCAGGAGCCCTACCGCTTCCTCGACGACGCCTGGGTGCGCGGGCACGCGGACACCCCGCTGGCCGACGAGCTCTACCGCATCGACCAGCGCGGTTCCGTGTTGGAGGGCCGCGGTGCAGGGGTCACGCGGGCGGACATGGACGAGCTGCGAGCCAAGCGGGCGGCCACCTAGATGTTCGTCCAGGACCTCGTCCGGCACGCGGCGCTGCGCTACGGCGACGCGCCCGCGCTGTCGGACGGGGAGCGCACGCTGTCGTTCGTGGAGTTCGAGCGGCGCACGGCCCGGCTGGGCAACGCGCTGCTCGAACTCGGTCTGCGCCCCGGCGACCGGGTCGCCTCGGTGCTGCCCAACTGCATCGAGGAGCTCCTGGCCTACGTCGCGCTGTCGCGCACCGGGCTGCACCGGGTGGGCCTCAACGCCCGCGACACGGCCGACGACCACGCGTTCAAGGTCGAGGACTCCGCCGCGCGGGCGTCGATCACCGACGGGCTCACGCTGCCCGGCGTCGAGTTCGCGCTGTCGCGCGACGACGTCGACCGGCTGTCGCAGACCGGGCCCGAGGGGCCCTGCGACGTGCCGATGGACCCGAAGGAGGTCTACCGCCTCGC
>DATAOO010000380.1:0-9745 GCA_036265695.1 Pseudonocardia sp. | reverse complement strand
CCGGAGCCCCGGCTGACGCCGCACGCCACGCTCGCGCGCGACGGCTACCACCTCCTCGCCCTCCGCCTGGGCAGCCAGACCGGCACGCACGTCGATGCGCCGTACCACGTGCGCGCCGACGGCACGCGTGTGGACGCCCTCGACCTCGCCCTCTGCACCGGCCCGGCCACCGTGCTCGACGTGCGCGGCGCCCCGCCGAGGACGCCGATCACCGCCGATCAGATCGAGGACGCCTCCCCGCACCCCATCGTGCTCATCCACACCGGCTGGGCCCGCCACTACGGCACGCCCACCTACTTCGACCACCCCTTCCTGCACCCCGACGCGGTGCGGCGCCTGCTCGACCGCGGCGTGCGCACCTTCTGCATCGACGCCCCCAGCATCGACCCGACCCCCGACAGTTCCCTGGCCGCGCACCTGCTCGTCGCCGACGCGGGCGGTGTGATCGGGGAGAACTTCCGCAACCTCGAGCTGGTCGACTGGCCCGACCCGTTCGTCTCGTGCCTGCCGATCAAGCTGGCCGACGCCGACGGGGCCCCCGTCCGCGCCGTGGCGATGCGGCTAGACCGAGATGGCGTCCAACCGCTCCCGCAGGAACGGCGCTGACACCACCGGGGGCAGGTCCGCCCGGCGGCCGAGCGGCGGTGCCAGCGGCGTGACCAGCGCGTCGTGGTCGAGCTCGAAGAAGAACACGAGCGACACGAGCTCCTCGTGCGGCGCCTGCGCCTGCGGCGGCAGCACCCGGTGTCGTCCCGACCGCCAGCGCAGGCCGGTCCAGTGCGCAAGCAGGTCGCCGATGTTGACGGTGAAGGCGTCCGGGTCGTAGGGCGCGTCCACCCAGCCGCGACCCGCGATGTCGACCTGCAGCCCACCCGCGCCCGGTTCGCGGTCGAGCACGGTGACCGTGCCGAAGTCGGTGTGCGGCCCGATCCGGAACTGCCCCGGCAGCGGCTCCCCGACCTCGGTCAGCGGCGGGTAGCGGTTGATGTTGAACGTCCAGGTGGGGTGCTCCGCTAGCGCGGTCAAGGTGTCGCGCGGCAGGCCCAGCGCCGCGGCGCAGAGCTCGAGCAGGTCACGGGACACGGCCGTCATCGCGGCGAGGTAGCGCTCGGCGGCCGACCGCAGCTCCGGCACCTCCGACGGCCACACGTTGGGCGGGAACCACACGGCGTCGATCGACGGGTCGCCGGTCGGCGTCGCGGGCCCGATCGCGAACGACTCCTTCAGGTCAGGCGGGAACTCGGCGGCCTCCCCACCCCCGAAGACGTCGGCGTTCCCGTTCGACTCGACGCCGGGCGCGAGCCAGCCCCGGCCGCCGATCCGCGCGGCGTACCGCTCCTTCGTCGCCACCGGCAACGCGAAGAACCGCCGCGCCTCCGCCCGCAGCGCAGCGCGCAACGCGGGATCCACCCCGTGCCCCGCGACCAGCAGGAACCCGGCCTTCTGCAGCGCCTCGTCCACCGCCGCCGCGTCCGGCGAGCGCAGGTCCACGGTAGGGATCAGCACCGATGGTTCGCTCGCAAGCTCGCTCACGACGGCTCTCCGATGTCCTCGTTCCACAGCTCCGGCCGCGCGGCGATGAACTCCGTCATGAGCGCCACGCACCGCTCGTCGTCCAGCACCGTGACCGCGACGCCGTGCGCGGCCAGCCAGTCGTGCCCGCCGTGGAACGTCTGCGCCTCGCCGACGAGCACGGCCCCGATCCCGAACTGCCGCACGAGGCCCGAGCAGTACCAGCACGGCGAGAGCGTCGTCACCATGATCGTCTTGCGGTAGTCGCGCTGTCGGCCCGCGTTGCGGAACGCCGCCGTCTCGGCGTGCATCGACGGGTCGTCGTCCTGCACGCGCCGGTTGTGACCGCGGCCGAGCAGGGTGCCGTCCGCCGCGAACAGCGCGGCCCCGATCGGGATCCCGCCCTCGGCCAGGCCGGCCCGTGCCTCGTCCAGCGCAATCTCCAGCAGTTCCTTCACACCTGGATCCTGCGGCGTGCCAGCACCACGTACAACCCCGCCGCCAGGAGCGTCCCCACGAAGAAGGTGATGTCCCCGATCTCGGGCACGGCGCGCGGCACCAAACCGGTGAACATCGTCTGGTTGGAGAACAGCACCACCGAGACGACGACGCCGACCACCATCGCGATCACCCCGGCCGGGTTCGAGTACGAGCGGTCGTAGAGGAGGTCGAGCGGGATGCGGTCGCGCCGCAGCCACTGGTCGGCGAGCACCACGCCGAGCCACGGCCCGATCCAGTAGACGATCACGAGGAGGAAGTTCTCGTAGCTCGCGGCGGCGTCGCCGAGCGCCACGAGCGCGATGAGGAAACCGACCACCCCGAACACCAGCGCCACGTACGCCCGCGCCCGCTTCATGTGCACCGGGATCCCCATCGACAGGAACGCCATCGCCCCCGAGTAGATGTTGAGGACGTTCGCGGCGACCGCGCCGATGGCGATCGCGATCAACGTGAGCGCGGCGAGCCAGCCCGGCAGCACGCCGACGTAGTCCGTGGTCGGGTTGTCCGAGGTGACGCCCGCCAGTGCCGCCGCGCTCACCGACGCCGCGCCGACGATCATCAGCACCGTGCAGGCCAGCCCGTTGCCGATGCCCGCGGCGAGCCCGGTGGCCCACCGCGACACCGTCTCGGGCAGGTAGCGCGTGTAGTCCGCGGCGTACGGCGTCCAGCCCGCGGTGTAGCCGAACACGGCGCCGACGGTCAGCAGGAAGCCGCCCACGCCGCCGGTGCCGCCGCCCTCGGGCACGAACGACGGGTCGGAGTGCGCCAGCACCACCACCGCGCCGACCAGGAACACCACCGCCAGCACCGGGAACGCCCAGCGCTCGAACGCCTGCACCAGGTTGTGCCCGAGGTAGGCCACCGCGATCTGCACGAGCACCACGATCACCAGCCACAGCACGGGCGACGCGCCGGTCAGCGAGGCGAGCGCGAACGAGGCGCTGACGCTGTTGACCGCGAACCACCCGAAGCCGGACGTGATCGTCATCAGCGCCGAGGGCAGCGCGTTGCCGCGGTAGCCGAACGCGAGGCGGCCCAGCACCATCTGCGGCACCCCGGCCATCGGCCCGCGCGCCGACAGCACCCCGTGCGCGGCGCCCGCCAGCACGTTGCCGAGCACGATCGCGGCGACGGCCTGGCCGAACGTCAGGCCGAACACCTCCACCGCGAGCACGCCGACGAAGATCGTGGCGAACTCCATGTTGGGCGAGGTCCACGTCCAGAACAGCTGGCGCGGCCTGCCGTGGCGGTCGGCGTCGGCCACCCGTTCGTTGCCGCCCGGCTCGACCGCGACGATCTTCTGGCCGTACACCGGAGCGTTGGTTTCGGTGCTCACCCGGTCACTCTCCCCTCGGCGTGCGCGTCGGGGTAGCGCATGTCCGGTTCAGAAACCTGACGGAAACCCGACCCGCACCTGCCGGGTCACGTCCGCGCGGGCGGCCAGTTCGTCCACCGCCGGGTAGTCCACCGCCACCAGCGTGAGCCCGTGCGCGGGCGCCACCGACACCTCCGACGCGCGCACTCCCCGTCGCAGCAACTCGGCCGGGAACTCGACGCCCCGCTGCCCCCGGCCTACGGACAGCAGCGCCCCGACGAGGCTGCGCACCATCGAGTGGCAGAACGCGTCAGCGCTCACCGCGGCCGTCACGACCCCGTCGGGCGCCGACGACCAGTCGAGGCGCTGCAGCTCACGCACGGTCGTCGCCCCTTCGCGACGCTTGCAGAACGCCGCGAAGTCGTGTTCTCCCAGCAGCAGCGCGGACGCGGCGTTGACGAGGTCGACGTCCAGCGCGTGCGGCCACGCGAGCGTGTCGCGGGCGCGCAGCGGCTCGGCCCCGTACGGCGCGGTCGCGACCCGGTAGCGGTAGTGGCGGCGCAACGCGGAGAACCGGGCGTCGAACGCGGCCGGAACGGGCGTGACCGCACGCACCCGCACGTCGACGGGCAGCAGCCGGGCCAGCCGCCGCACCAGCCACGTCGGGTCGACGTCCAAGGGCAGGTCGGCGTGCGCGACCTGACCCGTGGCGTGCACCCCGGCGTCGGTCCGCCCCGCGACGGTCAACGCGACCGGCGCTCGCAGCGTGAGGCCCAACGCCTCGGTCAGCACCCCGGCCACGGTGCGGCGGCCGGGCTGCGGGGCCCAGCCGGAGAAATCGGTGCCGTCGTAGGCGATGTCCAGCCGAAAACGACCGAGCCCGCCGTCCGGGGGGACGGCGGGCTCGGTCGAGCGCGGGTCGATCAGGACTCGTCTTCCTGCTGCGACGGCGGAAGCGAGAAGCCCGCAGCCTCGGCGGCTTCGGCCGTGGCGAACCACACCTCGGCCACCGTGCGGTCGTAGAACGGCGTGCCGGGGAGGTGGTAGAGCATCGAGTCGGCGTTGCCCTTGATCTCGAAGCCCTCGGGGGCCTCGTCCGGGTCGTCCAGCGGGGCGTGGCTGCCCTCGCCGTACGGCGCCTCGTCGGTGGATGCCGACTCCTCGACCTCGTCGACCTCGGCCGGGGCCTCGTCGACGACCGGAGCCTCCTCGGCTTCAGGAGCCGAGGCCGCCTTCTGGGACGCCGAAACGCGCCGGGCGCGGTCGGCCTCCGACGTCACCGTCTTCTGCGCCACCAGCTCGATCACGGCCATCGGAGCGTTGTCGCCCTTGCGCGGCAGCGTCTTGGTGATGCGCGTGTAGCCGCCCTCGCGGTCGGCGAAGAACGGGCCGATCTCGTGGACGAGCTTGTAGATGACGTCCTTGTCGCGGATCAGCTTGGCGATCTGCCGGATGTTGTGCAGGTCGCCGACCTTCGCCTTGGTGATGAGCCGCTCGGCGTAGGGCCGCAGCCGCCGGGCCTTCGCCTCGGTGGTCGTGATCCGCTGGTGCTCGAACAGCTGCGTCGCCAGGTTGGCCAGGATCAGCCGCTGGTGCGCGGGCGAGCCGCCCAGGCGAGGACCCTTGGTGGGCTGAGGCATCGCTACAACTGCTCCGTTTCTGCGTAGTCCTGGCCGTCGTCCCCGAAGTGGTCGGGGTCGAACCCGTCGGCGCCGTACTCGACGGCCGCGGCCGACGGGTCGAATCCGGGCGGGCTGTCCTTCAGCGCCAGGCCGAGGCCGACGAGCTTCATCTTGACCTCGTCGATCGACTTGGCGCCGAAGTTGCGGATGTCGAGCAGGTCGGCCTCGGACCGGCCCACCAGCTCACCCACGGTGTGGATGCCCTCGCGCTTGAGGCAGTTGTAGGAGCGGACCGTGAGGTCGAGCTCCTCGATCGGCATCGCGAAGGCCGCGATGGTGTCGGCCTCCTGCGGCGACGGGCCGATCTCGATGCCCTCGGCGTCGACGTTGAGCTCCCGGGCCAGCCCGAACAGCTCCACCAGCGTCTTTCCCGCCGACGCGAGCGCGTCGCGCGGGGTGATCGAGGGCTTGGTCTCGACGTCGAGCACCAGCTTGTCGAAGTCGGTGCGCTGCTCGACGCGGGTGGCCTCGACCTTGTAGGTCACCTTCAGCACCGGCGAGTAGATCGAGTCGACCGGGATGCGGCCGATCTCGGCGCCGGTGGCCTTGTTCTGCATGGCCGGGACGTAGCCACGACCCCGCTCGACGACCAGCTCCACCTCGAGGCGGCCCTTGTCGTTGAGCGTGGCGATGTGCAGGTCCGGGTTGTGCACGGTGACGCCCGCGGGCGGCACGATGTCGCCCGCGGTGACCGGGCCGGGGCCCTGCTTGCGCAGGTACATCGTGACCGGCTCGTCCTCCTCGGAGCTGACGACCAGCTCCTTGAGGTTCAGGATGATGTCGGTGACGTCCTCCTTCACCCCCGGCACGGTGGTGAACTCGTGCAGCACACCGTCGATGCGGATGCTGGTGACGGCCGCCCCCGGGATGGAGGAGAGCAGGGTGCGCCGGAGCGAGTTGCCCAGCGTGTAGCCGAAGCCCGGCTCGAGGGGCTCGATGACGAACCGCGAGCGGGTATCGCCCTCGGTGTCCTCGGTCAGGGTGGGGCGCTGAGAAATCAGCATGGGTGTGTTCCTCCTAGGTGCGGCACCCGCTATTTGATGCCGCGTCGAACTTCGAGAGGCCTTGCTACTTCGAGTACAGCTCGACGATCAGCTGCTCGTTGACCTGCGTGTCGATCTGCGCACGCTCGGGCAGCTGGTGCACGAGGATCCGCAGGGTCGAGGGCACGACCTGCAGCCAGGCCGGGATCGGGCGGTCGCCCACCAGCTCCTTGGCGATGATGAACGGGTCGGTGGCCATCGACTTCGGCTTGACGTCGATGATGTCCCACTTCGACACGCGGTAGCTGGGGATGTTCACCTTCACGCCGTTGACGAGGAAGTGCCCGTGGTTCACCAGCTGGCGGGCCATCCGCCGGGTGCGGGCCAGGCCCGCGCGGTAGACGACGTTGTCGAGGCGCGACTCGAGGATCTGCAGCAGGTTGTCGCCGGTCTTGCCCTCGCGACGGTTGGCCTCCTCGTAGTACCGGCGGAACTGCTTCTCCAGCACGCCGTACCCGAAACGGGCCTTCTGCTTCTCCTGGCTCTGCAGGAGGTACTCGGTCTCCTTGATCCGGATCCGGCCGTGCTGGCCGGGCGGGTAAGGACGGCGCTCGAACGCCTGGTCGCCGCCGACGAGGTCGACCTTCAGTCGGCGGGACTTGCGGGTCATGGGTCCGGTGTAACGAGCCATTGTTCAGTTACCCCCTAGACCCGGCGCCGCTTGGGCGGACGGCAGCCGTTGTGCGGCTGCGGCGTGACGTCGGAAATCGTGCCCACCTCGAGGCCCGCGGCCTGCAGCGAGCGGATCGCGGTCTCCCGGCCGGAGCCGGGGCCCTTGACGAACACGTCGACCTTCTTCATGCCGTGCTCGGCCGCCTTGCGGGCCGCGCTCTCCGCGGCCATCTGCGCGGCGAACGGGGTGGACTTGCGGGAGCCCTTGAAGCCGACGTGGCCCGCGGACGCCCACGCGATCACCGCACCCGAGGGGTCGGTGATCGAGACGATCGTGTTGTTGAACGTCGACTTGATGTGGGCGTGGCCCGCGGCGACGTTCTTCTTCTCCTTGCGGCGGACCTTCTTGGGTCCGGCCTGCTGACGAGTACGGGGAGGCATTGGTTACTTCTTCCCTGCCTTCTTCTTTCCGGCCACCGTCTTCTTCGGACCCTTGCGGCCGCGCGCGTTGGTCTTGGTGCGCTGGCCGCGGACGGGCAGGCCCCTGCGGTGCCGGATCCCCTGGTAGCAGCCGATCTCGATCTTGCGGCGGATGTCGGCCTGCACCTCGCGGCGCAGATCGCCCTCGACGCGCAGGTTGCTCTCGATGTAGTCGCGGAGAGCGGCGAGATCCTCGTCGGTCAGGTCCTTCGTGCGAAGGTCGCGATCGATGCCGGTGGCGGCGAGGATCTCCAGGGAACGGGTGCGCCCGATCCCGAAGATGTAGGTGAGCGCGATCTCCATCCGCTTGTCGCGGGGGAGGTCGACGCCGACAAGACGTGCCATGCGGTGCGTTCTCTCCTGTTGTCGCCAGGTCTTGCCGACGTCCGCCCCGGCGATCGTGATCCGGGCCCCGGCCTGGTTCCGGGGGTGACCCGCGCCCGTGTGGCGCGGGAGGTGCGTCGGCGTCCTCGTAGGTGTGATCAGCCCTGGCGCTGCTTGTGGCGCAGGTTCTCGCAGATCACCATGACCCGCCCGTGACGGCGGATCACCTTGCACTTGTCGCAGATCTTCTTGACGCTCGGCTGGACCTTCATGATCCCTGTCCTACTTGTAGCGGTAGACGATGCGGCCGCGGGTGAGGTCGTACGGCGACAGCTCCACCACCACCCGGTCCTCTGGGAGGATTCGGATGTAGTGCTGCCGCATCTTGCCGCTGATGTGCGCGAGGACCTTGTGTCCGTTCTCCAGCTCCACGCGGAACATCGCGTTCGGCAGGGGTTCGACGACCCGGCCCTCGACCTCGATCGCCCCGTCTTTCTTGGCCATGTCCTCCGCGTTCCGTGATGACGTGTGTTTGCCCGGGCGCGCCACCAAACGGAACCGAGGGCTTCAGGGAGGCACGACGGAACCGGCGCAGGCAGACGCGCCGTCGACCAAGTGTACGCGCGCGCGACGGGGGCCTGCAGGCGGCCCCGTGATCGCGCGCACGGCGTCGGCGAGCAGCCGTACTCCCCGCTCGGCCGCCTCGGGCGGCACCGCACCGTAGCCGAGCAAGAGGCCCGGGCCACCGGGCCGGATGTGGAACGGCGCGCGGGCGTAGACCCGCACGCCGCGCTCGGCCGCCCCCGCGACCACCGCCTGCTCGTCGAGCGACGCGGGCAGGTCCACTACGGCGCTGAGCCCCGCGGCGATGCCGCTGACGGTCGCCTCCGGCAGCCACCGGTGCACCGCGCCCACCACCGCGTCGCGGCGCGCGCGGTAGACCCGGCGGCTGCGGCGCAGGTGCCGGTCGAGGTCGCCGGTGCGCAGCAGCTCCGCGAAGGTCGCCGCCAGCACCCCCGACGTCGCGCCGTCCGAACCCTCGCGCAGGGCGCACACGGGGGCCACCAACTCGTCCGGGAGCACCATCCAGCCGAGGCGCAGGCCGCAGGCCACGGTCTTCGCGGTGGTGCCGCAGTACACGACGCGATCGGGGGCGAGCCCCTGCAGCGCGCCGACCGGGCGCCGGTCGTAGCGGAACTCGGCGTCGAAGTCGTCCTCCACCACGTAGCCGTCCACGGCGCGGGCCCACTCCACCAGCTCGTGACGGCGACGCGGCGACAGCGGCACACCCGTCGGGCTCTGGTGCGCCGGGGTGACGACGGCGACCCGGGCCGCGCCGTCGCGCAGCCGCTGGACGACGAGCCCGTGCCCGTCCACCGGCACCGCCTCGACGGGGATCCCGGCGCGGGCGAGCCGGGCGCGCGGCGGCGGGTAGCCGGGGTCCTCGACGGCGAAGACACGGTCGTGCAGCACCTCGACGAGCAGGTCGAACGCGTGGCCGAACCCGGCGCAGACGACGATCCGGTCGGGGTGGGCGTCGACCCCGCGCACGCGGGCCAGGTACTCGGCGAGCTCGACGCGCAGGCGCGGCAGCCCGCGCCGGTCGTTGTCCGAGAGCTCGGCGGCACCCAGGAGCGCCGCACGGCTCGCGCGCCCCCACGCCAACCGCGGGAACAGCTCGTGGTCGGGGAGGCCGGGCCGGAAGTCGACGTGGACGGCCGCCGCGGCGGGCGCCGCGGGCCGCGCCGCCCGGCCGCCGCGCGCCACGGCGTTCACGACCGTGCCCGCGCCCGGTCGGGAGACCACGTACCCCTCGGCGACGAGCTGGTCGTACGCCTCGACGACGACGCGGCGTGTCACGCCGAGGTCCGCGGCCAGCGCCCGCGTGGACGGCAGCCGGGTGCCCGCCCGCAGGCGCCCGCCGCGGACGGCCGCCCGGATCTCCTCCTCGATCTGCGCGCGCAGACCCCGGGGCCGCGCACGATCGAGCACGAGGTGCAGATCCGGCGAAGTGGTCCCCATCTTGTCGACAGTATCTGGCCCTCCCGGGATCCACCGGGGTTCCCTACCGTCACGGCATGCGCTCCGCACTCTGGGTACCGCTCTTCGACGAGCTCGCCGATCCCCTCCTCGTCGCCCGGCTCGCCGCCGAGGCCGAGGAGCTGGGGTGGCACGGCGTGTTCGTGTGGGACCACCTGGCCTGGCGGCCGCCGGTGCGCGCGGTCGCCGACCCCTGGATCACCCTCGCCGCCGCGGCGACCGCCACCGAGCGGGTG
>DATAOO010000379.1:0-2557 GCA_036265695.1 Pseudonocardia sp. | reverse complement strand
GCGACGTGAACTCACCGCTGCGGATCGGGATCCTGGGTGCGACCCGGATCGCCGAACAGGCCATCGTCGCCCCGGCCCGGGCGACGGGCGACCGCCTCGTCGCCGTCGCCGCCCGCGACCCCGAGCGCGCGAAGGCGTACGCCGCGCAGCACGGTGTGGAGCGGGCGGTCGAGTCGTACGCGGCGCTGGTCGCCGACCCCGAGGTCGACGTCGTCTACAACCCCCTGGCCAACGGCCTGCACGGCCCCTGGAACCTGGCGGCGATCCGGGCGGGCAAGCACGTGCTGTCGGAGAAGCCGTTCGCGGCCAACGCCGCGGAGGCCCACGAGGTACGCGCGGCGGCGGTGGCGGCGGGCGTCACGGTGGTGGAGGGCTTTCACTACGTCCACCACCCGCTGCCGCTGCGGTTGCGCGAAGTCGTGCGCTCCGGCGAGCTGGGCCCGGTCCGGCGCATCGAGACCGCGTTCCGCATGCCGGCCCCGCCGGACGCCGACCCCCGCTGGCAGTTCGAGCTCGCGGGCGGCGCGCTGATGGACCTGGGCTGCTACAGCCTGCACGCGCAGGGCTTCCTCGGGGACGCGCCGCGGGTGGTCGCGGCCCGCGGGGGCGAACGGGCCGGGCACCCGGGCGTCGACGAGTGGCTGGAGGTGACGCTCGAGCACGCCGACGGCGTCGAGGGCATCGCGGTCTGCGACATGTCCGCGGCGGGCTGGCAGATCACCGCCTACGTGGTGGGCGAGCGCGGGCAGGCGCTGGCGCACAACCTCGTGCTCCCCCAGCGCGACGACCGGCTCACCGTGTGGACCGGAGACGACGTGCGCGTCGAGCGGCTCGGCACGCGCTCGACCTACACATACCAACTGGAGGCGCTCGGCGCGCACCTGCGCGGCGAGACGCCGTTCCCACTGGACGTCGACGACGCCGTGGCGACCGCGGAGCTCATCGACGCCGCCTACACCGCGGCCGGCCTCCCCCCGCGGCCCTGCTACGCTGCGTGACCCGATGACGGCGGGCCGATGATGTGACATACGTCGCAAGCTGCGGTGATACGTCCGGAGCCGGTGCTGCGATTACTCCTCGGTAAACAGGACGTGACCGACAACCTCGGGAGGCGAGGCCACCATGATCAGCATCTCCGTTTCCGCGCGATCGCTCGCGGCGGCCCGCGCCGTCGACCCCGAGGTGTCGCCCGCGGCCGTGCGCGCCGCGGTCGAGGCCGCGCTGGCCGAGCACCTGCGCCAGGCCCGCCGACCCGAGCCGCGCTCGGACCTCCCCCGCGCGAGCTAGCTAGCGTCGGGGAGGCCGCACCCCCCAGGGCGGCCTCCCCGAAGTTTCAGTGGGTTTGTGCCCTCGTGGGAGTGACCGACGACGGGCCCGGAACTCATCGGTGCTCGGGCGGCGGCGGCTGCGGCGCGTTGAACGGCGTCACCACCTGGATGCTCGACGGCCACGACAGGATGCCGCCCGGCAGCGCCCGGTGCGCCTGCATGATCACGTGGCAGGCGCGGCGCATGTCCTGGCCCAGGTCGTGGTGCAGCACCGCGGAGATCCGCCCGGCCCGCAGGAGCGCGACGTTGTCGACGTCGAGGTCGTGGGCGACGAAGACGCGGCACTCGCGCTCACCGAACGCGTCGAGGATCGCCGCGTTGCCGCCGCCCGCGGAGTAGACCGCACGGATGTCGGGGTGGGCGTCGAGCGCGGCGGCGACCGGGCTCGCGTCCAGGCCATCGGTGTCGGGCACCACCACCAGCGCGCGGTCGCGCAACGTCGCCCGGAAGCCCATCTCCCGCTCCTCTTCGCCGCGGAAGACGCTGCGGGAGAGGGTGAGGAGCACGTCGCCGGGCGCGTCGCCGAGCCACTGCCCGACGAGGTAGGCGGCGGTGGCGCCCGCGGCCCGGTTGTCGATCCCGACGTAGGCCAGCCGACCGCTCGCGGGCACGTCGGTGACGAGCGTGACCACCGGGATCCCGGCCGCGGCCAGCCGTTGCCCCGCCTCGGCGACCTCCGGCACGTCCGGGCCCTTGAGCAGCACGCCGTGCGAGCCGCGGCGGCGTACCCCGTCGAGCAGGGCCACGATCTCCTCGACGGACGCGGTCTCGCGCAGGTGGAACCGGGCCCGGAAGACGGCGGGCCGCAAGGTGGGCAGCTCGGCTTCCAGTGCCGCGCGCACGGCGGCGGTGAAGCGGGCCGGGGCCTGCATCACGACGTCGACGAGGAACGTGCGGCCGGTGAGGCGGACCTGGGTGCGTTGCCGGTCGAGCTCGGCGATCGCCTGCTGGACGGTCTGGGCGGTGCTGGCCCGCACGCCGCCGCGGCCGTTGAGCACGCGGTCGACGGTGGCCTCGCTGACGCCCGCCTGCCGGGCGATCTCCCGCAGCGGGTACGGGTGTCGTCCTGAGGGGTTTTTGCCGGCTTTCTGCCGTGCCACCGCGCGACCGTACTTCTACCGTCAAACCATGTCGACGCTGACCGAGACCGGGTGCAGGCTGGAGGACTTCGTCGAGGTCCTGGCCGATCGCACCGATCCCGCCCGCTACCCGCACGCCACCGCCATCGA
>DATAOO010000378.1:0-12808 GCA_036265695.1 Pseudonocardia sp. | reverse complement strand
GACGTTGATGACGCGCGCTTCGGAGGCGATCATGGTGCGTGGGTCTCCCGGGGGGCAGGAAGCGTGAGCCGGACCGTGGTGCCCGGCTCGGGGCGTGGCGGGTCGATGCCGATGCGCCCGCCGTGGAACTCCACGATCTTCTTCGCCAGCGCCAGGCCGATACCGGTGCCAGCATAGACGTCGCGGGCGTGCAGTCGTTGGAAGATCACGAAAACCTTGTCGACGTACTCCGGATCGATACCGATGCCGTTGTCGGAGACCGTGACCTCCCACTCGTCGCCGATCTTTTCGGCGGCCACCACGACGTGCGGGGGCACCCCCTCGCGGTGGAACTTCAGCCCGTTGCCGACGAGGTTGACGAAGAGCGCGCGCAGCAGCGACGAGTCGCCGCACACCACCGGCAACGGCGCTATCTCGATCGTGCCGTCGACGTCGGTGCGCGCGGGCTCCAGCTGGGCCTTGGCCGCCGCGACGACGTCGTCCAGCGCGACCTCGGAGAACGCGGCGGTGGTGCGCCCGACCCGGGAGAACGAGAGCAGGTCGTTGATCAGCTGCTGCATGCGCTCGGCGCCGTCGACGGCGAACGCGATGTACTGGTCGGCGCGGTCGTCGAGCTTGCCCGCGTAGCGCCGCTGCAGGAGCTGGCAGAAGCTCGCGACCTTGCGCAGCGGCTCCTGCAGGTCGTGGCTCGCCACGTAGGCGAACTGCTCCAGGTCGCGGTTGGACCGCTCCAGGTCCTGCGCCTGGTCGTCGAGCTGCTGGTTGGCCTCCCGGGCCGCCTCCAGCTCGTGCAGGATCGCCAGCCGCATGGAGTCGACGTCCGCGCCCAGGTTGACGATCTCCCGCGGGCCGTCGGCCATCACGGGGTGGGCCGTGTCGCCGGACGCGACCAGCCGGACCTGACGGGCCAGGTCCGACACCGGCCGCAGCACCGACCGGCGCAGGCCGAAAGCGGCCGCGATCAGGAAGCCCGCCACCATCACGGCGACCCCGACCTCGACCCAGGCCAACCTGGTGGCCGCGGTGGAGAGGCCGTCGCGGGCCGCCATCCGCTCGGCGTTGAGGTCGGCCTGCAGCTTTGTGGTCTTTTCCCGGACGTCGTCGAAGAGCGCCTTCCCCTGGTCCGGGTCGGGCGCGGTGGGTGCGCGGTCGAGGATCGGCTGCACGTACCGGCTCCGCCAGGTGTCGGCGGCCGCCTCCACGGCGACGAGGTCGGCGTCGACCGTCGGGTCGGCACGGGACGCGAGGTAGGCCCGGATGGCCGCCACGTCGCGGTCCTCCGCCGCCCTGCCCTCCTCGTAGGGGGCAAGGAACGCGGGGTTCCCGCCGCCGATGACGAAGCCGCGCACCGCGGTCTCCTGGTCGACGAGGTCGCCGGGCAGGTTCTGGGCCGCGAGCACGGCCGGGCCGACCTGGTCCAGCAGCAGGACGCGCGCTTCGGAGAGCCGCAGCAGCGCCGCGGTGCCGAGCGCGATGGCCCCAACCGTGATGAGCGCGGCGCAGGCCGCACCGAAGGTGAAGATCCGGCGCAGTGTCCAGCGCTTGGTCGGGTCGGGGCGCATCAGGGACCTACCAGGAGCAGGATGGCGACGTCGTCGAGCAAAGGCCCGCCGTTGTAGGCCTCCGCGCGCTCGACGAGCCGGGCGGGCAGCTCGGCGTGCGCGGTGTCGCGGTCGGCGGCGAGCATCTCCAGCAGGCCGTCGATCCAGAGGAAATCGCCGCTGACGGGGTTGCGGGCCTCGATGAGGCCGTCGGTGTAGAGCAGCAACGCCCATTGCGGCGGCAGCGCGAAGGTCTGCGCGGGCCAGAACTCGCTCACCCCGACCCCCAGCGGCAGGCCGACCGGCGGCGTGAGCGTGGTCACCGACCACAGCGCCACCGGCGGCGGGTGCCCGGCCACCCGCACGACGGCGACCCCACCGGAGATCGTGATCATGCACGCGGTGGTGAACAGCCTGTTGTCGTGGCGTTCGCTGACCAGCAGCCGCTGCAGCTCCGGCAGCAGGCGCTCCTCGCCCACCCCGGCGAGCACGAGCGCGCGCCACGACACCCGCAGGAGCGCGCCGAGCGCGGCCTCATCGGGTCCGTGGCCGGAGACGTCACCGATGATCGCGTGCACGGTGCCGTCGGCGTCGCGGACGGCGTCGAAGAAGTCGCCGCCGAGCACCGCGCGGGTGCGCCCCGCGCGGTAGAACGTGACGGAGTGCACGTCGCTGCCCGCCAGCAGCGGCGACGGCAGCAGCCCGCGTTCGAGCCTGCTGCTCTCGGCCGCCACGAGCTGCTCCTCCCGCAGCCGCAGCAGGCTCGTCTCCGCCCGGCGGCGCTCGACGGCGTAGCGGATGGCGCGGATCAACAGCTGGCCGTCGACCTTGCCCTTGACGAGGTAGTCCTGGGCGCCCGCGGCCACGGCGTCGGTGCCGAGGTGCTCGTCGTCGAGGCCGGTGAGGACGCAGACCGCGGCCAGCGGGTCGGCGCCGAGCAGCGTGCGCAGCCCGTCGAGGCCCGCGTAGCCGGGGAGGTTCAGGTCGAGGAGCACGCACTCGCAGTCCGCGAGGTGCGGGAGCGCCTCGGGCATGGATCCGGCGACGGTCACCACCAGGTCCGGATCGACCTCGGCGATCAGCTCCCCGACGAGGAAGGCGTCGCCGGGGTCGTCCTCGACCAGCAGGACCCGCCGTACCGGCTCCCGCTCCTCGTTCCGACCGACCATCACGCTCCCGCGGCCACTCGCACCACGGAGGTGAAGAGCGCGAGACCATCGGTCGTCGGGCCGGTGAGGCGGTCGACGGCGTGCTCGGGGTGCGGCATCAGCCCGACGACCCGGCCGTCGGCCGAGGCGATCCCGGCGATGTCGTTCAACGAGCCGTTCGGGTTGCCGCCCTTGTAGCGGAAGACGACGCGCCCGGTGTCTTCCAGCTCGGCCACCGTCGCGGCGTCGGCCACGTAGCGGCCTTCGGCGTTCTTCACCGGGACGACGATCTCCCGGCCCTTCAGATCGGCGGTCCAGGCCGTCTCCGCCTCGACCTTGAGCCGCTGGTCGCGGCAGACGAAGTGCAGGCCCGCGTTGCGCACGAGCGCGCCCGGGAGCAGGCCCGCCTCGCACAGGATCTGGAAGCCGTTGCAGATGCCCAGCACCGGCAGGCCCCGACCGGCCGCGGCGACGACCTCGGTCATGATCGGCGCGATGCTCGCGATCGCCCCCGCCCGCAGGTAGTCGCCGTAGGAGAAGCCGCCGGGCACGATCACGGCGTCGACCCCGCGCAGGTCGTGGTCGGCGTGCCACAGCGCGACGGCCGTGCCGCCCGCGAGGCGCACCGCGCGCGCGGCGTCGCCGTCGTCGAGCGTGCCGGGGAACGTGATGACGCCGACGTTCATGGCGCCGCCCCGGCGGGCAAACGTCGCGTCTTCACCGCCGCGTGACCCGCCAATCCTCGATCACCGGGTTGGCCAGGAGCTGGCCCGCGATGCGCTCGAGGGTCTCGTCGTCGACCGCGTCGTCCACCTCCAGCTCGAAGTGCTTGCCCTGGCGCACGTCGGCCACGCCGGTGATCCCGAGGCGGGCGAGCGCGCCCGTCACGGCTTGCCCCTGCGGATCGAGGATCTCCGGCTTCGGCATCACGTCCACCACCACTCTGGCCACGGAGGTGCAGCCTACGAGCCCGTGGAAGCGGAGGTATCAGGGCGGGGGTAACGGACCTCCTCATCGGGAGGAGGGAGCACTACGTGGACATCGACGAGCTGGCCTCGCTGCGACCCAAGAACATCGAAGAAGCCCTCGACGGCATGCAGGAGGGTCTGGAGTTCTTCCAGAAGGAGCGCGACCGCAGGGCCATCTTCCTGCAGCTCTACTACATGATGACGCTCGAGGTCTACCGGGCGATGCACGGTTGCGGCACGTACAAGGGCACCCGAACCTTCCTGGATCGAGACTGGATCTACCGGCTCTCGGGGCTGTTCTCCAGCCTCTACTTCGCGTCGCTGAAAGCCCCCGCGGGCGACCGGGCGTGGTGCCTCGCCCACAGCGTCGCCGAGAAGCGCGGCTCGTCGGTGGTGCAGAACGCGCTCCTGGGGATCAACGCGCACATCAACTTCGACCTCCCCCGGGCCATCGCCGCCAACCTCGACCCCGCCGAGCTCCCCGACTACAAGGTGATGCAGCGGCGCAAGTTCGACCACGACCAGGTCAACGCCCTCTTGGTCCGCACGGTCAACCCGGTGCAGAAGGTGCTCGCCAAGAACTACGAGCCCGGCATCGCCGTGGTCGACCTCGCCATGGGCAGGCTGGACGAACGGGCCTGCGCCTGGCTGCTGCGCACCTACCGCCAACAGGTGTGGTGGAACGCGCTGGCGTTCGCCGCCGCGGCGGAGGGCGAGCCGCGGACGATCGTCCGCAGCAAGCTGGAGTCGGACTCGTTCCAGCTGGCCGAGAAGCTCACGCACTCGCCGCTCTGGCGGGTCGAGCTGGCCGTCAACAGCGTCGCGCGGCGGCTGCTGGCCGACCGCTGGGCCGCGGTTCCCCTCGAACACCGCTGCCACAACCACCGCGACGAGGCCACGCCCGGGGCTGCACCGGTGTAGCCGCCCGACGAAATAAGGTGTTCCGCCCCCGCCGCGTAAGGGGTTCACCGGACGCCCCGTAGGGGGTCGCGGATCAGGCTGGCTTTCCCCGCAGGAGGAGAGCCCGATGATCAAGCTTGCGAGCGAACCACCAACACAGCGCCCGCGCGAAGCGCAGACCGAGTGCAGCGAGGGCGAGCGATGAGCGTTTCCCTCGACCCCACCACCACCGAGCTGCTGCGCACCGCCGCGGGCGGCGACCCCGCGGCGTGGGAGGAGCTCGTGCGACGGTACGAGCCCGCCGTCGCCGCCACGGTGGCCGGCTACCGGCTCCAGGAGGCCGACGCCCGCGACGCGACGCAGCGGACGTGGCTGCGCATGCTCGAGTCGCACCAGCAGATCCGCGAGCCCGAGGCGCTCGGCGGCTGGCTGAGGACCACGGCCCGTCGCGAGTGCCTGCGGATCCTGGCCGAGCAGCGGCGGATCGACCCGCTGCCGGAGGGCACCGAGTACGTGGACACGTCCGTCGACGTCGAGCGGTCGATCGTCGACATCGACCAGGCCCGGCACCTGCGCGGCCTGCTGGCGACGCTGCCCGGTCGGTCGTTCGCCCTGATCAGCTCGCTGTTCCAGGACAACCCGCCCGGCTACGCCCAGCTCTCGGTCCGCACCGGGATCCCGATGGGCAGCATCGGACCGACCCGCGCCAGGGCCCTGCGCAAGCTGCGGCGGCTGGTCGAGGAGGGCTCAGGCTGTGCCGTTTGAGCGGTGCAGCACGGCGCTGGCCTGCACCCGGCTGTGCACACCGATCTTCGTGAAGATCCGGGCGACGTGCACGCCCACCGTCTTCTCGCTGATGAAGAGCCGCTTGCCGATCTCCCTGTTGGTGTAGCCGTTGGCCACCTCGTGCAGCACCTCCAGCTCGCGCGCGGTGAGCACGGCGAGCACGCCCGGCTCGGACGGCGCCGCCGCGGGGGGCGGCGTCTCGAGCGCGATGCGGGCCCGGCCCGCCAGCGCGGCGATGTCCTCCAGCAGCGGGCGGGCACCCAGCGCACGGGCCAAGCCGTCGGCCCGCCGCAGCACGTCCGCGGCCGGGGTGCTGTGCGCGCGGCGGACGAGCAGCGCCTCGGCCTGCCGCATCCGGGCGTAGGCGGACGGGTAGGGGTGCTGGAGCCGGTCGAACGTGTCGGCGGCCTGCCCCCACACCTGGGGATCGGTGGCCTGCTCGGCCCGGCCCACCTCGGCGGTGCACATGAGGCTGAACGCCTCGATCGACGAGCGGACGGCGGGCACCGTGCCCGATCCGCGACGGGCCAGCTCCGCGCAGTGGTGGCGCAGCCGCTCGACCTGCGCCTGCGACGGCGGGGCGTGCCCGCCTGCGACCACGTCGGCCCACGCCCACGTCGCGTGCCACACCAGCGGGGCCACCGCCAATATGTCGTCCGCACCCGCCTCCACCACGGCGAACCCGTCCTCGACGTGCCCCAACGCCACGTCGGGACGGCGCCGCCACAGCGCGAGCGCGGCGAACAGCACCAGCAGCGGGAGGCGCTGCCGCGGGCCCGTGGTCGCCCTGGCGAGCAGCTCGACGGCTTCCAGGTCGGTCGCGGCGTCGTCGAGGTCGCCCCGGGCGATGTCGATGCGGGCGCGCGACAGCCGCACGTCCAGCGCGGCCGCGCCGGTGGGCCGCAGCTCCCACGCCTCGGCGACGGCCTTCTGCGCCTCCGCCCACCGCCCCATCCGGAACTGCGCGTTGGCGGCATAGGTGAGCAAGGCCACCCCGGCGGTGCGGGCCAGCCCCAGCTCGTGCATCCGCTCCAGGCCGGTGCGCGCGTAGGCGATGCCCTCCTCGAGCCGGTTGAGCGGCCCGGCGAGCAGCTCGGCCCGGCGCAGGTGGGCCTCGATGATGGCCTCCGGCTCGCCCGTGCCCTCCGCCACGACCACGGCCTCGTCGAGGGCAGCGGCGCCCGCCGACGCGTCTTCGAGGTAGGCGAGGCTGAAGCCCAGCACGGCCAGCACCCGCGCCTCGACGGTGCGCGCGCCCGCCGCGCGGGCCAACGCCGACGCCCGCAGCGCGACCCGGCGCGCACCCGCGAACTCCAGCGACTGCATCAGCGCCGCACTGTGCGCGGCGAGCACCTCGGCCCGCTCGCCCTCGGCGCCGGAGGCGGGCAGCAGCGCGGCGGCGACCTCGTAGCTCTGGGCGGCCTCGGTGAGCCTGCCCGCGGCGCGCAACGCACTGCCCTTGCGGGCGTGCAGCAGTGCGGCCGCCATCCCGTCGGGTCCGGGGTCGGCGAGCAGCCGGTCGAGCAGCCGGACGGCCTGGTCGTGGTCGCCGCCGAACTCGGCCGCGCGGGCCGCCCGGTCCAGGTGCTCGGCGCGCCGCGGGCCTGCCGCCAGCTCGGCCGCCCGCAGCCAGTGCCGGTGGGCCTCGGTGTAGGCGTGCACCCCTTCGGACGCCCACGCCGCCGCGACCGAGGCTTCGAGGGCCTGCTCGGCGTCGCCCGCCTCGTACCAGTGGTGGGCGAGCTGGGCGGCCTGCCCGGAGCCGGCCAGAGCGAGCGCGAAGCGCCGGTGCAGGTCGAGGCGCTCGCCCGGCAGCAGGTCGCCCGCCACCACCTCGGTCATCAGCCCGTGCCGCAGCCGGTAGCCCTCGCCGCTCTCGTCGACCACGACGACGCCGTGCGCCACCGCCTCGCGCAGCGCCTCCAGCAGCGTCGGCGCGGGCAGCCCGAGCACGTCGGCAAGGAGCTGGTGGCGCGGCGGGCCCGCGGCGGCCGCGATCGCCCGCACCACCTGCTGGCCGACGGCCGAGAGCACCGCGATGCGGCTCAGCACGACCTCACGCAGGGTGGCGGGCAGGCCGCGGGCGTCGCCGCCGAGCACCGCGCGCACCGTCTCCTCCGCGATGAACGCGTTGCCCGCCGAGCGCTGCCAGACCAGCTCCTCCAGGTCCGACCGGTCCGGAGCGATGTCGGCGACGAGCTGCGCCACGGCCTCGCGCGACAGCGGCTGCAGCTCGATGGCGGTGACCTTCTGGTGGCGCGCCAGCTCGGCGAGCGCCACGGCGAGGTCCGGGGAGTCGCCGGGGGTGTCGTTGCGGAAGGTGGCCACCACCAGCACCGGCTCGTAGGTGAGGATGGCGACGAGGTAGGCGACCAGGTCGCGGGTGGAGCGGTCGGCCCAGTGCAGGTCCTCGACCACCAGCAGCACCGGCTTCAGCTCGGCGAGCTCGGTGATCGTCTGGTGCAGGAGGTCGAGCAGCCGCACCGGGGGGCCGTCGCCGCGGGCCGACGGCAGCCGCTCCAGCCACGTCGCCAGCAGCGCCCCGACCTCGTCGCCGGGCCGCGACCGCACCGCGGTGCGCAACGCCGAGAGCACCGGCCAGAACGGCGGCGCGTCGGCGATGTCGATGGCGCTGCCGGTGAGCACCACGGCGTCCGCCCGCCGGGCCTGCCGCACGAGCTCGCCGACCAGCTTCGTCTTGCCGACGCCCGCGTCGCCGCCGATGAGGACCGCACCCGCCCGCCCCTTGCAGGCCGCGCTGAAGGCGTCCGTCAGCGTGGACAGCTCGCGCGAGCGCCCACGTATCCCCTCCGCACCCATTGGTGTGTCAGGCTACCGAGGGAGCCTTCCCCCGACCAGGCGCTGCCGGGCGGGTCAGGCCGCCCGTCCGGTGGGCCGTCCGTAGGTCGTCGGGGTGACGCGGGCGAGCGCGGTGTCGATCGCGGCGAGCACCGCTTCGGGTCGGCCCGGTCGCCGCAGGTCCTTGGCGCGCACGTGGATCCGCACGGGTCCGCCGCGGCGCAGCACCCAGCCGACCCCGAGCGGGGCCGAGCGCGCGCCGAGCACCCGGGCGGGCTCGACGGTGCCCGCGTGGAGGTCGTGGATGCCGGAGTCGACGGCCAGCACGCGGAAGCCCTGCTCGGCCGCCGCGGCGACGGTGCCGTCGGAGGCGAGCCAGCGCGGCGGCACGAACACGTCGGTCCACAGCCCGACGGCGGTGAGCGCGCGCCGGGCAGCGGTGAGGCGCAGCGCGGCCTCGTGCCGGGGCAGGCAGGCGAACTCGCCTTTCCGCCCGCGGCCGTGGCCGAGGGGGCGGGTGGCGTGGTCGTAGCCGTGCAGGGCCAGCGCGTCGCCGCGCTCGCGGATCCACGCGACCAGCTCCGCGGGGGCGTCGGCGGGCCGCAGCAGGTGGGTCAGCGGCACGCCGCGGGCGTCGAGCGCGGCGGTGAACGCCTCCTGGACGACGCCGCCCGAGAGCGATACGTAGAGCACACCGCTATTGCGCCATGGCGAGGTGAACGCCGGTGAGCGCCTCGTAGACCTCCGTGTAACGGGCGCGCGTGGCGGCGACGACGTCCGGCGGGACCTCGGGGCCGGGTGGGGTGCGGTCCCAGTCGAGGCCCGCCGACCAGTCGCGCACGAACTGCTTGTCGTAGGAGTACTGCGGGCCGCCGGGGGCCCACCGGTCGGCGGGCCAGAACCGCGACGAGTCCGGCGTGAGCACCTCGTCGGCGAGCACGATCGTGCCCTGGGGGTCGAGCCCGAACTCCAGCTTGGTGTCAGCGACCAGGATGCCCCTCGTCTCGGCCAGCTCGGCGCCGCGCCGGTAGACCTCCAGTGTGAGGGTGCGCAGGCGCTCCGCCGTCGCCGTCCCGACGAGCGCCTCGACGTCGGCGAACGTGAGGAACTCGTCGTGCTCGCCGACCGGGGCCTTGGTGGTCGGGGTGAAGATCGGCTCGGGCAGCCGGGAGCCCTCGACGAGGCCGGGCGGCAGCGCGACGCCCGACACCGTGCCGTGCTTCTCGTACTCCTTCAGCCCCAACCCGGCGAGGTAGCCGCGGGCGATGCACTCCACGGGCAGCATGTCGAGGCGGCGGCAGCGCACCGCCCGTCCCGCGAACTCGGGCGGCACCTCGGTGGCCGACAGCACGTGGTGCGGCACCAGGTCGGCGAGTCGGGCGAACCACCAGAGCGAGAGCTGCGTCAGCACCGCGCCCTTGTCCGGGATCGGGGTGGGCAGCACGACGTCGTAGATCGAGATGCGGTCGGAGGCCACGAGGACGAGGTCGTCGCCATCGGCGTAGACGTCGCGGACCTTGCCCTGGTGCAGCAGCTTCACAGGATCGCTCCGGGGGTGTAGGCAGCGGCGTCGGGGTGTTGCGCGACGATCGCGTCCACCCTCCGGATGACGGCGGCGACCTGGTCCCTCGCCGCGCCGGCGAAGGCCAGCGGGTCGGGGAGGGTGAAGGCGGGGAGGCGTTCGTCGGCGGCGAGCCGGGCGAGGAGGTCGTTCTCCGCCTGGCCCTTCTCCCGCATCGCCAGCGCGACGGCCACCGCGTGCTCCTTGATCACCTCATGCGCGGTCTCCCGGCCGACGCCCGCCCGCACGGCCGCCATGAGCACCGCCGTGGTCGCGAGGAAGGGCAGGTACCGGTCGAGCTCGCGGGCGATCACGGCCGGGTAGGCGCCGAGCTCGTCGAGCACGGTGAGGAACGTCTCGTAGAGGCCGTCGAGGGCGAGGAAGGCGTCGGGCAGCGCGACCCGGCGGACCACCGAGTCGGACACGTCGCCCTCGTTCCACTGGGCGCCCGCCAGCTCCCCGACCATGCCCGCGTAGCCGCGCAGGAGCACGGTGAGCCCGTTGATGCGCTCGGTGGAGCGGGAGTTCATCTTGTGCGGCATGGCGGAGCTGCCGACCTGGCCGGGCCGGAAGCCCTCGGTGACGAGCTCGTGGCCCGCCATCAGCCGGATCGTGGTGGCCAGCGAGGACGGGCCCGCGGCGAGCTGCACGAGCGTCGAGACGACGTCGTAGTCGAGGGAGCGGGGGTAGACCTGGCCGACGCTGTCGAGGACCCGGGTGAAGCCGAGGTGCTCGGCCACGCGGTGTTCGAGGTCGGCGAGGCGGGCGGGCTCCCCGTTGAGGAGGTCGAGCATGTCCTGGGCGGTGCCCATCGGGCCCTTGATCCCGCGCAACGGGTAGCGGGCGCGCAGGTCCTCCAGGCGCTCGTAGGCGACGAGCAGCTCGTCGGCGGCGCTCGCGAAGCGCTTGCCGAGCGTGGTGGCCTGGGCGGCGACGTTGTGGCTGCGGCCGGTGAGCACGAGCTCGGCGTGCTCGGCGGCGCGGCGGGCGAGGCGGGCGAGCACGGCGACCGTGCGGTCGCGCACGTGCTCGAGCGAGAGCCGGATCTGGAGCTGCTCGACGTTCTCGGTGAGGTCGCGGCTGGTCATGCCCTTGTGGATGTGCTCGTGCCCGGCGAGGGCGGCGAACTCCTCGATCCGGGCCTTGACGTCGTGGCGGGTGACGCGCTCGCGGGCGGCGATGGAGGCGAGGTCGACGTCGTCCGCGACCCGCTCGTAGTCCTCGATCACCCCTTCCGGCACGGGGATGCCGAGCTCGCGCTGGGCCCGCAGGACCGCGATCCACAGGCGCCGCTCCAGCACGACCTTGGATTCGGGCGACCAGAGCGCCACCAGCTCCGGGCTCGCGTAGCGGGCGGCGAGGACGTTGGGGATCACGTCCGGTCAGCCTACCGGTCGCTCATGATCACCGGTTCGGCGTGGAAGCGGCCAACCCCCCGCCCGGTGAGTCGTACGTTTCGACACCGCGAGTTGGTCAATCCTGCACGGTGGATCGCCCCATTCAATGCGGCGAAACGTACGACTCACCGCATCCGGGCGGGCTGGCGTGCCCACTCGGCCCCGGCCCGGGGGTGCGGGTGTTCACCGCAGCGAGCGCAGCAGCACCGCGCGGGCGACGGCGCGCGGGTCGGGGTCGGCCTCGATGAGCGCGCTGATCACGGCGCCGTCGATGATCGCGACGAGGTCGCGCAGCTCCGCCTCGTCGCGGTGGTGGCCACCGCGGGTGAGGATCTCGCCGAGGAGGGCGTCGAACTCGACCCGCATCGTGCGCATGAGCGGGGCGAGGTAGGGCCGCCGTCCGGAGCCGACGAGCTGCTCGTAGCGCAGGAGCACGGCGTCGAGGCCGCCGTCGCGGGACTCAGGGCCCAGCAGCTGGTCGAGGAACAGCTCGACGAGCTCGGCCTCGTCGACGGGATCGGTGAGGGCGTTGAGACGCTTACGGCCCTCGGCGAGCCCGTCACGGCCGTGGCGTTCGACGGCCACAGTGACCAGCTCGTCCAGCGAGCCGAAGTAGTACGTGGTGGACGCGAGCGGCAGGCCCGCCTTCTCCGCCACCGCGCGGTGGCGCACGGCGTCGAACCCGCCGGAGCCGAGCAGCTCCGCCGCCGCGGCGGTCAGCGCGTCCCGCCGTCGCTCGCCCTTCGGGGTGCCCACTCGTCCAGTCTCCCGCACCCCGCCCAGCCGCCATGATCGCCGGCTGGGGGACATGAGGTGCGCTGGCGCACGCCATGTCCCCCAGACGGCGATCACGGGCTCACAGCCGGGGGGCCAGGTACTGCAGGACGGACGGGGCGCGGCCGCTCAGGGCGGGCGGCGGGCTGACGATCACCGTGCCACCCGACGCGGTGCGGGCGCTGGTCGCGCCTGGGGCGAGGCTCGCGACGGTGCCGGGCGGCAGGTAGGCCACCGTGAACACGCCGCTGCCGAGCTCGAGGCTCACGTAGCGCTCGCTTCCGGGCAGGCACACGTCGGTGGTGGCCGCGGCCCGGGCGTTCCCCGCCTCCGGGAGCGCCTGCACGAGCAACGCCCGCAGCGCCGGGTCCTGCCGGTCGGCACAGGTCGTGGCGCCCGGCCCGAGCGGCGCACCGACGGCGGGGGGCGCCGCGGCCCCGCCGCCCGCCCCTGAGCCACCGTTCACACAAGCGCCGTCACCGCCCACCCCCGGCGCCGTGCCGCCAGCCCCACCGGCGGCTACGCCCGCACCACCGCCCGCACTACCCGGCGAACCCACGCCACCGCCCGCGCCGCTGGGCGAACCCGCGACGCCTCCGGCGCTTGCGCAGCCCGCTCCGCCCACCGCCGCCTCGGGCGCCGCCGGGGCGGGTGGGCCCGCTGCGTCGGCGGCGCGCTGGGCCGGGGCCGGGGCGGCCGCGCTCACCGTGCTCGTGTCCGCCCGCGGCAGCACGGCCACCGTACCGACGCCCGCCACGACGAACAGCGCCAGCGCGCCGCCGATCACCGCGGAGCGGCGGCGGGCGGTGATCCGCCGGGAGGTGGCGACGATGTCGCCGTGGTCGAACCCGCGCGCGGGCGCGCCCCCGTCGGACGCGGCCTCGCGGAACAGCCCCGCGAGCCGGTCCTCGTCCCCCGTGTCGCCGGTCATCTC
>DATAOO010000377.1:0-78235 GCA_036265695.1 Pseudonocardia sp. | reverse complement strand
GCGACATTCCGACCGCATGCACGGGCAGCCAGCGGTGCCACCGCTGTCGGCGGGCGAGGAAACCCGCCGTGGCTGCCGTCGTCGACGCCAGACCGATGACCAACAGGTGCACCGTTGCGGGCCAACGCAGGCTCGACAGCTCACCGAGGCCGCCAGCGCGCCGGTCACCACGCACCACAGGGCCGCCGTGACGTGGATACCGAGGAACGCGAGGAACACCGGACGGTCGTCAGGTATCGGCAGGCCACCCACCTCGATGCCGGATCCGGCCATCGGCCCTCCCTCAGGGCGAAACCCTTTTCAGCATCCGCCGAATTTTGCGGCGACGCCAGACCCGGCTGTCGACGCGGCGTGGGCTGTACGACCGCGGAGCAATCATGACCGGACTTCAAGCAGAAGTGCCCCCAACCGCACAGGTCAGGGGCACTTCACCATGGTGGGCGATACAAGGATTGAACTTGTGACCTCTTCCGTGTCAAGGAAGCGCTCTCCCACTGAGCTAATCGCCCGAGGCGGAGGCGGGAATCGAACCCGCGTACAGGGCTTTGCAGGCCCTTGCCTAAGCCACTCGGCCACTCCGCCGGCTGATGGAGTCCCGACTGTGGGTTTCCGAGCGGACGACGGGATTCGAACCCGCGACCCTCACCTTGGCAAGGTGATGCGCTACCAGCTGCGCTACGTCCGCGTGTGCAGCGTCTCCGCTGCGTGGTGGAGCAACCTTAACCCAAAGCTGCCAGAGCCTCCACACCGCCCCCCGACAGGCGGTGGACCTGCTGATCAGTCGTGCGCGGACTCGTTGAGCAGCTCGGAGAGCGCCATGTCGAAGTCCAGCCACGAGTACTCCGAGCCCGCGGGGACGGCCTCGAAGGTGCGGCACAGGAAGTCGCCGAGGGTCGTCGCGCAGGTCGTGAACACCGCGTGGCCCGACGGCGAGGAGAGCTCCAGCTGGACCTTCGCCGGGATGCCGGGCAGCGGCTGCACCCGCACGTCGCCGGAGCCCGCCGGGCCGACGAGACCGCCGTGCAGCAGATCGCGGGCGAAGACCCACTCGACCGAACTGCTCCCGGTGCGGAAGGATGCCCGCACCGCGTAGGGGTCGCGGCTGTGGTAGGTCAGGTCGACCTTCACGGGGACAGCCGAGGCTTCCGCCGAGGTCAGTTCGAACACTGCCGGTGAGCAGATGACCGTGTGCTCGTCGCGCATCGTGCGTCCTCTTTCGTGATCCCGCCGTGGTTCGTCATGCGGAGAAACGACCGTGTGGCGAAGATGTGACGGGTCGGGGGACACGGAACCCCCTGTTGCTCCCTGATATCACTCTGACGGGCCAGCGTGTTACACGCTGCCGCGCGTGCCGTCCATCACGAATCACTAACGCGTACTAGCCTGAACCGGACGCCCTCCCGTGACGAATACAAGGACGTGAGGACCCCCCTGGTGGACGGAGTTGCCGACACCCCCGAGACGCCGGGCAGGCGTCAGCGCGGGCAGGTGGGTGGGCGCGGTTCCGATCCGGCCGACGTGCAGATCATCCAGCGGATCGTCGGCGGGGATCAGCGGGCGCTGGGCGAGCTGTACGACCGGTGGTCCAAGCAGGCGTTCTCGCTGGCCAGACGGGTGTGCGCGGACGAGGGCCTGGCGGAGGACGTCGTCCAGGAGGTCTTCATCGCCTTCTGGCGCGAGCCGGGCCGCTTCGACCCGACGCGGGGCGCGTTCAGCAGTTGGCTGCTGACGCTCGTGCACCACAAGGCGGTCGACGCGGTACGCCGCGAGAGCGCCATCCGCCGTCGCACGGTGCCCGCGGCGGAGGACGGCGAAGAGTGGTCGGTGGCGCCGGGCCCCGGCGCGGACCAGGCCGCGCTGGGCGCCGTCGTCGCGGGTCAGGTCCGCGACGCGCTGGGGCGGCTCCCCGACGAGCAGCGCGAGGCGCTCGCCCTCGCCTATTACGGTGGCTACACACAACGCGAAGTCGCGACGTTGACGGGCGTGCCGCTCGGCACCGTCAAGTCCCGGATGTTCACCGGGGTACAACGGCTACGCAGCGTGCTCGGCCCTCTCCTGGGTGAGGTCGCTTCGGAACTCGGGGGAGGTGCGCGATGACCGAACCGCGTCCGACGTGCACCCGCACGGAACAAGCCGTCGGCTGGGCGCTGCACGCGCTCGAGCCCGACGAGGAGATCGCGGTGGAGCGGCACGTGCCGACCTGCGCGGATTGCAGCGCTGCGGTGCGCGACACGCAGGCCGTGATGACGCAGCTGGCCACGGCCGTCGAGCAGGTCGACCCGCCCGCTCGACTGCGTGCCTCGATCCTCGATGCCGCGGCGGCGACCCCGCAGGTGCGGCCGCAGGTCGTCGCGCAGCCACCGCCCTCCCCCGGCCCTCGGCAGCCGCGCACGGCCCGTCCGACGGGTCCCGCCGGTCCGGCTCCGGGCGGTCCGCGTCCGACCGGCCCGCGGCCCGCTGGCCGGAGAGGGCGCCTCTCCCCCGGGCGTCTCGTGACGGCGGCCGTCGCGGCGGTGGCGATCGTCGCCGCCGGAGGGCTCGGGATCCGCACGGTCCAGCTGCAGCAACAGACCGTTCAGTTGCAGCAGCAGCTCGACACAGCGTCGTCGCAGGTGTCCAGCACCACCGCGCTCGTGCAGGGCCTCGCCCGCCCCGGCAACTCGCACGCGCTGCTGGCCCGGCCGGACGGCACGGCGGTGGCGGCGGTCGTCGTCGCAGACAGTCGGCAGACCGTGTACACGATCGGCCTCGCCGCCAACTCCGCCGACCAGACCTACGTGCTGTGGGGCCTCAAGGACGCCTCGTCCGCCCCCCAGCCGCTCGGGGTGTTCGACGTGGACGAGCGCGACGCCGCCCCGCAAACGGTCGGTTCCCCCGACCCCCAGCCGTTCGGCGCCTACGCCATCTCCCTGGAGCCTGGCCGCACACCGCCTGCGGTGCCGACCGATGTCGTCGCCTCGGGAGCGCTCACCGCCTGAGGCCCTCGCCGGACCGGGCAGCCCGTGCTGTACTGTCGTCGCCGCTGGGGCGATTAGCTCAGGGGGAGAGCGCTTCGTTCACACCGAAGAGGTCACTGGTTCGATCCCAGTATCGCCCACCAGGCAACGGCCTGGTCAGAGCCTCGTTAGAAGCTTCAGACCAGGCCGTTCCATGTTGCGACCTTGGTGAGTGTCCAACTGGGTGACGACGACGGACAGCGCGTCGTCCCGCACGTGCAGGGTCCACCCGACGAGCTCTGATCGACGCGCGAGGGGTCGGCGCATCGCTAGCCCTGCCACGTGCCGCAGCCCGATCTCGTCGCGATGAACGCGGCGATGACCGCCAAGATCCTCGACGAACCGGCGCAACCCTACCGGGAGGGCGGGTACGCATTGCGTGTCGCGCGCACCACGGGCAGGCGCAGCGGACAACAGCGTTCGACACCGCTGGGCGTGGTGCAGGTCGACGGCGCGCTGTACCTGGTCAGCCCGAACCGGGGTTGGGACTGGGTCCGCAACGGGCGGTCGGCATAGCGTCGAGCGCTCACGCGCGGCCGGGTGGCTCGACGAGGTGGTGGCGGTAGGCCAACGCGACCAGCTGTGCGCGGTCGCGGGCCCCGAGCTTGGTCATGGCCCGGCTGACGTGGGTCTTCGCCGTGGCGTGGCTGATGGTCAGCGCCGCGGCGATGTCGGAGTTGCTCAGCCCGTGCGCGACGAGTCCGACGATCTCCTTCTCCCGGGCGGTGAGCTGGTTCAACGCCTGCGGGTTCAGCTGTGGCGTCGCCGCGGCGTCGTTGAGCCGGTCCACCAACCGGCGGATCAGCCCCGGGGAAAGGAGTTCTTCGCCGCCCGCCACGACGCGGATCCCCCGCAGCAGTTGGGCGGGCTCGGTGTTCTTGATGAGGAAGCCCGCGGCGCCCGCTGCTACCGCCTCGATGACGTACTCGTCGTGGTCGAAGGTGGTCAGGATGAGCACGTGAACGCCTGCGAGATCCGGGTCGGCGGCGATCTCGCGGGTGGCGCGCAGCCCGTCGACGACCGGCATCCTGATGTCCATCAGCACCACGTCGGGGTGGGTGTCGCGGGTCAGGTCGACCGCGGTGGCACCGTCGGCGGCCTCGCCGACCACGACCATGCCGGGCTCGGTCTCGATGAGCACCCGGAAACCGCCCCGCACGAGTGCCTCGTCGTCGGCGATGAGCACGCGGATGGGCGCGGTCATCGGGCGGCCGGGCGACACCGAGACATCATCGCGGCTCCCGGATCGGCAGCTCCGCGCAGACCTCGAAACCCCCCTCGGGCAGCGGGGCCGCGGTGAGGCTGCCGGAGAGCGCGCGGGCGCGTTCGCGCATCCCGTCGATGCCGTGCCCCCCTGAGACATCGGCGCAGCTGGTCCGCCCGTCGTCGCAGACCCGGACGAGCAGCCGGGACGGCGCGTGCTGCAGCGTCAGCCGGACGGTGCGCGCGCCGGCGTGGCGCAGCACGTTGGTGAGCGCTTCCTGGATGATCCGGTAGGCGGCCAGGTCGACCGGGGCGGGCAAGGGCCGGGGATCGCCCTCGACGCGCATCTCCACCCGCAGGCCGCCCGCTTCGGCCGTGTCGAGCAGGTCGGTGAGCCGGTCGAGCCCGCCGCGCGGCGCCCTCGGCTCCCCCTCGGCGCTCGGGCCGTCGGCGCGCAGGATGCCGAGGATGGTCTTGACGTCGGTGAGGCCGTCGTCGCAGATCGTCTTGATCGCGGTGAGGGCTTCGCGCGCCTGTCCCGGGCGTTGTTCGAGCACGTGCAGGCCGACGCCTGCCTGCACGCTGATGGTGGCCATCGTGTGCCCGAAGACGTCGTGCAGCTCACGCGCGATGCGCAGCCGCTCCTCGGCCGCGAGCCGCCGTGCCCGCTCCTCGCGGCTCTGGATCTCCTGAGCGAGTTGGGCCCGGGTGACCGCGAGCACCGCCCGGTAGTAGCCCACGGCCGCGCCCGCGCTGGTCGCCGTGGCCGCCAGCAGCACGGCGATCGGGACGACGGCGACCGTCTCGGTGTCGGCGAGCACCACGCGGATCGCGACGATCGTGATCAGCGCCGTGGGCAGGGCTCCCGCGAGCCCCCACCGCCAGCCCCGCTGGACCGCGAGCGTGTAGCAGCCGATCAACGGGATCAGGGCGATCAGCCGGCCCGGGTAGCCGCCGGAGAACCAGACCAGGCCTGCCGCGTTGAGCGCGACCAGCACCGCCACCGGGTAGCGCCGCCGCACGGCGACCGCAGCGGCGACCACCGCGGCCACTGCGACCGCTCCGGCGTCGAGCGGGCGTGTGCCCGCCCATGCCCCCGGCCCGATCTCGGCGACCGCGGCCGCGAGGAGCCCGACGGCCACGCAGGCGCCGAAAACGACGTCGGCGACCCCCGACGTCGCCGCGCCGCGCTCCACCACCCCACGCATGACGCGACCGTCCTCCCGCCCTCGACCGGGCCCCGGACCATCGTGCGCGGTCGGCCGCGGCCTGCGCATCCACCCGGCGCGGTAGCCGGACTACCACCGCCGTCGACGCGACGGCTACCACCGACGGCTGACGGTACGCCCCGCGCACCAGCCGGAGAACACGATCGGCGGCTGACGCGCGGGCCCCGCCCGGCGCCCACCATCGACGTCACCGCACTTCCGGCGGTTGGCACCTGATCGAAGGGCTCCGTGATGTCCGTCTTCCTCGCAACCCGGCCCGCGTACGACGTCGTCGCGGGTGGCTACGTGCTCGGCACGGGGCGCACCGTGCCGAGCGTCCTCGCCGTGCTGGGGCTGGTCAGCGTGGTGGTCGGTGCCCGGGCCCTGTTCCGCTCCGGTCGCGGGGCGGAGGCCGTGGCCCTGTCGCTGGGTTCGATCAGCGCGATCCTCGGCGGCCTGCACGCGGCGAACGCCGCCGGTGGTCTCGGCACGGGCAACGGGCTGGCCGGAGCCGTCCTCGCCGTGGTGCTGGGGCTGAGCGGCCTGGTGCTCGGGGCGCTCGGCCTGGCGCGGTCCCGCCGCGCGGCGGGTGCGTCGAAGAGTGCTGCCCCGCCGCGACCGAGGTGACGCTACCGACGTCGTTCGGGGGTGCCGTGCGGCATCGTTGAGCCCATGGCGCGGGCGATCCAGGCGGGACGCGCAGCGGGGGTGGCCGCGGCCGTGCTCGTGGCCGCGGCGGCCGGCTTCGGCGGCGCCCTCGCCGCGGCCGCGGTCACCGCGTCTCCGGTGCTGTTCCTCGGCGCCGGAGGCGCGCTCACCGCGCTCGTCGCCGCCGGGTCGCTCCGGCTGGTGCTGAAGCGGGGGCGGCGCGTCCGCTCGATCGCGTGGCTCGTGGGCGGCCTGGTGGCGCTCGGCGCGGCCGCCGTCCTCGTCCCGCTCGGCGATCCCCGCACCCAGGACGTCGTCCCCGGGATGCGGTACTGGTCGCTCCCCACCGGCTCGCGGTTGGCCTACGTGCGCATACCGGGCGCCGAGCCGCGGCGATCGACCCCGGTCGTCGTGTTGCACGGCGGCCCGGGCATCCCCGACATGGCAGGCGACGCGGCGTACTTCGGCCGTCTCTCGGCGCTGCGCTACGACGTCTACGTCTACGACCAGCTCGGTTCCGGGCGATCCACCCGACTCCCCGACCCCACCGGCTACGGCGTCGGCCGTGACGTCGCCGACCTCGAGGGCGTGCGGCAGGCGATCGGCGCCCGGCAGATGGTCCTGGTCGGGCATTCCTACGGCGGGCTGCTGGCCGCGCACTACCTGGCCGCGCACCCCGACAGCGTCGAGCGGCTCGTGCTCTCCTCGCCGGGGCCACTGGACCCGGCCGACACCAGCACCGACCGGGCCACCGCAGGCCTCGACACCGGTGCCCGCCTGCGCACCTACGCCGCGGCGCTACAGCCGCGCGCCCTGCTCGGCTACCTCCTGACGAGGGTCGACGTGCGTGCGGCGCACGCCTACCTCCCGGACGTCGAGGCCGACGCGCGCAACGACACCATCCTCACGCTCGCCGAGCCCGCGCTGCACTGCACCCCCGCACAGGCGCACGGCCCCGTGCGCGGCAGCGGCTTCTACCGGCTGCAGCTCCCCCAGTCGTCCGGCGGGGCCGCCCCAGCCGACCCCCGACCCGGGCTGACCGGCCTGCCCACCCCCGTTCTGATCTTCAGAGGCTCGTGCGACTACCTGTCCTGGCGCTCCGCGCTCGACTACCGACGCACCCTCCCGCACGCGGGGCTGGTCTACCTCGACGGCGCCGGGCACAACACCTACCAAGACCGGCCCACCGAGGTGCTCGCCGACGTCACCGCGTTCCTCACCGACTCCCCGTTGCCCATCCCGGCGCTCGACGACGAGGCCGTGGAGCGCCTGGCTCCGCGTGACGCGTCCGGGCCCCGCTGAGGAGTTGCGCGCTCACGGCGAGCGGCGCAGCGCGGGCCCCGAGCGCAGCGGCAGGAGCGCCACGAACGCGCCGAGCCCCGCGACCCCAGCGGCCGCGATCGCCCACCGGTACCCGCCGGTGGCGTCCACGAGGACGCCCGCGAGGGGCGGCCCGATGAGCGCGCCGACTCCCGCTGCGGTGTAGACCAGTCCGACCAGCCCACCGAGTCCCCGCGTGCCGAACAGCTGCGCGAGCACCGTCGGCTGCAGCGCGATCCACCCGCCGTAGCCGGTGCCGAGCACGACCGCGAACGCCGACAACCAGGGCCAGGACCCGCCGACCAGCCAGATCAGGAAGCTCGCCGCGAGGACCCCGAAAGAAGCCTGGAAGGTCCGCACGCGCCCGACCCGATCGGCCAGCGCACCGATCGCGAGGCGCCCGACGACGCTCGCCACCCCGATCACGCCGATCAGCGCCGCCGCCGCGACCGGCGAGACGCCGTTCGCGAGGGCGGCCGTCGGGAGGTACACGAACGGCACGAACAACGCGATCGAGGCCAGCAAGGTGGCGACGTACATCGCCCGGAACTCCCCGGTGCGCACGACGTCACGCAGGGCCCACGACTCCTCGCCCACCGGCCGGGGCGGCCTGCGCGCCGCGACCGCCGCGACGACGAGCAGCACCGACCCGCCGAGCGCCAGCAGGAGGTGCGCCCGCCGCCACCCGTACTCCGCGATCAAGGTGGCCGCGAGCGGCGCACCGGCCAACGTGCCCACCCCGATCCCCGCGACCGCCACACCAACCGCGAGCGCCCGGCGCCGCTCGAACCACCCGCTGACGACCGCGACCATGGGCACGTACCCGCACGCGACCGCCACCCCGACGCCGAGGCCGTACCCGAGGTAGCCGACCCACAGCTGCTGCGCCGCGGACGTCGCGAGTAACCCGCCCGCCAGCGCCACGGCCCCGATGAGCAGCACCGGCCGCGGCCCGACCCGGTCCACCGCCCGCCCGCTCACCGAACCGAGCAGGAACCAGCAGCAGGCGGTGATCGAGAAGACCAGCGACGTCGCCCCGCTGCCGGTCCTGAACTCCGCGGCCATCGGCGCGAAGAACGCCCCGAAGCTGTAGGCCACCCCGAACACGGCCACCATGGCGACGAAGGCGGCGCCGACGGTGACCCAGCCCCGGGCGGAGTCGAGTACGTCCTGGCTGCGGGTCACCGGGCTGAGCGTACGTCGGAGATGAGCACGGTGTGCGGCACATCTCTATACCCCCCAGGGGTAATAGGCTATGGTGTGGGCATGGTCGGTCGCACCCATCACCACCACGCCGAACCCGTCGCGCACGAGCACGCCTGCCACGGGTCGGACCACGCCGGGCACCCGGCCGCGCCGTCGGCCGCCGCAGCGGCAGGCGAGGTGGCAGGCGAGGTCGCGGAGTGGACGTGCCCGATGCACCCGGAGATCCGCCGCTCCGCCCCCGGGGCGTGCCCGATCTGCGGGATGGCGCTGGAGCCGGTGACCGTCACGGCGGACTCCGGCCCGAGTCCGGAGCTGGCCGACATGACGCGCCGGTTCTGGGTGGCGGCCGCACTGGCGATCCCGGTGCTCCTGCTCGGCATGGGCACCGACCTGGTCCCGGCGATCCGCGACACCATCCCCGCCGGGGTCTCCGCCTGGATCCAGCTCGTCCTGGCCACCCCGGTGGTGCTGTGGGCAGGCCTGCCGTTCTTCGAACGCGGTTGGACCTCGGTCCGCACCCTGAAGCTGAACATGTTCACGCTCATCGCGATGGGCACGGGCGTGGCCTGGCTGTTCAGCGTCATCGCGACCGTGGCCCCGGGGATCTTCCCCGAGGCGTTCCGGATGGACGGCGCGGTCGACGTCTACTTCGAAGCCGCGTCCGTCATCACGGCGCTCGTCCTGCTGGGGCAGGTCCTCGAGCTCCGCGCCCGTGAGCGCACCTCCGGAGCCATCAAGGCGCTGCTCGACCTGACCCCCAAGACCGCACACCGCATCAACCCGGACGGCACCGAGGACGAGATCACCCTCGACCTGGTCCAGATCGGTGACCGGCTGCGGGTCCGCCCCGGCGAGACGGTCCCGGTCGACGGCACCGTCGAGGACGGCCGCTCCTCGCTCGACGAGTCGCTGGTGACCGGCGAGGCGATGCCGACCACGAAGACGGCCGGGGACGGCGTCATCGGCGGCACGGTGAACCAGACGGGCGCGTTGGTCATGCGCGCGGACAAGATCGGGCGCGACACGATGCTCGCCCGGATCGTGCAGATGGTCGCCGAGGCCCAGCGGTCCCGCGCGCCGATCCAGCGCACGGCCGACCGGGTCGCGGCCTGGTTCGTGCCCGCGGTGATCGTCGTCGCCGTCGTCGCGTTCCTGGTCTGGGCCACGGTGGGACCGGACCCGCGGCTGGCCCACGCGCTCATCGTCGCCGTCACCGTCCTGATCATCGCGTGCCCCTGCGCGCTCGGCCTGGCCACCCCGATGTCGATCATGGTCGGGGTCGGGCGCGGCGCCGGTCTCGGTGTGCTGATCAAGAACGCCGAGGCGCTCGAACTGATGGAGAAGGTGAACACGCTCGTCGTCGACAAGACCGGCACCCTCACCGAAGGTCGGCCGTCGGTCACGGCGATCGTCCCGGCCGCCGGCTTCGACCGCGACGAGCTGCTGCGGCTCGCCGCGGGCGTCGAACGCGCCTCCGAGCATCCGCTCGGCCGCGCCGTCGTCGACGCCGCCACCGACGCCGGACTGCCGATCCCGGACGTCACCGACTTCGACGCCCCGGCAGGCAAGGGCGTCACCGGGCACGTCGAGGGCCACCGCGTCCTGCTGGGCAGCGCGACGTTCCTCACCAGCCGGGGTCTCGACACCAGCGGCCTCGGCGCGGAGGCCGACCGGCTCCGCGCCGACGGTGCGACCGCGATCTTCATCGGCGTCGACGACCGGACCGCCGGGATCTTCGCCATCGCGGACCCCGTCAAGGAGACCACGCCCGCCGCCCTCGAAGCGCTGCGCCGGGACGGGATCGAGGTCGTGATGCTCACCGGCGACAACCGGGTCACCGCCGAGGCCGTCGGACGTCGGCTCGGCATCGACCGGGTCGAGGCCGAGGTGCTGCCCGACCACAAGAGCGACGTGGTCAACCGGCTGCGCCGCGGCGGCCGCGTGGTCGCGATGGCAGGTGACGGCGTGAACGACGCGCCCGCGCTCGCCGCCGCCGACGTCGGCCTGGCGATGAGCTCCGGCACCGACGTCGCGATCGAGAGCGCCGGGGTGACCCTGCTCAAGGGCGACCTCACCGGCATCGTCCGAGCGCGGCACCTGTCGCGGTCGACCATGTCGAACATCCGGCAGAACCTCGTGTTCGCCTTCGTGTACAACGCCGCGGGCATCCCCATCGCGGCCGGGGTGCTCTACCCGGCGTTCGGCCTGCTGCTGTCGCCGATGATCGCGGCGGCGGCGATGGCGCTGTCCTCGGTGAGCGTCATCGCCAACGCGTTGCGGTTGCGCGCCCAGCGCCTCGGCTAGCGCCGACGATCAGTCAGACCCGTCACGGCGCCGCGGCTCGTGCAGAGCGCGGTCGCGACGGCCTCGTCCAAGCCGAGCAGTTGCAGGTGGCACCGGTGCAGGCGGGCGGTCTGGTCCAGGTGGTGCAGGTCGCTGAACAACCGGGTGGGGAAGTCCGTGAGCGCGTTGAGCTCCAGCACCAGCTCGGCGCATCCGGAACGGATCGTGGAATGGGCGAACCGGATCAGCGACTCGAGGACGTCGACGTCGAGCGGGCCTGCCACCTCGAGGTGGATGGCGGGGCTTGCGTCGGTTCCGTGACCTGTCATGGCTACTCATCCGTGGCGTCGGTTGATCCGTCGAAGAGCGCGATCGCCGCGGGCAACGAGTTGACGTGGCGGATCCGCGGCGGCAGTGCTGCGGGGTCCCAGCCGGGTCCGGCGGCCACGATCGTGGTACCGGGAGCCGGGTCCTGCACGAATTCGGGGACGTCCTGGGGCAGCAGCGCGAACACCACGAGCAGGCCATCCAGGAAGGAAGCAGCCGCGGCAGGCGGGGTGCGAGCACCGAGCAGGGTACTGGCGATCCCGCGCTCGGCCAGTGCGGCGGCGAGCGCGACCATCGGCAGCTCGTGCTCTTCGTCCGGGGCGCAGGCCAACAGGGTGGGCCGGGGCGTCCCGGTGGCCGCCGGTGGGATCCGGCTGCTCAAGGCGGCGTGGACGACGTGGGAGAGCACGTGCTCCACGGCGATGGCGTGGGTGGACCGCTCGGCAGCGGCGCCTGCGGAGACGAGGACGGGCCGCAGGAGGTGTTCCCAGGTGTCGACGACCCCGCGTCGGGCGAGCTCCTGGTCGACCAGGTGTCGCACGCTGGGGCCGTCCAGCTGCGCGGCCGCGGCGGCCAGTCGGCGAACGGCCGGGTCGGAGCCGGACGACTCCAACCCGATTGCCTCGTCCTGCAGGACCTGGCGGGCGGCTTCCGCGGTGGCGACGCCTCGGGCGATGAGGTCGCGGACCCGCCGCAGGCGCAACAGGTCGGCGTGGACGTAGCGGCGATGGCCGCCGCTGGAGCTGCGGCTGGGGCCGAGCCCGTAGCGGTGCTGCCACTTGCGCAAGGTGTCGGGCGCGAGGCCGAGATCGCGGCCCGCCTCGGCGATCGACCAGCCGCCGTCCGAGGGCGGATCCGCGGCTTCCGGTGGCCCACCTGCGAGCGGAGGAGCGGGAACGTCGGAGCCCGGAACATCGTTCATGCGCCCTCCACGGTGGTTGTGCCGCGTCGCCAGAAAACCTAGACGAAACCTGGACGACGGGCCATAGTGGGACCCGCGAGGAGGGCGCCCGCCACCCCACCGCCCGGCACTGCGCCGTCCGGGCTGTGGTTCGGCGCTGAGGGCGAGGGAGAAGCAGGTCATGGACCTAAGCGCGATCATCTGCTGCACCGGAAACGGCAGGCCACCGCCACCACCCCCACCGCCCGGCAAGCCGGGATGACCCCTCCCTCCCAGCCTGGGCCTACCGCGGAGGCGCCGTGGTCGCGGGCGGGGCACCTGGCGGTGGTCGCAGCCCCGGTCGAGCTCGACCACGCCACGGCGGCGCGGTTGCTGCCGTGGTGCGAGGCGTGGCTGCACCGGCTCGACGTCGGCGAGGCGCACCTCGCGCACCTGCTCATCGACCTGAGCCACACCCGCCGCGCCGCCCCGTCGGGGCTGGCCCTGCTCGAGCAGGCCCGCACCGAGGCCGGTCGGCGGGGTGTCGGGATCCACCTGGTCGGGGCCGGGGTGCTGGTGGCCGCGTCCTCACTACAGGTCCGCCGATTCCTCGGCCGGTGGTCCACCTTCCCCCATGTGGAGGCGGCGCGCGCCGCACTGGTCGAGCCCCGGCAGCAGGCCGATCGCGCCGCGCCGATCGATCCGGACGCGATCGTGCTCGTCTCCCCCGTGCCGGATCGCTGTCGTTGATCTGAGCGCCGGGACGGCAAGCGGCCGTCGCCGCCACTCATCGGCGGCGGGCCGGGACTCCGCTCGCCCGACGCCTGCGGGCGGCGACGAGCAGCAGGTCGGCCGCCCTTCCACTGGGTCGCGCCCCCGCGCGCCACACCGCCCGCAGCGTGCGGCCGAGGTCGACCTCGGCCGTCGGCACCTCGGTGAGCACGCCCGCGGCGAGATCCGGTGCCACGACCAGCTCGCTGAGCAGTGCCGGGCCTGCGCCCGCCGCGACCGCACTGCGCACCGCCGTGCCGGAGCCGAGCTCGAGCAGCGGGGTCACGGGGCGAAACCCGGCGGCGACCAGCGCGCGGTCGGCCGTTTCACGGGTGCCCGAGCCGGGCTCTCGGCTGATCAGGGCGGTGGCGGCCAGTTCGGCGGCCCCGACCGGGCGGCGGCGCCGGGCCCACGGGTGGTCGGGCGCGACCACCAGTATGAGCCGGTCGGAGGCGACGACCCGGGACCGCAGCCCGCGCAGGCCACCCGGTGACTCGACGAAGCCCAGCTCGACCCCTTCCCGGCTGACCAGTTCGCAGACCCGGCTCGAGTTCACCACTTGCAGCCCGACGTGCAGTTCCGGCGCGATGCGGCGCAGGTCGCCGAGCCAGACCGGGAGCAGGTGTTCGGCCACGGTCAGGCTCGCCGCGAGCGACAGCTGGGGCGTGTGCTCGCGGCGCAGTGCGGCCACGCCGTCCACCAACACGCTCATCTGGTCGAGCACGCGCTGCGCCCATCCGCATACCACTACCCCGGACGGCGTGAGCGCGGACCCGCGCCGCGAGCGGTCCAGCAGCGTGAGGCCCAGCCTGCGCTCGAACGCCGACATCCGCTTGCTCGCCGAGGGTTGGCTGATCCCCGCGACAGCCGCCGCCGACGTGAGACTGCCGTGCTCCCCCACCAGCACGAGGAGCTGCAACGATTCGACGTCCGGCAGCTGAGCCATGCCTCCAGGCTATGACGTGGGCAAGCATCGACGGCTACCGGGCGACCGGTCGGCGCGCGACGCTGGTGTGCATGGTGGTCACAGAGGAGCCGCGCGCCGGTACGGCGCTGGACCGACTGGCGCCGGGGCTCGCCGTGGTCGCGGCGGCGACCGCGGTGGCCTTCGCCGCGGCCCGGCTCGTCCCGGCGGTCAGCGCGCTGACGCTCGCCGTCGTGCTCGGTGTGCTGGCGGGTCCGCGCCTGCCCGCGTCGACCGCCGCGGGCCTGCGCTGGGCCACCAAGAAGTTCCTGCGCCTCGGCGTCGTGCTGCTCGGGTTGCAGCTCGGCCTCGGGCAGGTGCTCGGGCTCGGCGCCGGGACCGTGCTCGCGGTCGTCGGCACCGTGGTGGTGGCGTTCTTCGGGACGCTGCTGATGGGGCGGGCGCTGGGGGTGTCGCCCGGGCTGGGCCTCATGGTCGCCACCGGGTTCTCGATCTGCGGGGCGTCGGCCATTGCGGCCATGGACAGCGTCACCGACCACGACAAGCGCGACGTGGCGACCGCGGTCACGCTCGTGACGCTCTACGGCAGCGCGGCGATCGGCCTGGTGCCGCTGCTCGGTGGCCTGCTCGGGCTGCGGCCCGAACAGCTCGGCGCCTGGGCGGGCGTGTCCGTCCACGAGGTGGCGCAGGTCGTCGCGGCCGCATCGCCAGCGGGTGCCGCGGCCGTCGGTGTCGCCGTCGTCGTCAAGCTGACGCGAGTCGTCCTCCTGGCCCCCATGGTCGCCGGGGTGAGCGTCGTGCAACGCCGCCACGCGGCCAGCACCGGCAGCAGGCCGCCCATCGTGCCGCTCTTCGTGGTCGGCTTCCTCGCGACGATGGTGCTGCGCACCACCGGCGTCGTTCCCCCCGCCGCGCTCCAGGTGGGCAGCGTCCTCACCACCCTGCTGTTCGCGGCGGCGCTGTTCGGCCTGGGCAGCCAGGTGCGGCTCGGGGCGCTCCTGCGCACGGGCAGGCGCGGGCTCGTGCTGGGCGCGCTCTCGACGGTGCTCGTCGCCGCGGTCGGGCTCGCCGCCCTCGCCCTGGCAGGCACCGTGTGACCCTCAGGCGGGCTCCTGCTTCTCCCCCGCCAGTCGCAGGAGCGCCGCGTCCCGCGCCGCCGTCACGTGGCGCTTCGCGGCACGCCGGGCCGCGGCGGCGTCGCCGTCGAGGATCGCGGAGAGGATCCGTTCGTGGTCGCGCCTGCTGCGCTGCAAGCGGCCGGGGATGGTGAGCGTGGTGCTCATGCCGGTGGCGAGGATGGCGCCTACCGCGGCGTCGACACCGCGACCGCCACCCTGGCCGGAGCGCGCTCCGCCCCGACCGTGCACCTCGACGTCGCCGTCGAAACCCACGCCCCGGTGGCCGATCTCCGCGACCGCATCACCGACGAGGCACTCCCCCGGCTGCGGACCGCGCTCCGGATGGATCGACTCCCCGCGCAGCTCGTGCTGCGTCTCGACGCCCACAACGGGACCCGACGCGTGCGCTGATCCGGCACGTCCTGAGCCTCGCGGCCCGGGCGGGAACGCTCACGACGCGCGCGGACGGGCGTGTCCGGCGACGTAGCGGAGGGCCGCTACCGCGCGCTCGACGTCGTCAAGGCTCGTGTAGAGGGCGAAGCTCAACCTGCAGCTCGCTGCGGGGGTCAGGCTCAGTTCGCGGTGCGCGAGCGTGGCGCAGTGACAGCCTGCCCGGGACTCGACGCCGAGCAGGTCGAGCTGCTCGGCGATCCACATCGGGTCGGTACCGGCCACGTTGAAGGCCAGCAGCGGCGAGCGCGAATCGCCCAGCGAGGGCCCGTACACCGTGAGCCCAGGGATCTCGCGCGCCCTGCGCAGCGCGTGCTCGGTGACAACCCGGGTGTGCTGCGCGACGCGGTCCATCGACCACACGACGACGTCCCTGGGGACGGGCTGAACGCTGCGGAACCACCGGTATCCCCCACCTGCGACCAGGTCGAGCAACAGGCGCAGCGCCTGAGCCGACACGATGACGCCGAGGATGTTCGGCGTGCCCGCGGCGTACTTCCACGGCAGCGCGTTGTAGCCGACGCGGTCGGGCGCCACCTGCCCTTCGGCGATCATGTCGCCGCCGTAGAGGAACGGAAGGCCCTGCTCGAGCAGGTGCTCCTTGGCGTACAGGACGCCGACGCCGAACGGCGCGAGCAACTTGTGGAAGGAGAACGCGAGGTAGTCCACGTCAAGGGCCTGTACGTCCAGGACGCTGCTCGGCGCGAGTTGGGCGGCGTCGACCAGCAGCAGCGACCGGTGTTCCCCCGAGGGTTGGGCGTACCCGCTGCCGTCCGCGATGGCCCGGACCAGGGGCAACGGCGGCTTCGTGCCGAGGAAGTTCGATGCCCCGGTGACGCACACGAGCTTGGTGCGGGAGTCGACCAGGTGGGCGAGATGGTGGAGGTCGAGCTCGCCCGTACGGTGGTCGAACCGCGCGAGACGACACTCCACCCGGCGGCCGAAGCGCGGCAGGATCTCGCGGCTCAACGCGTGCCACGGCACGAAGTCGGAGTTGTGCTCCATCATCGTGGTGACCACGTTGTCACCGTCGCGGAACTCGGTGAGCAGCGAGTACATCACGGCGTTGATGGCTTCGGTGGCGTTGCGGTAGGTGACGATGTTGCGACGGCTCCGCGCGTTCAGCCAGGTCGCGATCGTGTCGTAGGACTCCTCGAACAGCGCGGTCGTGCGCTGCGACGCCGACGACTGCCCCCGGTGGACGTTCTCGTACCACGGCGCCAAGGAACGGTACAGCTCAAGCAGCTCGCGGGGCGGCTGGGTACTCGCCGCGTTGTTGGTCGCCACCCGCCCCACCCCCGGGAAGCAGAAGTGCTCCCGGATCCGCGCGACGTCCAGCACCGGCGCGGCTTCGCCCGCGGAAGGTCGCATCGGTTGCCCGCCCCACATGGGTAGTCCACGTCCGGAGCACCCCCTGCGGTTCACGCAGGTGGCGACTTCGGCGACCTCCCGGCGAACGCGAGCAATCTCATGCATATGCCGATCGAAGTCCGAAGAATGCGCGCAAATGCGAAGCCGTTGCCGGGTGCCCTCAGCGCATCGCGGTAACACCGGTACTTCTGATCGCGCTATACACCTATGGGCAATCACGAAGGGAACAACAGACCCAGCATCGCTACCGATGACAAACTCCCGTTGCAGCTCATCAACCACCGGCTTCCCCACGCCGTCGTCATCACCGCAGCCGGGGAGGTCGACCTCGCCACCTCGGACCACCTCGCGACCGCCGTTCAGAACGAGTTCGACGCCTGCCAGGGAATGGTTGTGATCGAGCTGAGCGCCGTCACCTTCTTGAGTTCGATCGGCCTGGCGGTGCTGATCGAGGCCCAGCACACAGCCGACCGGAGCCGACAATGCCTGCGCATCGTCGTCGGTGACGGAGGTCCGGTGATCCGCGCCATCGCGGCATCGGGGTTGACCGACCGCCTGTCGGTGTTTCGCAGTCTCGACGAGGCCCTCGCCGTCGCCTGATCCGCCACCGAGCGCCGACGGGGTGACGTCCCGTGCTCGCCGCGTGAACTGCCCGAACAGACGTATGAAGAGGCGGGCGGGGCAGGGCACCATCCGTGGTGTGACCGAGGAGGAAGCCGCCCGGATCCTGGGGCCGTTCCTGGCCCGGATCCTCAGCGGCCTGCCGACGCCGCCGCCCACCGTCGAGCAGGTCGAGCTGTTGCTCCGGCTGCTGACCGGCCACGGCCCCGACCCGGCGCCCACGCGCCTCTTCTGGCCCGCATGACTTGTCCGAAATATCAGGGACGGATGCGCACGATGTTCGGGTGAGCGGTGGATAGCGCTCCGTTCAGCCCGGGCGCCGCGACGCCAGCAGCACCTGCGGCCGCATCGACGGCGGATGCGCGGGCAGCCGCAGCTCGGCGACCACCTCGAGCCCGGCGGCGACCAGCATCCCGGCCACGTCCTCGGGGCGGTAGAGGTGCGTCGTCCAGCACACCGGCAGGCCGCCGTAGCTCTCGGTGCGGGCGATGTCGCCGTCGCCCACGTGCGTGCCGATCAACGCCTGCCCCCCGGGGACGAGCGCCTCGGCGAAGGTCCGCAGCACCCCGGGCAGCATCGCCCGCGGGAGGTTGAACAGCGACCACCAACCGAGCACGCCGCCGAGCGACGCGGGTGGAATGTCGAGCTCGGTCGCTGAAGCGACGGAGAACCGCAGGTCGGGGTACTGCCTGCGGGCGTGGTCGACCATCCGCGGCGACAGGTCGACGCCCGAGGCGTCGATACCGAGCTCGGTCAGGTGCGCGGTGACCGTGCCGGGTCCGCAGCCGACGTCCAGCACCGGGCCGAGCCCGCAGACGGACTCGGCGAACGCGGCGAGCACGGCCCGCAGCCACGGCTCGGCCTCCAACCGGCCCATGCCGAGCTCCACGTAGGCGTCGGCGACCCGGTCGTAGGATTCGCGGACCGTCTCGAGGTCGGCGGGCGGCTGCACGCAAGCACCCTACGGACGTGTGGGTCGGCCCGGGCCGGCACCGGGTGCCGCTGCCGCTGCCGCTGCCGCTGCCGCTGCCGCGAGCAAGCCGACCTCGTCGGGCGTCACGTCGGCACGATCGCTCCCGGCAGCAGCGGCGGCGTCTCCTCCAGGAACTCCTGGTGCGCCTGCCAGTACGCCTCCACCGTGCCGACGTCGCGCCAGTAGCCCTCCAACGCCCAGCTGCGCGCCAACCCGTCGTCGAGCAGGTCCGGCAGCAGATGGTCGCCGAGGTCGTCGAGGCCGTCGTTGCCCGGTCCCGCGCGAGCGCCTCCAGGCGATCCAGCACCGCCGCCGCGACCTGCGTCGTCACCATCGTGAGCTGTTGGCCGCCCTGCAGGTGCGCCTCGACGACCTCGCGGTAGTCGAGCTTGTGCACCGCGTCCGCCGAGGGCACGACGAGCAGCTCCGCGCCGCGTTCGCGGGTCAGCTCGGCGTTGCGCCACAACGTGTCCGCGGTGCCCGCGTGCCAGCCGCCGCGGTCGCTGCCCTGCCGCGGCGGTAGCGTGAGCATGCCCCCCGTGGTGCGGTCGAGGTCCACCAGCACCTCGGGCAACGGCATGGGGCCTTCCTACCGCAGCTCCCGGACCATCGCGACGCCGAGCGGCCCCCGGCCCTTCCCCGCGACGACGAAACCCGCACGGCTGTAGAGGTGGGCGGCGGGGTTGCGGATGTGGACGTTGAGGGCCAGCCGGTCGTGGCCGCGCTCGGCGGCGCGGGCCGCGAGGGCGTCGAGCAGCCGACGACCGACGCCGCGACCGCGGGCGGCGGGCACCACCGCGACGACGACCTCGGGGACCGGTGCGCCGTCCGGCGTCACGACCAACGACCGATCCCGGATGTGCCACCAGGCCGCCCCGATCGGACGCTCGTCGCCATCGAGCGCCACCACCGCCGTGTCCGGTGCCGGGGGAAGCCCGAGGAGCAGCGCGGGATCGTCGACCGGGGGCAGCGGATCGTCCTCGATCACCGAGGCGAGCTGGGCCATGGTCACGATGAACGACGCGTCGGACGGCTCGCCCACTCGGACCCGCACGGCGGAGACCGTAGCGCCCCGCTTGGCACGATGCCCCCGCCTGAGGTAGACCCTGCGGGGTTGGGTCGAGGAGTACGTGCGTGGGGGGAACGATCACCGACGTGTCCGGGGACGCGGGTGCGACGCCGGAGCGGCATGCCGATGCGGCGGCACTCGGCGATCCCGACCGGACCGCGGCCCTGGCCCGCCTCGGCATGACGGCCGCGCCGGACCCGGACATGGACGCGGTCGCCGACCGGGTGCGGAAGCTGCTCGGGGTGCCGCTCGCGCTGGTGAGCCTGGTCGAGTCGGACCGGCAGGTGTGCCCGGGGTCGGCCGGGCCGTGGGACGCCGCGCGGTGCACGCCGCTGTCGCACGCCATCTCCCAGCACGTCGTCACCGGCAACGCGCCCTTGGTGATCACCGACGGCCGACAGCGGGAGCTGACCGCGGGCAGCCCCGCGGTCACGGAGCTCGGCGTGGTGGCGTACGCGGGGATGCCGTTGACCGACCAGCACGGCCGCGTGCTGGGCGCGCTGTGCGCGATCGACACCCAGCCCCGCGACTGGAGCCCCGACGAGCTCGAGGTGCTGCGGGACCTGGCGTGGGGGTGCTCGCTGCAGTTGCGGCTCCGGCTGGCCGAGCACGCCGCCACCAGCGAACGGGCCCGCCGCGACGAGCTGGACGCCGCGCTGCGCCGCTCCCACGGCCGCAGCCAGATGCTCTTGGAGGCGTCGCAGGCGTTCACCAACACGGTCTCGGTGCAGGACATCCAGGCCCGGGTGGACGCGCTGGTGAACACCGGTCTTGCCCCGTCCTACGTGGGCCTCGTGCTGGTCGGGCCGGACGGGCTGGTGCACCGGCTCCGCGACCCGGCCGAGCCGCTCGGGTTCGCCGACCGCGCGGGGTGGGACGGGTTCCGCTGGCAGGACTCCCCGTTGCCCTCGGCGGAGGCCATGCGCCGACGGCGGGTGCTGGCCTACGCCGACCGTGCGGAGTTCGCCGACCACAACCCGCCCGTCGTGCAGGCCTACCTGCGCGACCTCGGGCTGCACGCGGTGGTGGTGGCGCCGTTGCCGCGCGAGGCGGATCCAGTGGGCGCTCTGGTGTTGGGCTGGGACCACCCCCACCGGGCGGACCCCCTCGAGCTGTTGTCGATCGCGACCATCGCCGGGTTCGCCGCGCAGGCGCTGGAGCGGGCGGGCAGGCTGCAGAACCGGATCGCGGTGGTGCACGAGCTGCAGCAGGCCATGCTGACCGAGCTGCCCGAGGTGGCGGGCCTGGGCTGGGCCGCCCGCTACCAGCCCGCGGACCTGCGCGACAACGTGGGCGGCGACTGGTACGACGCGATCGAGCTCCCCGCCGGGCCGGGCGTCGAGCGGGCGGTGGTGGTCACCGTCGGGGACGTGGTCGGCCACAACGTCTCCGCGTCGACGGTGATGGGCCAGGTCCGGTCGATGGTGCGGCAAGCCGCGTGGATGCTGGCGGACGCGACGCCGTCGGCGCTGCTCACCGCGTTCGAGGACGCCGCGGCCGGGCTCGGGCTCGCCGCGGCGGGCACGGCGGTGCTGGCGCGGCTGAGCCCGGATCCCGTGCTCACGGGGTGGTGGCGGATGCGCTGGACGAACGCCGGGCACCCGCCACCGGTGGTGATCTCACCCGAGGGCGCCGTCCGGGTGCTCGACGCGCACGACGCGATGTTCGGCTTCGCCGCCCTGCGCGGGTTGCCCCGCCACGACCACTCCGCCGACCTCCCGCCCGGCACGACCGTGCTGCTCTACACCGACGGGCTGGTCGAACGCAGCGGCCAGGACATCGACACGGGCATCAGCAGGCTCTGCACGATGTTCGCCGAGCTCGCCGATCGGCCACCCCGCGAGCTGGTCGACACCCTCGTCGACCGCCTGGGCACGGGCTCGGCCGACGACGTCGTCGCCTTCGCCATCCGCATCCTCCCCCCGGACCCGGATCGCCCCGGGCGCTAGGGGCGCAGGCCTGCGAGCACTTCAAGGTCCGCAACGAACGCGGCGACGGCCGCGTCGCGCTCCTCGGGAGGTGTCCGCAGGATCGCCGACGGGTGCGCGGTGGCGACCGTCGGCGTGCCGTCGTGGTCGAGCACCTTGCCGCGGTCGACGGTCAGCCGGAACTGCTGACCCAGCACGGCCTTGGCGGCCGTGGCGCCGAGCAGGCCCAGCGCCGACGGCCGGACCGCGGCGAGCTCGCCGGTCAGCCACGGACCGCACGCGCGCACCTGGGTGACGGTCGGCGTCTTGTGGATGCGCCGCGGCCCCCGCTGCTCGAAGCGGAAGTGCTTGACGGCGTTGGTGAGGTAGATCTCCGCTCGGTCGAGGCCGACGCGGTCGAGCGCCTCGGCGAGCACCCGGCCCGCGGGCCCGACGAACGGCTCGCCCGCCTTGTCCTCCTGGTCGCCGGGCTGTTCGCCGACCAGCACCAGCCAGGCGTCGGCGCTGCCTTCGCCGAACACGGTCTGCGTCGCGGCCTCGTACAGCTCGCAGCGGGTGCAGTGCGCGGCTTCCTGCCGCAGGGAGTCCAAAGTCTCGGCCACGGGCTACGGCTACCCGGGCGGGCGGCGGGGTACGCCACGCCCGTGCAAGAGCTGTTGGTGCTGCGGGCGTTGGGCCTGGGCGACCTCCTCGTGGCGGTGCCCGCGCTGCGCGCCGTCCGGAAGCGCTACCCGACCCACCGCGTCGTGCTGGCCGGGCCCGCCGCGCTCGAACCCCTGGTCCGGGCGACGGGAGCGGTTGACGAGACCCTCCCGACCCCCGCGCCGGACGCGCTCGCGTGGGGCGACCGGCCGCCACCCGACGTCGTCGTCAACCTGCACGGCGTCGGTCCGCAGAGCCACCGCGCGCTCGACGCGACGCGCCCGCAGCAACGCATCGGGGTGCGCGCACCCGGCTGGGCCGGCCCGGACTGGGCCGACATCGCGCGGGCGCACCGGCACGAGCGGGAGCGCTGGTGCGCGGTCGTCGAGGCCTTCGGGGTGTGCGCCGACCCGACCGACTACGCGTTGGACGGCCGGGAGCCGGGCGGCCTGGTCGGCGACGTCGTGGTCCACCCCGGCGCAGGCTACGGCGCCAAGCGCTGGCCCGCCGACCGGTTCGCGCTCGTCGCGGCACGGCTGGAGCGCGCGGGCCGCCGGGTGGTCGTCACCGGCTCGGGGCCTGAGGCGCCGCTCGCCGGGGAGGTCGCGCGGCGGGCCGGGCTGCCCGCCGACCGGGTGCTCGCAGGCCGCACCGACATCGCCGGTCTCATGGACGTCGTGGCGGGCGCGGCCTTGTTGGTCTGCGGCGACACGGGCATCGCGCACCTCGCGACCGCGCTCGGCACACCGTCGGTCGTGCTGTTCGGCCCGGAGCCGCCGGACCGGTGGGGGCCGCCCGAGGGCGGGCCGCACGTCGTGCTCACCGACCCCGGCCGCCGCCGCGGCGACCCGTTCGCCGACGACCCCGACCCGGCGTTGCTCGGCGTCGATGTCGACGAGGTGACGCACGTGGCGAACGCGCTGCTCGCGGGGCGCCGACCCCTCCGCTGAGCCCGCCGACGGCACACCGACGGGGCGAGTGGGTCAACCGCTGAGCACCGCGGGGGGATGGCAGGCGAACCCGCCCGCCCCGCCGCGGCCGACGAACCCGGCGGCGTGGCGCACGGCGTGCCGGACGGCGTCGGGGCACCCCAGGCCGTCGGCGAGCGCGGCGGCCAGCCCACCCGCGAAGGCGTCGCCTGCGCCGCACGGGTCGCCGCCCGAGACCCGCGGCGCGGCGACCGAGACCGCCGCGCCGACCGCCCGGACCAGCACCGCGCCCTGCGCGCCGCAGGTCACCGCGACCGCCTCCGCCGACCAGGACCGCAGCACGGCCCGGCCGACCTGCTCCGGCCCGCCGCCTGCCGCGACGGCCCTGGCTTCGGCCAGGTTCGGCGTCGCCACGGTCACGCCCGGCACGGGGGCGGGACCGCGCGGGTGCGGGTCCCACACCACCGGCACGCCCGCCCGCACGGCCGCGGCCAGCGCCGCGCGGACCGCCGGGTCGGCGGCGATCCCCCGCCCGTAGTCGGAGACGAGCACCGCGCCCACGTCGGGCAGCGCCGCCCGCAGGCGCGCGTCGACCGCCGCGCCGAAGTCCGGAGCGGGCCGCCCGTCACCCCGGTCCACCCGGGCCAGCCCGGCCAGGCGGGTCTTGACGACCGTGCCGCCTTCGCCCGGGCCCACCACGACGTCGACGGCCCGGCTGATCAGCGTGTGCAGCCTGCGGCCCGCGTCGTCCGCGCACAGCGCCGTGACGAACGTGACCGGCACCCCGCTCTCGGCCAGGAGCGCGGCCGCGAGCGCGGCCCCGCCCGGCCGCTCGACCTCGTCGGTCACGTCCAGCACGGGCAGGCCCGCGTCCGGCGTGGTGCGCTCGACGCGCCCGGCGACGTCGACGTCGAGGAGGGCGTCCCCGACGACCAGGACGCCGTTCACGATGCGGCCGCGCCGGGCGCGGGCTGCTGGGCGCGCGCGACGATCGCGCTCGTGGAGTGGTCGGCGAGGTAGTCGAGGATGTGCACCTCGCCGCCCAGCGCCTCGACGACCGGGGTCTCCGGCAGCATCGAGGGCGTGTAGTCGCCGCCCTTCGCGTAGACGTCCGGCCGCACGAGCTGCAGCAGCTCCACCGGGCTGTCGGCGTCGAACGCGGTGACGAGGTCGACCACGGCGAGAGCGCCGATCACGCCCGCCCGGTCGACCAGCGGGTTCACCGGGCGCGTCGGCCCCTTGAGCCGCGCCACGCTTGCGTCGCTGTTCAGCGCGACCACGAGCACGTCGCCCAGCGCGCGGGCCTGCCGCAGGTAGGCCACGTGCCCGCGGTGCAGGACGTCGAAGCAGCCGTTGGTGAAGACCACGCGGTGGCCCGCGGCCCGGTGTTCGGCGAGCACGGCGAGCAGGTCGTGGTGGTTCAGCACCCGGCCGGGGTCGGCGTGGGCGAGGTGGGCGGTGAGCGCGGCCGTGCCGCACACGGTGACGCCCGCGCGCAGGACGACGACGTCGGCCGCCGCCTGCGCGACGGTGAGCGCGACGTCGTGCTCCGCGCCGACGCACCGGGCCGCGGTCCAGGCGGCGGCGAACACGTCGCCCGCCCCGTTGCACCACCGGGCGGGCGCCGCGGCCGCGGCCTTCACCCGGTGCGGGTCGGCCGCCCGGTCCGCGGGCAGCCGGAGCACGCCGTCGACGTCGAGCGTGACGACGACGTCCGCCCCACCGGCCGCGTCCACGAGCCGGTGGTGCCGGTCCTCGACCCAGCGCACCCGATCCCGACCGGGGACGGGCTCGCCGAGCAGCGCGGCGGCCTCGCCGACGCTCGGGGTGACGGCGTCGGGCCGCAGCTCCGACCAGGGCGCGAGCGCGTGCGCGTCGACGACGAAGAGCGGGAGCTCCGCCCGCCGCCGCTCGATCAGGCTCCGAACGGGTTCGGCCGCACAGCCGAGCCCGTAGTCGCTCACCAGCAGCGCGTCCACGCCGTCGGCGAGCGCCACCCCCACCTGGTCGGCCAGGGCGCGCGCCACCGCGGGCCCGGCGGGGGGCGGGGTGACGTCGAACCGCGCGACAGGCAGCTCCGGCGGATCGCCCGCGAGCACGCGGCGCTTGGCCGCCGTCGGCCGGGCGGGGTCGAGCACGCAGCGGTCGGTGCGCACGCCCGCGGTCGCGAGCGCGCGGCGCAGGACCCGCCCGTCGTGGTCGTCGCCGAGGACGGCGACCAGCTCGACCGTCGCCCCGAGCGCGGCGAGCGCCGCCGCCGTGCCCGCGGCCCCGCCGGGCGCGACCCGGGTGTCGGTCTGCTCGACCACCGGCACCGGCCCATCGCGCCCGATGCGGTGCGCGGGCCCGCTGACCCAGCCGTCGAGGACGGCGTCGCCCACGACGAGCACCCGCGGCGCCTTCCGCGGGATGCCCGCGGCCACCGCCAACGCGTCGGGACCGGTCACGGCCACGACGGCTCCACCGACGGCGTGATGATGAGCTCGCGGACCTCGCAGCCCGCGGGCCTGCCCAGCGCGTACAGCACGGCGTCGGCCACCTCGTTCGGGTCGTTGAGCATCGCGCTCGGCCCGGGGCGGTACTGCTCGGTGCGGTCGTCGAAGAACGCGGTGTTCATGCCACCCGGCACGAGGAGAGTGACGCCGACCTGGCCCTGCAGCTCGATCGCGAGCGCCCGGGTCATGCCGACCACCCCGAACTTGGACGCGCAGTAGGCGCTGGCGTCCGACAGGGCGCGCAGCCCGAGCGTCGACGCGACGGTGACGATGCGCCCCCGGCTCGCCTGCAGCGCGGGCAGCGCGGCCCGCACCACGGCGGCCGTGCCGAGCAGGTTCACCTGCACGACGCGGTCCCATTCGGCACCGGGCACCTCCGCCATCCGCCCACACGCGTCGGTGCCCGCCGCGGCGACGACCGCGTCGAGCCCTTCCCCGGCGAGCGCGCGCACCGCGTCCTCGGCGGCGCGGGTCTCGGCGAGGTCGACGACGACCGCGGGCGCGTCGGCGAGAGCGGGCACCGCGTCCGTGCGCGGCTCGACCCGGTCGAGCAGGAGCGGCGACCCGCCCGCCGCCGCGACCGCGGCGGCGACGGCCCGGCCGAGTCCCGACGCGGCGCCGGTGACGAGCACGCGGCCCAGCGGTCGGACCGTGCGCTGTTCGAACGCAGCGTGCTGATCAGTGGTGGTCTCGGTGACTGACTCGGTGATTGTCACGGGGTTCCTCCGTGGTCAGGAGGCGGCGAGCGGGGTGTCTTCCCCGTCGGCCTCGGTGGTGGCGGGCAGCGCGGCCTCGACGGCGCGGCACAGCATGTGGACGGCGGCGAGGTGCGTCTCCTGCACGGTCGCGGTGTCGCCCGGGATGCACACCGCGTCGTGGCACAGCCGGGCGAGCGGGTTGGGGCCGGGCCCGGTGAGCGCCCACACCTCCGCGTCGCACCGCCGGGCCGCCTGCGCCGCGGCGAGCAGGTTGTGGCTGCGGCCGCTGGTGGACAGCAGGATCAGCACGTCACCGGGGCGGGCGTGGGCGCGGACCTGGCGGGCGAAGACGTCCCGGAAGCCGTAGTCGTTGCCGATCGCGGTCATGGCGGACGTGTCGGCGTGCAGCGCGATCGCGGGCAGCGGACGGCGTTCGCCCTCGAAGCGGCCCACGAGCTCGGCGGTGAGGTGCTGCGCCTCGGCCGCGCTCCCGCCGTTGCCCGCGACGAGCAGCTGGTTGCCGCCGGTGAGCCGGTGGGCCAGCGTGCTGCCCCACCGGGCGAGCGTGTCGCCTGCGGCGCGCAGTGCGGGCAGCGCCGCGGCGAGCCGGTCGACGTGCTCGTCGAGCAGCGCGCGACCGGGCGGGGGCATCTCGTAACTCACTGCCCACCCCCGACGGCCCGCGCCACGGGCGCCTGCGCACACAGGACGTCGCGGTAGACGTCTTCCGTGGCGGCGGCGACCCGTTCCCAGGTGTAGCGGGCCAGCACGCGGTCACGGCCCGCCACCCCGTAGGCGAACGGCCGTGTCGGGTTGCCGACGAGCCCGCGCAGCGCGGCGCCGAGCAGGTCGGCGCGGCGCGGCGGCACGTGCAGCCCGGTCACGCCGTGCACGACGGTGTCCTGCATGCCGCCGACGGCCGTGGCGACGACCGCCCGCCCGCACGCCATCGCTTCGAGCGCGACGATGCCGAACGGCTCGTACCAGGGCGCGCACACGACCGCGTCCGCCGAGCGGAGCAACGCGGGCACCTCCGCCCGCGGGACCGGACCGAGGAACCGCACCCGGTCCGCGACCTGGCACCGCACGGCCAGCTCGGCAAGCCGCGCGCGGTCGGGATCCCCCGCCGCGGCACCGCCCGCCACGACGAGCTCGGCCTCCGGCACCCGCGCCAGCGCGGCCACCACCTCGTCGACGCCCTTGCGGCGCACGAGGCGTCCGACGCTCACCAGCCGCGGCCGCGCGCCGCGCTCGGCGACCGGTCCGTCCGGGGAGAAGGCGTCCGCGTCGACGCCACAGGGCACGACGGACACGCGGCGGCGGTCGACGCCCATGCGGATCAGCTCGAACAGCTCGTCGTCGCACGTCGCGAGGACGCGGTCGGCGCGGCGGCCGAGCGCCCGCTCGGCCGCGATCCGGCCGGACGGGCTGGTGTCGGCCGCGCGCTGGTGGCGCCGCTTGACGCTGCCGAGCGCGTGGAAGGTCTGGACGAACGGGATGTCCTGGTCGCGCAGCGCCGCGGCCGCGGCGAGCCCGGACATCCAGAAGTGCGCGTGCACGACGTCGGGCGGTTCGGCGCGCCACGCCCGGTCGAGCCCGTGGGCCAGCGCGGGCAGGTGCGGCACGAGCTCGTCTTTGGGGACGGGCCGGGCGGGCCCGGCGTCGATGTGGTGGACGACGACGCCGGGGTGCAGCGGCACGAGCTCGGGCAGGTCGGGGTCGTCGCGGCGGGTGAGCACGGTGACCTCGTGGCCCGCCGCGGCGAGCGCCCGGCTCAGCTCGGCGACGTGCACGTTCTGCCCACCGGCGTCGGGGCTGCCGGGGGCGGCGAGGGGGCTCGCGTGCTCGGAGACCATGGCGATGCGCACGGTTCAGCTCCTTCTCGATGTGCTCGAGCTGCTTGATGTGCTCGATGCGGCGGGAACGGGGTGTCGCGCGACGGCCCGGTCGAGCACGGCGTCCCAGTCGGCGAGGAAACGGGGAACGCCGAAGCGCTCCAGTGCGGCCGCGCGGGCGGCGCGCCCCGCTGCGGTCGAGGCGGCGCGGTCGTCGACGAGCGTCCGCAGGCCGTCGCGCAGCCGGTCCGGGTCGGTGGAGAGCACCCCGGCCTCCCGCGGCACGACCTCGACCGATTCGGTGGTCGCGAGCACGGCCACCGGCATGCCCAGCAGCATCGCCTCGATCAACGAGAGCCCGAGCGAGGTCCAGCGCGCCGTGTGGACGTAGGCGGAGCGGCGGGCGAGCTCGGCGTGCATGCGGTGCTGGGGCAGGTCGCCGACGGCGCGCACGCGGTCGCACCCCAGGTGCTCGGTGAGGCCGTCGACGCCGATGCCGAAGACGTCCAGCGGCGTGGCCTGGGCCAGTCCGGGCAGCAGGTCGGTGCCGGTGATGCGGCCGCGGCGCACGGGCTCGTTGATGCAGACCGCGGCGCTGGCGAGCTCGCCGGTCCAGCGGGGGCCGGGGTCGAGAACGCCGTGCTCGACCACCGTGGTGGGGGTGCTCCCGGCGTCCCACATGAGCGCGTTGAACCGGGTGACGTGCACGAGCAGCACGTCGTCGCGGTCGGCGAAGGGGTGCCGCGTCGTCGCGGCCGGACCCCGCGGCGCGTTGTGCTCGAGGTAGACGGCGGGCACGTCGCGCCCGGGCGTGCGCCCCAGCCAGCGCGCCGCCAGCTCGGCCTCCTCCGGACGCTGCAGCACCACGACGTCGACGTCGGTGTCGCCGAGCTCGTCGGGCGCCACCTCGACGGCGTCCGGCGGCCAGTCCCAGGCCGCGGGCCGTCCGCCGCCCCAGGGTCCGCGCTCGGGCAGCGTCGGCAGCAGGTAGCGGTGGCCACCCTGGACGAACGCCGTGGTCCACGAGCCGTGCACGTGCCAGATCAGGATGTTCATGCGGGCACCTCCGCCCCTGCCAGCGCCGCCACGGCCCCGACGACGGCCTCGGGCGTGACCGACGCGAGGCAGGGGTGGCCCGGCACCGGGCACTCGCGGGCGCGGGAACCGCGGCAGCGGGCCTCCTGGTCGCCGAGCAGGACGTGCGGCACCCCGTACGGCGCCCAGCGCACGGCCGGGACGACCGGGGCGAAGAGCGAGACGACCGGGGTGCCGACCGCCGCGGCCAGGTGCGCCGCGCCGGTGTTGCCGACGACCACCGCCGCGGCCCCCGCCACCACCCCCGACAGCTGCGCGAGGTCGGTGCGGCCGCCGAGGTCGGTGCCCGCGCCACCGGCGACCGCGGCGGTGAGGCCGCGTTCGCCGCTCCCGCCGGTGACGACGACGCGCCACCCTTGCGCGGCCAGCAGCGCCACCGCCTGGGTGGCGTGGTCGGCGGGCCAGCAACGGGCGGGCGCGGCGGCCCCCGGGTGGACGACGACGTAGCGGCCGTCGGGCACGAGGTCCTCGACCGGGGGCGGCGGGCGGACCGCGAGGCGGCCGTCGTCGACGACCGGGTAGCCCGCCGCGGCCGCGATGGCCGTCATGCGCTCGGGCTCGGGGATGTCTTCGGGGAGGTCCTCGCCGGGGCGCAGGCGGACGTCCAGCAGGGCGCCCGGGTAGTCGACCGAGGCGCCCGTGATGCGGGCGACCCCGGCCAGCCGCAGAACGAGGGCGGTGGGCAGCGGGGACTGGTGGAACGACGTGAGCACCAGGGCCTCGGCGAACCGCCGGTCGGCCAGCCGGGCCACGAGCCGTTCGAGGTCGGTCGCGCGCACCGCGGGCGGGTCGGCGAGCACCCAGGGGCTCGCCCAGGTCAGCACGTCGGTCACGCCGGGTAGCAGTCGCGCCGCCGCCGCACCGTCCGGACCGCACAGCATGGTGACCTGGGATCCCGCCGCGACGGCGCGCACGGCCGGGCCTGCCAGGAGCACGTCACCGGCGCCGTCGAGGCGGACGACCAGGACGCGCCTCACGCGCACACCGTCCGATCGGCCACCCCGAGCAGGTGGTCGACCGCGTCGACCAGGGTGCGCCGCACGACCGGGGCGGCCCGGATCTCCGCGGGCCGCGTCACGGCGGTCGGCACGAGCACGCAGGCCGCGCCCGCCGCCCGCGCGGCCTCGACGTCGCTGCCGATGTCACCGACGTAGGCGATGCGGTGCGGCTCCAGCCCGAGCGCCGCCGCCGCGTCGAGCAGCATGTCCGGGCGGGGTTTGCGGCACGGGCAGCCGTCGTCGGGGGCGTGCGGGCAGATCCGCCAGACGTCGAACGGGCCGAGCAGGCGCTCGACCTCGGCGTTGACGGCCGCCACGGCGCCTGCGGTGAGGATTCCGCGGCCGATGCCGGACTGGTTCGTCACGACGCCCGTTCGCATCCCGGCGGCGCGCAGCCTGCGCAGGGCGGGCCGGGCGGCGGGCATCGGTTGCACGCGAGACGGGTCGGCGCAGTAGGGCACGTCGACGACGAGCGTGCCGTCTCGGTCGAAGAGCACGGCCGCGAGCCGGTGCGGTGCGGTCATGCCCGGAGAAGTAGGCGAACGTCGAGCAGTCAAAACCCGACCGCCACAACTACTACTCAGAGTCACCGGCCAGACGCAGGGCCGCGCGGGCCGCGTCCTCGGGCGCCACCGCGAGGCACTCCTGGTCGAACGGGCACCGGAACTGCCTGCACGGGCTGCACGCCGTCGGCACGCGCAGCACCGCGGACGGCACCGAGCGGGGCCGGTACTGGCCCTCGTCCTCGGTGCCCGCGAACAGGGCGACCACCGGCGTGCCCACCGCGTCCGCGAGGTGCATGCCGCCGCTGTTGTTGGTCACCGCCACCGCCGCCCCGGCCAGCAGCGCCGCGAGGTCCGGCACGTCGAACGCGCCCGCCATCGCGACCACGCCCCGTGTGCGCGCGGCCACCGCGGCGACGAGGTCGCGCTCGGCCGCCGGTCCGGTCACCACCACCGGAAGCCCGTCGGCCGCCAAGCGCTCCGCCACGGCCCGGAACCGCTCGGCGGGCCACCGGCGCGCGGAGCACGAGGCGCCCGGGAGCACGACCGCGTACGGCACGCCTGCGTCGAGGCCCGCGCCGAGCACCGCCGCGGCCGCGCGTTCCCGCGACGTCTCCGAGACGGTCGCGTGCAGCGTGGGCGACACGTCCGCCGTGGGCACGCCGAGGCCGTCGAGCAGCCGCAGCGCCCGGTCGACCTGGTGGAGCCCGTCGTCCGCGGCCGGAACCCAGTGCGTGAGCGCCGCGCCGCCGAACTCCTTCGACATCCCCGCCCGCAGGGGCACCCCGGCCCGCTGCAGGGCGTACCCCGCGGGCCACGGCGACTGGGAGAACGAGGTCAGCACCACCGCGGCGGAGTAGTGGCAGGCCGCGATCCGGAAGACGAGATCGGTGTCCGGCGGCTCGGCGGTGACGGCGATCTCTTGCCACGAGACCCGCGCGACCACCGTCTCGTCGACCTCGGGCAGCAGCTGCGCCGCCGCCGCGCCCGCCGGGGACGCCAGGAGGTCCAGCCGGGCCCCCGGTGCCGCGCTCCGCAGGGCCGCGAGGGCGGGGCCCGCCAACAGCACGTCGCCGAGGTTGTCGGGACGCACGACGAGCAGGCGGTCGAGGCTCGCCCAGTCGATCGGCGGCCCCGCCAACGCGGCCGGGTGCGCGAAAACCGTCACGGCCTCGGTGTTCCCCGGATCCGGCGGACCAACCGCATCCGGCCGTTTGTCGGGCGCCCACCGGGGAACGCGGCTGTCGTGCCGATCGCCGTGCTCTCCGGCCGCGCCGCCCCCGGGCAGGACGGCGTGGCCGACTACACCACCCACCTCGTCGACGCCCTGCGCGACGCGGGCACCGACGTCGAGCCGGTGGCGGTCGACCCCGGGCCGTTGGGCGCCGCGCGGGCCGTGCGCCGCGTCCGCGCGCTGCGGCCCGAGCTGGTGCACCTCCAGTTCGCCCCGTCGGCGTTCGGGTTCTCGCCGTGGATCGGGCTGCTGCCCGACGCGGTCAGCGCGCCGGTCGTCACGACCCTGCACGAGTACGGCTGGTGGTCGGCGCCCGGCTGGGTGCCGTCAGCGGTCTGGACCCCGCTCGAACGGCGGTGGCCGGTCGACCGCGAGACCTGGCGGCTCGCTCCGGCGTCCGCCGCGGTCGTCACGACGAACGCCGCGCACGCCGCGGCGGTCGCCCACCGGGTCGACCGGCTCGCCGTCACGATCCCGCTCGCCCCGAACGTGCCCGACTGCGGCCCCGTGGACGTCCGCGCCGTCCGCGCGCGGCTCGGGATCCCGGCCGACGCGCAGGTCGTCGCGTTCTTCGGCTTCGTGCACCCGGTCAAGGGGCTGCGCTACCTGATCGAAGCCGTCGCCCGGCTGCGGGGTCGCCACCCGCGCCTGCACCTGCTCCTGGTCGGCGGCTTCACCTCGCGCGCCCTGCCCGCCCGCGAAGCCCACGCCTTCCGCGCCGAGCTGGTCGAGCGGGCGGACGGCTGCGGCGTCACCGACATCGTGACGATCACCGACCACCTGCCCGCCGACGAGGTCTCGGCCGCGTTGCACGCCGCCGACGTCGCCGCGTTCCCGTTCACCGCGGGTGCCACGACGAAGAGCGGCGCCCTGCTCTCGGCGTTCGCGCACGGCCTCCCGACGCTCGTGACGGCGGCCGACCCACCGGACCCGCAGCTGGTCGACGGGGCCACGGTGGCCGTCGCCGACCGGGTGCGCGACGCCGACGCGCTCGTCGGACCGCTCGCGCGGCTGCTCGACGACGCCGCCCTGCGCGCCCGGGTGGCCGCGGGTGGGCGGGCGCTGGTGGCGCACCGCACGTGGCCGCGGATCGCCGTGGCCCACCAGGAGCTGTACGCGACCGTGCGGAACGCCCAACATGCCGCGTGACGAGGTGGCCGGGGTGGCCGACGTGCTCGTGGTCGACCTGCTCGGCGGCATCGGCGACCTCGTGATGTTGCTGCCGTCGCTGCGCGGGCTGGCCAGGAGGCACCCGCGCGCCGCGGTGCGGGTGCTCACGCACGCGCCCGGCGCGACGCTGCTCGACCCCGACCCGGACGTCGCGGAGGTGCGCGCGGTGCGGAAGGGCACCGAGCGCGCCGCCGTCGTCGCCGAGCTGGAGCGCAGGCCACCCGATCTCGTCGTCAGCACCACGCGCTACGACGGCATCGCCGAGGAGATCGAGCGGCGGGTGCCGGGCAGCGTCACCGACCTGTGGCGCCGCCCGCCGCCCGACGAGCCGGTGGCGCGCCGCTACCACCGCATCCTCACCGCGGAGGGGCTCGTGCGCGGCCGCTACGCGCCACCGCGCCTGCACCTGACCGGGCAGGAGCGCTCCGCGGGCCGCCACCTGTTGGCGAGCCTGCTCCCCGCGGGTGACGCCGGGGGCGCGAGCGCGCGCGACGGGCCGCAGCCCGGCGGTGCGGGGCCGCAGCCCGGCGCCGTCGGGGGCCCGCAGTCCCGCCGCGGGGCCGCGCCGGTCGTGCTGGTCCCCGACGCGGGCATGGCCGTGAAGCGGTGGCCCCACCAGGACCGGCTCGCCGCCGAGCTCACCCGGCGCGGCGTGCCCGTGCTCGTGCTGGGCCGCGACGTCCCGCCGACCAGCCTGCGCGAGCTCGCGGCGCTGTTCGCGGCGGTCGGACGGCGCGGCGGCGTGGTCGTCGGCGCCGATACCGGCCCGGTCCGGGTGGCCGCCGCCGCGGGGGCCCGCACGGTCGGGCTCTTCGGGCCGACCGTCGCCGCCCGCTACGGCCTCGACCCGCCGTCGGTCGACCTCCAGGGCCTACCGGGCTGCCCGCACCGCCGCCCGACCGCCATCACCGAGCAGGTCTGCTGGTGGGACGCCGCGTGCCCGCTGGCGGCCGACGGGCCCGCCTGCATGGCCGACCTCGCCCCGACCGCGGTGCTCGCCGCCGTCCTCGATGCGCTCGGAGGTCCACCGTGAACGCCCCCGATCCGGCCGCCGAGATCGCCCGGCTCCGCGCCGAGGTGGCCGAGCTGCGCGCCGAAGTGCGCGCGCACAGCCCCCGGTTCGCCGCGATCTACCCGGCGTTCGAGGACCGGTTCCGCGGCGCGGAGGCCGACGTGCGCGAGCGGCTGGCGGTCTACCTGCCGGAAGTGCGGTCGTGCGTGTCGGACGCGGCCGGTCCACGGGTGCTCGACCTGGGGCCCGGGCGGGGCGAGTGGCTGCAGGTGCTTGCCGACGCGGGCGTCCCCGCCCGGGGCGTGGACGACAACCCGGCGATGGTCGAGCACCTGCGCGGCCGCGGGCTCGACGTCGCGGCGGGCGACGCCGCCGAGCACCTCGCGGCCCTGCCGGACGGGAAGCTGGACGCGGTCACGGCCTTCCACGTCGTCGAACACCTCGACCTGGAGTCGACGCTCGCGCTGCTGGCCCACACCGCCCGCGTGCTGCGGCCGAGCGGCCTGCTGGTGCTGGAGACCCCGCATCCGGCGAACCTGGTGATGGGCGCGTGCAACTTCTACCTCGACCCCACCCACCGGTCGCCGATCCCGCCCGCCCGGCTGGAGTTCCTCGCCGCGGCGAGCGGCTTCACCGACGTCCGGGTGTGGGAGCTGCACCCGAAGGAAGACGTCGACCTCTCGGGACTGCAGCTGCCCGGCGTCGCGGCCGCGGACACCGCGGTGCTCGCCGCCGCGTTGCAGAAGGGCCTCTTCGGACCGCAGGACTACGCCCTGCTCGCCCGGGCGCCGGGATGATCAGGTCAGCGCGCACAGCAGGTCGGCGAGGCCACCGCGGGCCCGGCCCGTGGTGCGGGCGCTGGTGCGGGCCCGCACGTCGGTCGGGGACAGCACGCGGTGCCCGGCGTGCCGCAGCCGGGCCAGGAGCGCGTGCTCCTCGCCCGCGATGACGCCCGGGTAGCCGCCGACCCGCAGGAACGCGTCGGCCCGCACGCCGAGGTTGGCGGCGTAGGCGTGCCCGTGGGTGCTCCCGGCGACCCGGGCCGCGACGAGGCGCGTGTAGCGGGCCAGCGCGTCGGCGGGCAGCAGGTGCGGGTCGTCAAGGTCGACGGCGCCCGCGACGGCGATCGCGCCCGACTCCGCGTAGCGCAGGTGGTCGGTGATCCAGGTGCCGGGAACGATCGTGTCGGCGTCGGTGCCGAGCAGCCACATCCGTTCCGTGACGCCGCCCAGCCGTTCGACGACGCGGCGGAAGCCGAGGTTGCGGACGTCGCCGATGGTGAGCGCGCGCCGGTTGACCACGACGTCGACGCCTGCGGCCAGGGCCCGTTCCGCGGTTGCGTCCCGGCAGCGGTCGGCGACCACGCAGACGACGGCCGGGCGCCCCGCCCGGCGCACGGCGGCGGCGACGGCTGCCAGGCACGCGTCGATCCGGCCCTGCTCGTCCCGCGCCGGGACGACGACGCCGATCCGCCAGGTCATCGACGCCGCAGCACATGGAGCAGGAAGCTCTCGTCGACGTGTTCCACGAGGGTGGCGAAGCGCGGGTCGTCGGTCAGCTGGCGGTGCGTCGCGGCGGCGTCCCGCGGGGCTTCGGCGGGCCAGCCGCGCCAGTGCACGAGCACCACGTCGGCAGCCGCGGGGATGCGGTCGGCGACCTGCGCGGCGTCGTCGGCCGCGAGGTAGTAGAGCACCTCGCTGAGCGCGACGAGGTCGGCGTCGGCGGGGAGCGCGCGCTCGTCAGGCAGGGCGGCGCGGAGCACGGCGACGTTGTCGGCCGCGAGCTGCCGCGCGGCGTCGACGGCCTCGGGGACGGGGTCGGACGCGGTCACCCGGTCGCCGCGGGCCGCGAGCCCGGCGGTCAGCAGCCCCAGCCCGCAGCCGGGCTCGGCCACGTGCCGGTAGCGGGGCCGCGGGAGGCAGGCGAGCACGACGTCCCGCTTGCGCCGCTCGTACCAGCTGGTGCGGGTCTGCCAGGGGTCGCCACCGCCGCCGTACAGGTCCGCGAACCGGGCGACCGGGGCCGACGCGGTGCGCGGGACCCGGAAGAAGAGCTCCTGCCCGCTGTCGAAGTGCGCGAGCACGTCGGCCGCGAGGATGGGCGTGGGCCCGCCGATCTGCGAGGCGAACCGGCTGACCGCGCGGCGCTTCGCGGCGGCGGCGGACGCGTCCAGCGTGAGCACCGCGGCGTGCGGCCACGGGATCGCCTGCTCGTCGGGCGTCGACCACGGAAGCGTCCAGATCGGGTACGCCCACCGGTGCGTCGCGGCTGTGGCGGCGGCGAGCACGGCGTGCCCGGCGGCGGCGTGGTCGGGGTGCGGGTCGCCGGTCCACGGGGCCAGCGCGGTGTCCGCGCCCGCCAGCAGCGGCGTGAGCGCGTCGACGAGCTCGTCGTGGCAGCCCGCCAGGCCGGAGTCGGGCAGGCCGAGGTGGTGCACGGGCACGTCGTCGAGGCCGATCTGGTCGAGCGCGGCGCGCAGCTCCTGCTGACGGGTGCGCCGCAGCTCGTCGTCCGGTGGGCCGAAGGCGGCCTCGCCGTCGGTGGCCACCACCAGCTCGATGTCCGCGCCCGCCGCGCGGGCCGCCTGCAGGAACCCGCCCGCGCCGAGCGTCTCGTCGTCGGGGTGGGCGGCCACGACCACCAGCCGTCCGCCCTCGACCGGCATCGGCGGGACGGCGTGCCGCGCTATGGCGGCGGACCAGGCTTCGGTCGGCGTCGTGGGCGGCGTCACCGGGCCTCCGTGACGACCCCGGCGACGACCCCGGCGACGACCCCGGCGACGACCTCGGTCACGGCCGCGCCCAACGCCGCCAGGTCGCGCTCCCCGTGGTGCTGGCGGATGAAGACCTGCAGGTCGGCCAGGCGCGGGCCCAGCGTGGCCGAGCTCGCCATGCCCGCGGCGCCTGCCGCGAGCGGCGCCCGGTCCAGCACGGAGCGGCAGACGCGTTCCGCCGCGGCCCGGGCCGTCCACACGGCAGTGCGGTGCGCGTCGGTCGGGTCGGCGTCGATCGTCTCGGCGGTGCGCACGAGCAGCGCGTCGACCGCCTGCAGCTCGGCGTGCAGTGCGCCCACGTGCGCGAGGCGGTGCGGGTCGGCGCCCACGAAGGGGAGCACGTCGTCGAGCACGCCCGCCGCGCCGCCGAGCCAGACCGCGGCCACTCCCCCGCCGCCCCACCAGAACCCGGGGCGGGCCAGGTAGCTGTCGGGCGGTCCGACCAGCGCGTCGTCGGGTACGGGCACGTCGTCGAAGACGACGTCGAGGGTGTCGCTCGCGCGCATCCCCGGCGCGGCCCAGCTGCCCTCGACCGGGTGCACACCCGGCTGGTCGAGCGCGAGGTCGACCAGCCGCATGCCGTCCGGAGCCGCGGCGACGACCAGAGCACGGTCGAGGTCGCGGGCACCGGAGCAGAAGCGGACCGTGCCCGTGAGCCGCCGCGGTTCGCCGTTGAGCTCGGCCCCGACACCCCCCGGCCGGGCCGCCCAGACGCCGTAACAGGCGTGCCGGTGCGGCCTGCCACCCAGCTCCCGCAGGATCGCGACGGCGTCGGTGTGGCCTTCGGCGAGCCGGGCGAGCGGCAGGTCGGTGCGGCCCCAGCGGGCCAGCGCCGCCCACCGCGCGATGGTGTCGCCGCCGCCCGGGGCGGGGAGCGCGACCTCGTCGGACTCCAGCATCGCCGCGAGCCGCGTCGCAGGCGGTTCGGACGTGGCCCTCGGGGGTGCTTCGGTCAAGAGCGAACTCAGCTGCACGGTTCTCGGCGTTCCCCGCACGATCGACTTCACACCTGCCCGCGGGTCACGCCACGGCGAACGACCGCTGCACGGCGGCGAGCCGGATCTCCTCGACGCGGTCGCGCTGCGCGTGGGCCCGCGCGACGAGGCCCGCCAGGTCGAACTCGGCCAGCCGCGGGTAGGCGGGAACCACCGCCAGGAGCGCCTCCCACAGTGCGAGCTTGCCGTGGATGCCCATGGCCAGGGTCTCCGCTTCCAGGAGGACGGTGAGGTGCTCGCTGCCCGTCATCACCTCGGCGACGACGAGCCGCGACGCCTCGCCCGCGGCCCGGCCCACGGCCTCCTTGACCGGGTGCCCGGAGACGCCGAGCCGTTCGATGATCGTCTTGAGCTGCTCGCGGTCGCTCGTGATGTCCGCGACGAGCTGCGCGAGCGTGCCTGCCGTCGGCTCGGTGCGGATCCGTCCGGCGAGCCGTTCCGCGGTGGCGACGCCCGCGTTCGCGCCCGCCAGGTGGCCGTTGAGGTAGGTGCCGAGCCGGTCGGCCGCCGTCATCGCAGTAGGTCCGTCATCGCAGTAGGTCCGTCATCGCGGTGGGTCCACGGCCTGCGGGGCGGCCGCGGGCTGCAGGAGCGTCTTGACCATGCCGTCGCGGCGGGCCTGGAAGGTGGCGTAGGCGTCGGGCGCCGACTCCAGGGGGAGCCGGTGCGTGGCGAAGCCCTCGGTGCCGAACGGGTCCCCCTCGATCAGCAGCGGGAGGATGTCGGGCGCCCACCGGTGGACGTTGGCCTGCCCCATCCGCAGCTGGATCTGCTTGTCGAACAAGGTCATCATCGGCATCGGGTCGGCCATTCCGCCGTACACGCCGCTCAGGGAGATCGTGCCGCCGCGGCGCACCAGCTCGATCGCGGTGTAGAGCGCGTTCAGCCGGTCGACGCCGACGGTCTCCATCATCTTCGCGGCGACGCCGTCGGGCAGGAGGCCCGCGATCTGGTGGGCCACCGTGCCGACGGGTGATCCGTGGGCCTCCATGCCGACGGCGTCGATCACCGCGTCGGGGCCGCGGCCGTCGGTCATGCCGCGGACCACGTCGGCGAGGTCCTTGCCGTGCTCGGTGAGGTCGAGGGCGGTCACGCCGTGCGCATGCGCGCGAGCCAGGCGTTCGGGCACGCGGTCGACGCCGATGACGCGGTCGATGCCGCGGTGGCGCGCGACGCGCACGGCCATGTCGCCGATCGGGCCGAGCCCCAGCACGACGAGTGAGCCGCCGGGTGGCACCGCCGCGTACTCGACCGCCTGCCAGGCGGTCGGCAACACGTCGGAGAGGTAGACGAACCGGTCGTCCGGCGGCCCGTCCGGCACCTTGATCGGCAGGGTGTTGCCGAACGGCACTCGCAGGTACTCGGCCTGCCCGCCGGGAACCTGACCGTAGAGCTTCGTGTAGCCGAACAGGGCGGCGCCCTTGCCCTGCTCGCGCACCTGCGTGGTCTCGCACTGCGAGTGCAGGCCGTGGCCGCACATGAAGCACGTGCCGCACGAGACGTTGAAGGGCACCACCACGCGGTCGCCCTTCCGCAGTGCCGTGACCTCGGCGCCCGTCTCGACGACCACGCCCATCGGCTCGTGGCCGAGGATGTCGCCTTCCTCGAGGAAGGGCCCGAGCACGGAGTAGAGGTGCAGGTCGGAGCCGCAGATGCCGGTCGAGGTGATCTGCACGATCACATCGGTGGGCTCCTTCAGCTCGGGGTCGGGCACCGTGTCCACCCGGACGTCGTGTCGGCCGTGCCACGTCACTGCGCGCATGACCGCAGGCGTTCCCGGCCGCACCGGGACGAAACACGCATGACCGGGGCCAATTCGGGGACCCCGTAGGCCATGGGGAACCCAGCGCCTGGCCGCAGAGGAGCACGACCCGTCGCCGTCGTCACCGGGGGCAGCCGCGGGCTCGGCTTCCTGATCGCCCGCGAGCTGGCCCGGCACGGGTACGACCTGGTGCTCTGCGCGCGCTCCGCGGACGGCCTGCGGGCCGCCGAGACCGACCTCGCGGGCACGGGCGTCCAGGTCGCGACGGTGGCGGCCGACGTCGGCAAGCCGGACGAGGCGCGATCGGTCGTGGCTGAGGCCGAGCGCCGGTTCGGCAGGCTCGACGTCCTCGTGCTCAACGCGGGGGTGATCCAGGTCGGCCCGGCCGCCGTCATGTCGGAGGCCGACTACGCCGAGGCGATGGACGTGATGTTCTGGGGCGCGCTGCACGTCAGCACCGCGGCGATGCCGCTGCTGCGGCGGAGCCGGGGCAACGTGCTCGCGGTGACCTCGGTCGGCGGCAAGCTCCCGGCGCCGCACCTGCTCCCCTACACCGCCGCCAAGCACGCCGCGGTCGGGTTCGCCGAGGGTCTGCGGGTCGAGATGATCCGCGAAGGCGTCTCGGTGACGGTGGGCGTGCCGGGCCTGATGCGCACCGGCTCCCCCCGCAACGCGCTGTTCAGCGGGGACGGCGCGGCGGAGAGCCGGTGGTTCACCGCAGCCGCCAACTTGCCCCTCGTGTCGATGGACGCTGAACGGGCGGCGCGGCGGCTGGTGCACGCCACCCTCCGCAGGCGCCCGGAGATCATCCTGACGCCGCTGGCCAAGCTGGGTTCGCGGGCGCACGCGATCGCGCCCTGCACGTCGTTGCGGCTGGTCTCGCTGGTCAACCGGCTCCTGCCGCACCACGACGACGGGGACCGCAGGGTGCCGGGGCACCGCCTTCGCGACCGGCTGCGCCCGCTGGGCGGCCTGGCCCGCCGTGACGACGACGCCGCCGTGCGCACCCACGAGCTGGACGACCTCACCCGCTAGCGGGGCCATCGGCGCCGTGTTAGCGGCGGCGCGCACCCCAGAGGGCCAGCAGCGCGGCGAGGACGTCCTCGCTGAACGCACCCGGCAGGTCGGACCCGAGCCGACCCGCTACGACCCCCCGTAGCCGCTCGCCGAGGAACGCCGCGGCGACGGCGGTGCCGACCGCGACCAGCACGGGCACACCAGGACCCTCGCCCTTGCGGGCTGCCACGCCCGCGGCCGCGATCCCGCCGAGCACCACGCGGGCCGCGAGGCCGGGCGGGCCGGTGCGGGCGGGGGTGGCGGGGAGCTTGTCCGCGACCAGTTCGCCCCCGGCCGACACGGCCGCGCCGATCCTGCCCGCACGGGAACCCAGCTTGCTCGCGATCCGGCCGTTGTCGTCGGGGCTCGACGTGAAAGCCAGCGCCGCGATCCCGGCCGTGCTGCGGGCGCCGCTCGCCGCGCCGAGCGCGGCCGCCGACAGCACCGCCTCGACGAGCCGCGCGGGCGCGTCGCGGGACGGCCTGCCCCGCACGACGGCGTCGACCCCGCTCACGAGCTCGAGCGCGGTCGTGCCCACGGCGCCTGCGGCCGCTCCGCCGAGGACGCCCTTGCCGAGTTCCCTGCCGCCCACGCCCGCTCCTCGTGCCGCTGCCTGTTGTGCCGCTGCCTGTTGTGCCGCTGCCTGTTGTGCCGCTGCCTTTGTGCCACTGCCGGTCTGCCGCGCCGGTCTGCCGCGCCGGTCTGCCGCGCCGATCAGCCGCGCCGATCAGCCGCGGTCGGTCAGCCGCAGTCGGTCAGCCGCGGTCGGTCAGCCGCTGCCTGCCCGCGCCTCGGCGCCGCTCTCCCCGACGTCACCCTCGTCCTGCCCCGACACCCGACCGACGAACTCCTCGCTCGTCCCGGTGCCGGTGGTCGTCGCCTGGTCCCCGCTGTCGCCGGACCCGCCGCCGGTCTCCCGGGTGCGGGCGACGCCGGGGTCGGGCTCCACGTCGTCCTCCGCCGTCGCCGGACGGCCGAGGGCCTCGCGCACCTTCTCGAACATCTGAACTCCCTTCGTCAAGGGACACCTACCCGGTGCGCCACGATCCAACCGGGCGGGTCGAGGGGGGATGCCCGGTCAGGCGCCGCTCGTTCGCCCGAGCGGTGTCTTCTCGATGTCGTCGCGCAGCTCTTCGAGGGAGTCGAACACCCACTCGGCGCCCGCGTCGCGGAGCTCGTCGGTCGAGAAGCCGCCGGTGCGGACCGCGATCGTCGGCACACCCACCTCGCGGGCGGAGATCGCGTCCCAGACCGAGTCACCGATCATGACGCCCCGGGTGCCGCCCACCTTCTCCAGCGCGACGCTGACGAGGTCGGGGGCGGGCTTGCTCGCCTCGACGTCATCCGACGTCGTCCAGGCGTCGGCGATGTCTTTGCCGTCGAGCAGGTCGAGGAAATGCCGGGTGTGCTCGCTCTTCCCGGAGCTCGCCAGCACCAGCTTGAGCCCGCGGGACTTGACCTCGGCGAGCAGCTCGTGGGCGCCCGCGAACGCGCTCACCTCGGGCACGAGCCGGTTGAACTCCTCCTCCCAGCCGCTGCGCAGCTCCTCGCCGAGCCGGTCCTCGACGTCCTGGCCCGCGACGTGCGCGACGAGGTTGTCGCCGCCCATGCCGATGGCCCGGTGCAGCCGCCAGACCGGCAGCACGATGTCGAACCGGCGGAACGCCCGGTACCAGGACAGCGCGTGCTGGTAGTTGGTGTCGACGAGGGTGCCGTCCACGTCGAAGACCGCGGTGTCCACCTGCTCGCCTGCCATCACGAACGCGCCTTGCGGGTGGCCCGCGCGTTGGCCTTGCGGATCGCCTCGACGAGCTCGTCCTTGCGCATCCGGCTCCGGCCGCTGACGCCGAGCTTCTTCGCCACTTCGAGCAGGTGGGCCTTGGTCGCGCGGGTGTCGACCCCGTCGGCCGTCTCCTTCGGGCGCTTCAGCGAGTCGGCGCCCTTCTGCGCGGCCTGCGCGTCCGACGGGCCGGGCTCCTCCTTGGGCTCCCAGTGGTCGCCGACCTTCTCGTGGGTGTGCTTCAGCGCGCTGAACGCGGCGCGGTGGGCGCGCTCACCCGGGCCGTAGCTGTCCTCGGCGGACTCCAGGGTCTTCTTGTACGTGCGCACGGCCTTGTCGTCGGAGCGGGCGATCGTCGACGGGACGTCGTCACGCATCTCCTCGGCCTGCTGGTGCTCGCTCGGCACGGCAGCTCCCTCCGGCTTGTTCCGCTGTTCGGCTACCCCGTGCGCGTGCGCAGGTAACCGCCCTTCGTCGGGTGACATTGCGCACCGACGCCGCTGATCCACAGACTGTCGGCAGCCGCCAACGCGCCAACCGCCCCGGAGAAAGGCCTCCCGTGAGCGACCACCCGCTCGACCCGCTGTCCGCCGACGAGTTCCGCGCGGTGGCGCAGCTCCTCCGGCGTGAGAAGGACGTCGCGCGCCCCCATTGGCGCATCGCGTCGGTCGAGCTCCGGGAGCCGACCAAGGACGTGGTGCGCGCGTTCCGGCCCGGCGACCCGATCGAGCGGGAGGCCCGCGTCGTCGCCTGGAACACCGACGACGGCACCGCCTACGTCGGCCTGCTCTCGCTCACCGACGACGCGCTCCTGTCCTGGGACGCCCAGCCGGGCAAGCAGCCCAACGCCACCGTCGACGAATGGCACGACTGCGACGCGGCCATGCGCCGCCACCCCGACGTCCTCGCGGCACTCGCCAAGCGCGGGATCACCGATCCCGATCTCGTGCTCGTCGACGTCTGGACCTACGGCGCCCACCTCATCCCCACCGCCTACACGGGCCGCCGCATCGGGTGGTGCGACATCTGGCTGCGCGACTCCCACGACTCCAACCCCTACGCGCACCCGGTGAGCGGGCTGAAGCTCGTGGTCGACCTCAACACGATGGAGCTGCTGGAGGTCGAGGACACCCCGTCGGCCGGGTTCCCCGAGGTGCAGGGCGAGTACGTGCCCCAGCACGTGCCGGGCCTGCAGCAGCGCGTCGACCTCAAGCCCCTGGAGATCCGGCAGCCCGACGGCGTCTCGTTCCGCCTCGACGGCAACGCGCTGTCGTGGCAGGGCTGGCGCCTGCGGCTGGGCTTCGGCTACCGCGAGGGCCTGGTCCTGCACCGCGTCTCCTACGGCGGCCGGTCGATCGCGCACCGCATCTCGTTCGCCGAGATGGTGGTGCCCTACCGCGACCCGACGCCCGACCACGTGCGCCGCACCGCCTACGACATCGGCGAGTGGGGCCTCGGCTTCATGACGACGTCGCTCGCGCTGGGCTGCGACTGCCTCGGCGAGATCCGCTACCTCGACGCCGTGCTGCACGACTCGGCGGGCGAGCCGCAGACGGTCCGCAACGCGATCTGCATCCACGAGGAGGACAACGCCGTCCTCTGGAAGCACGTGGACGAGCGGGCGGGCGCCGAGGTGCGCCGCATGCGCAGGCTCGTCGTGTCCTTCCACGTCACGGTGGCCAACTACGAGTACCTCGTCTACTGGCGCTTCTACCAGGACGGCAACATCGAGTGCGAGGTGCGCGCCACCGGCATCATGGTCACCACGCCGTTCGAGGGCGACGACCCGCCGCCGTACGGCACGGTCGTCGACACGCAGACCTACGCGCCGATCCACCAGCACTTCCTCACCGTCCGGCTCGACATGGAGGTCGACGGGCCGGACAACACCGTCGTCATGTCCGAGACCGAGCAGCTGCCCATCGGCCCGGACAACCCGCACGGGCTCGCGCTCGCCCAGCGTTCGCTGCCGCTCGGCACCGAGGGCGGCTTCGACTTCGACTGGTCCACCCAGCGCGCGTGGAAGGTCACCAACCCGAACGTGCGCAACAAGGTGGGCACGCCGGTGGCCTACAAGCTGGTGCCGAGCGCCGCGGTGCCGCCGATGCTCGACCCGAGCTCGCCCGTGCTGCGCCGCGCCCGGGTGCTGGAGCACACGCTGTGGGTCACCCCGTACGCCCGCGAGGAGCGCTGGCCGTGCGGCGAGTTCGTGAACCAGAGCGCCGAGGACGAGGGCCTTCCGGTGTGGACGGCGGCCGGGCGCTCGATCGACAACACCGACGTCGTGCTCTGGTACACGTTCGGCATCCACCACGTCCCGCGCGTCGAGGACTGGCCGATCATGCCCGCCGACACCGTGTCGTTCTGGCTCAAGCCCACCGGGTTCTTCGACCACAACCCGTCGCTCGACGTCGCACCCTGAGGAGCCTCGATGGCCGACAAGCAGACACTCGCGAACTTCGTCGACGGCGCGTTCGTCCCGCCGGCCGAGGGCGGCTACACCGACGTCGTGAACCCGGCCACCGGCGCGGTCTACGCTGCCGCACCGCTCTCGACCGCCCCGGACGTGGACGCCGCGTTCGCCGCGGCCGCGCGGGCGTTCGGGGAGTGGGGGCGCACCACCCCGGGCGAGCGGCAGGCCGCGCTGCTGGCGATGGCCGACGCGATCGAGCAGAACGGCGAGCGGCTCGTCGCGGCCGAAGCCCAGAACACCGGCAAGCCGATCGGGCTGACCACCAGCGAAGAGATCCCGCCGATGGTCGACCAGATCCGGTTCTTCGCGGGCGCCGCGCGCGTGCTGGAGGGCAAGGCCAGCGCCGAGTACATGCGCGGGTTCCAGTCCTCGATCCGCCGGGAGCCGGTCGGTGTGGTCGGGTCGGTGGCGCCGTGGAACTACCCGATGATGATGGCGGTCTGGAAGTTCGCCCCGGCACTCGCGGCGGGCAACACGATCGTGCTCAAGCCGTCGGACACCACGCCGGCCAGCGCGGTGCTGATGGCGGAGCTGTTCGCCGACCTGCTGCCGCCCGGCGTGTTCAACGTGGTCTGCGGCGACCGGGCCACCGGCGCCGCGCTCACCGCCCACCCCACGCCCGCGATGGTCTCGATCACCGGCAGCACCCGCGCGGGCAAAGCGGTGGCGCAGGCGGCGGCCGCGACCGTCAAACGCACCCACCTCGAACTGGGCGGCAAAGCGCCCGTCGTGGTGTTCGAGGACGCCGACATCGCCGCCGCGGCCGAGGGCATCGCGGTGGCGGGCTACTTCAACGCGGGCCAGGACTGCACGGCCGCCACCCGCGTGATCGCCCACGAGCGCGTCCGCGACGACCTCGTCGCCGCGCTCGCCGAGCAGGCCGCGAGCGTCGAGCTCTCGCGCGACGAGGTGCCCGACGGCGAGGCGCTCTACATCCCGCCGGTGAACAACCCGACCCAGCTCGCGCACGTCGCGGGCCTCGTCGAGCGCACGCCGTCGCACGCCCAGGTGGTCGCGGGCGGCGACCAGGTGGGCGGGGGCGGCTACTTCTACACCCCCACCCTGGTCAACGGCCTGCGCGCCGACGACGAGCTCATCCGCACCGAGATCTTCGGCCCGGTCATCACCGTGCAGTCGTTCACCGACGAGGCCGACGCGGTGCGCCTGGCCAACGACACCGACTACGGGCTCGCCAGCAGCGTCTGGACCCGCGACCACGGCACGGCGCTGCGTATGTCCGCGGCGATCGACGCGGGCTGCGTGTGGATCAACTGCCACATCCCGCTGGTGGCCGAGATGCCGCACGGCGGGTTCAAGCAGTCGGGCTACGGCAAGGACCTGTCGGCGTACTCGCTGGAGGAGTACACGCGGGTCAAGCACGTCATGTCCTACGTGGGCGAGTGACGTGGCGCGCTACGGCCCCCAGTTCGGCCCCGACATCACCTTCCTCGGCGTGCCCCGCTGCACCTGGGACGAGCCCGCGACGTACGCCGACGCCGACGTGGTGATCCTCGGCGCCCCGTTCGACGGCGGCACCTCCTACCGGTCCGGCGCGCGGTTCGGGCCGCAGTACGTGCGCCAGACCTGCTACCTGCCCCACGACGGGTCGCGCCCGTCGCTGGCGCTGCGCGTCGACGGGCTCTCCGGTGACCTGACCGTCTACGACGCGGGTGACGTCGAGATGTACTCCGGCGACGCCGAGCGCTCGGTGCGCGACCTGCAGGCCGCGGTGGCGGCGGTGGCGGTGACGGGCGCCCTCCCGCTGATCATCGGGGGTGACCACACGATCGCGTGGCCGGACGCGGCGGGCGTGGCCCAGCACGTCGGGCAGGGCCGCGTCTCGATGATCCACTTCGACGCGCACGCCGACACCGGCGACGTCGAGTTCGGCTCGTTGGTCGGGCACGGGCAGCCGATGCGGCGGCTGATCGAGTCCGGCGCGGTGCGGGGCGACCGGTTCCTGCAGATGGGCTTGCGCGGCTACTGGCCGGGCCCGGAGACCCTGGCCTGGATGGCCGAGCAGGGGATGCGGTCCTACGAGATGACCGAGATCGTCGCCCGCGGCCTCGACGAGTGCCTCACGGAGGCGTTCGGCATCGCCACCGACGCGTGCGACGGCGTGTTCCTCTCCGTCGACATCGACGTCTGCGACCCCGGCCACGCCCCCGGCACCGGCACCCCGGAGCCCGGCGGCCTCACCGCCCGCCAACTGCTGGACGCGGTGCGCCGCATCGCCTACGAGCTGCCGGTGGCGGGTGTCGACGTGGTGGAGGTGGCCCCGCCCTACGACCACGCCGAGATCACCTCGGCGCTGGCCAACCGGGTAGTGCTCGAAGCGCTGTCCGGCATCGCGCGACGCCGCCGCGACGCCGCGGGCGGCCCGAAGTGGAACCCGCGACAACCGTTGCTCGACGACCGGTGATCCGCACGAGCCGCACACCATGCCGGTCGCGGCCTGCGTGGTGTGCGGCTCGACGCGATCAGGCAGGGGCGGGGAGGGTGCCGGGCAGCGTGGCCCAGTTGGGGACGCCGATGCCGCTGGCGGTGTCGTAGCCGGGGCCCGCGGTGCAGCAGCCGACCTTGTCGAGGTCGTTCTCGCCCTGCACGACGTCGAAGAACGCCCCCGGCTGCGCGGCCGCGGCGTAGAACCAGCCGTTGACCAGCCCCAGCGGCGGGCGGCCCGCCGCCCGTTCCGTGCCCGCGACGAGCGCCGACGCCGCGGCGGTGAGGGGCGACGACCCGCTCGTGCCGCCGACGGTCTGCAGCGACCCGTCGGTGACGACCGGCCACCCCGGCGTGATGTCGGCCAGCGCGCTGACGTCGGGGATCGAGCGCATCGTCGCCGACGACGCCTGGTACGGCGGACGGGGCACGAGCTTGCTCACGCCACCGCCTCCCGCGGCCTCCTGCCCGTACGGGGTGTCGTTCCAGACGGTCTCGCCGGTGCGCGCGTTGCCCCCGCCGAGCGCGAGCCGGGTGCCGCCGACGGCCGTCACGAACGCGGACACCGCGGGGAACGACTGCGACGGCCCCGCAACACCCGAGCCGCGTTCGCACGTCGTCGAGCCCGAGTCGCCCGCCGCCACGAACGACGACGTGCCGACGAGCGCGCTCATCGCGAGCACGTTGTTGATCGTCTCCAGGAACTGCGGGCTGGCCTGCGCCTCCGCGATGGCGCAGCCGCCGTAGGACAAGGTCGTCACGTCGGGCGGGCCCGCCTTGTCGCCAATCGCTCGGCTGTAGGCGTCCAGCAGCGCGCCGCCGCCCGCGGTGGTCTGCACCAGCCGGAGCTTCGCGGCCGGGGCGACCGCGGCGACCGTCTGCAGGTCCAGCGAGGTCTCGCCGTCGGCGTTGCCGATCGCCGCCGCGACCCCGTCACCCTGGGCCTGTTCGACCTTCGGCGGGGTGTACCCGAAGCATTCGCCCGCGAGCTTGAGGTCGTCGGCGAGCCAACCGCCGCCGAGGTCGAGGATCGTGATGGTCGGGCTCGCCGTCGACCCCGCGGGGATGCCGTAGGCGGTGTGCACCTGCTGGGGCGTGTAGACCTGCCGGTTGGTCAAGATCGGGGTGGAGCACGACGCCTGCAGCGGGGTGCCTCCGTTCACCGGCCACGGCGGGCGCGCGCTCTGCCCGGGCAGGGCGAACTCCTGACCGGTCGCGCGCGGCCTGCGGGGGCCTTCCACCTTGGGATCGTGCACCAACGTGACGGGCAGCAGGAACGCCGAGCCCGCCGGGGTGAGGGTGGGCGGCAGCGTCTGCGGCAGCCCGTAGGCGGTGAACGGCGAATCCGTGGTGGCGGCCTGCGTCTGCAGCGGCTGCTCCAGCGCGGCCGCCCACCGCTCGGCGGTGCCGGAGACGCGGGCGAAGAGCCGGGTCGGGTCGGCGGCGAACTCCAGCCCCGCATCCCGGATCACCTTGTCCGCGGCGTCGATCTGCGCGTCGGACGCGCCGAAGCGGGCGGCGACGTCGGCGAGGTTCGAGAAGTGCCGGTACTGCGGGTTGCCCGGGGTGGACGCCGCGAACGCCGCATCCGCGAGCGCGCCCGTCAGCGAGTTGCCGGGCGGCCCCGGCAGCGACAGGTAGAACGTGATGGCGTCGGCGCGCGGCGCAGGCAGGTCGGTGTGCGGCGGAGCGGGCGTCGACCCACCGCTCGGAGCGCTCGTGCCGCAGGCCGCGAGCAGCACCGCCGCGACGGTGAGCAGGAGTGCCGTGGACCGTCGCCGCCCACCAACCGTCACGCTGTGATCGTAGCTACCCGGGACAAGAGCATTCAGGTGTCGACAGCCAGTCGGCGACTGTTGACATCAAGGGTATATCCTCGGCCTCGTGAGCGCAGAGCCGTTGCCCAGCCTCGATCGCAGCACGCTGCGGGAGCGGGCCTTGCAGTCGCTCCGCGCGGCGATCACGTCGGGCCGCTACCGGCCCGGTGACCACCTCGGCGAGGTGGAGCTGGCGTCGCACCTGGGGGTCAGCCGCGGCACGGTCCGCGAGGCCCTGCGGCACCTGCAGCAGGAGGGCCTGGTCACCGCGGGCAACCGCGGCATGCTGCGAGTGAACACGGTGTCGCCCCGAGAGGTACGGGAGCTGTTCCGCGTGCGCGCGGCGCTGGAGGGCCTGGCCGTCACGGAGATCATCGCCTCGCCGCAGCACGACACCGCGGTCGCCACCCTGCGCACGGCGCTGGCCAAGCTCCCCGACACACCGGGCGACTTCGCCGAGAACCTGGAGGCCGACCTGGGCTTCCACCTCCTGCTGTGCCAGCTGTCGGGCAACTCCATGCTGGTGGCGTCCTGGCGCCACCTCGAGGGCCGGATCCGGGTCACGATCATGAACGGCGAGGCGGTCCGCGAGGCGCCCACGATGATGGCGCGCGATCGGCATGCGCCGATCGTCGAGGCCATCGCGGGCGGCGACGCCGCGGCGGCGGTCACCGTCGTCGAGGAGCACATGGCCGCCGCGGCGCGCCAGTACGCCCCCGACGCCTGACGCTCCCCTGCGCCATCCGGGTGGCACGCGCCGCCCACTGTTGACACAACCCTGGTCTCCTCCGCACCATTCTCGCCAACAGTTCGACTGTTAACAGTCAACTGAAGGCAGACAGCAGATCATCGGAGATCACCATGACCGCACAGCCACCGCCGCCGCCGCGGGACCCGCACCTCGCCGAGGTCGCCAACTGGCACCCCATCGAGGGCACGCCGGAGAAGAAGAAGGTCGCCATCGGCTGCTCGATCGGCGCCACCATCGAGACCTACGACTTCATCGGCTTCGGTACCGCCGCCGCGCTGTATTTCAACCACGTCTTCTTCCCGGCCACCGACCCGCTCTCGGGCACGCTGCTGTCGTTCGCCACGCTGGGCATCGGCTTCGCCGTGCGGCCGCTGGGCGGCATCATCGGCGGCTACCTCGGCGACCGGATCGGCCGCAAGCCCGTCCTCGTCGGCTCGCTGCTGCTCATGGGCATCGCGACCGTGCTGATCGGCTGCCTGCCCACCTACCAGCAGGTCGGCGTCTGGGCCGGGATCCTGCTCGTGGCGGTCCGCGTCGTACAGGGCCTCGCGTTCGGCGCCGAGTGGGGCGGCGCGATCCTGATGTGCTTCGAGCACGCGCCCTGGAAGAAGAAGGGCCTCTACACCGGCATCACGCAGGCGGGCTTCCCCGTCGGGCTCCTGCTGGCCAACCTCGCGTTCCTGGTGAGCGTGCCGCTGGGCGACCAGTGGGCGTGGCGGGTGCCGTTCCTGCTCTCGGCGGTGCTGATCGTCGTCGGCATCCTCATCCGGCTCAAGATCGAGGAGTCGCCGGAGTTCGAGGAGCTGAAGGAAGAGGGCGACCTCTCGAAGAACCCACTGGTCGAGGTGCTGCGCGACGACTGGCGCAACATCCTGCGCGCGTTCTGCCTGCGCATCGCCGAGACCGCGGGCTACGCCGTGTCGGTCACCTTCATCCTGTCCTACCTCTCCAGCCAGAAGCTCGCCGACCGCTCCACCACGCTGACCGCGCTGATGATCGCGGCGGCCCTCGGCATCCTCGCCACCACCTACTGGGGCGCGCTGACCGACCGCATCGGCCGCCGCCCGGTCTACCTGCTCGGTACCGCGATCACCGTCGTCTGGGGTGTGCCGCTGTTCCTCGTGGTCAACACCGGCACCGCGATCGCGATCATCATCGCGTTCATCGTGAGCTACACGATCTGCCAGAACTCCCTCGCGGGAGTGCAGGGCGCATGGTTCTCGGAGCTCTTCGCCGCGAAGACCCGCACCACCGGCGCCTCGCTGGCCTACCAGCTCTCCGCCGTCGTCTCCGGCTTCACCCCGCTCGTCGCCACCGCGCTGTTCGCGGCCACCGGCTGGATCGGCCCGGCCCTGCTGTTCTCCGGCTACGGCCTCCTGGGCCTGATCGCCGCCCTCATGACCCGCGAGACGTGGGGCAAGGCGGAGCGCGCCGAGGTCGCCGCCCTCGAAGCCACCCTCGCCCTGCCGTCGACCGACCAGAAGGAAAACGCATGAGCACCCGCATCGACCAGATCCGCGCGGCCGCCCACCGCATCCGACTGAACGCGCTGCACATGGGCGAGGTGCAGGGCCAGGGCTACATCGGTCAGGCGCTCGGCGTCGCCGACGTGCTCGCCGTCGCCTACACCGACCAGCTCCGCCACAAGCCCGAAGACCCGCACTGGCCCGACCGCGACCGGTTCCTGCTCTCGATCGGCCACTACGCCATCGCGCTGTACGCCGCGCTGGCCGAGGCCGGGACGATCCCGGTCGACGAGCTGTCGACCTACGGCTCGGACGGCTCCCGGCTGCCCATGTCGGGCATGGCCTCCTACACGCCGGGCATGGAGATCTCCGGCGGCTCGCTGGGCCACGGCCTGGCCGTCGCCACCGGGATGGCGCTGGGCCTTCGCCACCAGGGCAACCCGGCCCGCGTCTACAACCTGCTCTCCGACGGCGAGCTCGACGAGGGCTCCACCTGGGAAGCCGCGCTGCAGGCCGCTCACCACGGGCTGGACAACCTGACCGCGATCGTCGACGTCAACGCGCTGCAGGCCGACGGGCCCACCGCCGGAGTGCTGCGCACCGAGCCCGTCACCGACAAGTGGCGCGCGTTCGGCTGGCACGCCCTGCGCGTCGACGGCAACGACGTGGCCGCGCTGGTCGCCGCGTTCGACGAGCTGCGCGAGCACCGCGGCTCACCCGGGGTGCTGATCTGCGACACCCGCATCGGCAAGGGCGTGCCGCTGCTGGAGACCCGGGAGAAGGCGCACTTCATGCGCGTCGCCGAAGACGAGTGGGCCATCGCCCGCAACCAGCTGGAGGAAGCCCGATGAGCACCACACCGACCACCGCACGCCTCAAGACCTCGGCGATGATCGCGTCGTTCGCCGACCCCGGCCAGCGCACCACCAGCGCCCCGTTCGGCCACGCGCTGGCCCGCCTGGCAGAGGAGCGCCCGGAGATCGTCGGGCTCTCCGCCGACCTGGCCAAGTACACCGACATGCACGTCTTCCGCGACGCCCACCCGCAGCGGTTCTTCCAGATGGGCATGGCCGAGCAGGCCATGCTCGGCGCCGCGGCGGGCCTCGCCGAGGTCGGCCTGGTGCCCTTCGCGTCCACCTACTCGGTGTTCGCCACCCGTCGGGCCTACGACTTCCTGTGCCTGGACATCGCCGAGCCCGGCCTGAACGTCAACGTCGTCGGCGCCCTGCCCGGCCTGACCACCGGTTACGGGCCCAGCCACCAGGCCACGGAGGACCTCGCGATCCTGCGCGCCTGCCCCGGCCTGACCATCGTCGACCCCTGCGACGCGGTCGACATCGAGCAGGCCGTCCCGCAGCTCGCGGCGCACGCGGGCCCGACCTACCTGCGGCTGCTCCGCGGCAACGTGCCCGCGGTGCTCGACGAGTTCGACTACCGGTTCGAGCTCGGCAAAGCCGCCGAACTGCGCACCGGCCGCGACGTCGTGATCATCTCCACGGGGCTGATGACCATGCGGGCGCTGCAGGCCGCCGCGAGGATGGAGGCCGACCACGTCGATGTGGCCGTGCTGCACGTGCCGACGATCAAGCCGCTGGACCGCGAGGCGATCCTGCGCGCCGCCGCACCCGGCAGGCTCGTCGTGACCTGCGAGAACCACACCGTGGTCGGCGGGCTCGCCGAGTCCGTCGCCAGCACGCTCGCCTTCGCCGGTGCCGGCACCCGCGTCGTGCCGATCGCCCTGCCCGACGAGTTCCTCGCCGCGGGCGCCCTGCCCACCCTGCACGACCGCTACGGCCTGTCGACCGACGCCGTCATCGCCCGCATCAAGTCCGAGCTCTAGGAGCAACCCATGCAGACCGCCATCGTCACCGGCGCGGGCTCGAAGCGCGGCATCGGCCGCGCCACCGCCCACGCCCTCGCCGCCGCAGGCTGGAACGTCGCCGTGCTCGACCTCGACGAGGCCGGGGCCAAGGACGTCGCGGACGAGATCGCCGAGCAGCACGGCGTGCAGGCCGTCGGCGTCGCGTGCGACGTCACCGACGAAGCCTCGGTCGAGGCCGCGCTCGCCGCCCTCGACCAGTCCGTTCCGCCGGTCGGCGCGCTCGTCAACAACGCGGGGATCACCTCCCCCACCCGTTTCCTCGACGTCACCGACGCGGAGTGGGACCGGATCTTCGCCGTCAACGTCCGCGGCGCCTACAACATCACCCGTCGGGTGGCGCCCGGCCTCGCCGCGCGCGGCTTCGGCCGGATCGTGTTCCTGTCGTCGGTCTCGGCCGAGCGCGGCGGCGGCGTCTTCGGCGGGGTCGCGTACTCCGCCGCCAAGGCCGCGCAGCTCGGGTTCGCCCGCGCGCTGGCCCGCGAGCTAGGCCCGCACGGCGTCACCGTCAACTCGGTCGCGCCGGGGCTCATCGGCACCGACATCACCGGCGGCGCGCTCGAGGGCGACCGCAAGGACCAGCTCCTCGCGGGCACGCCGGTCGGGCGCATCGGCACGGTGGCCGACGTCGCCGACCTCATCACCTACCTCTGCCGCCCGGAGTCCGGCTACATCACCGGCGTGACGTACGACGTCAACGGAGGGTCACACATCCACTGACGTCGGCACTGACGCGCGTATTACGAACAGGTCACGGTATCGCCGGTCGGAAATCTCCGACCGGCGATCCGTCGTACCACCAGTGTCCGACCATCGAGGAGGCCCGGTGACCCGCTCGCCCGCCCACGCCGCCACCGACACCGACCGCCCCGGCGCGCTGCGGGCGTTGCGCGTCGCCGCGACGGCAGCCGTGGTCGTCATCGTGCTGCAGGGGGTGACGGCGGGCGAGATCCTGTCCCGCAGCCGCATCGCCGAGACGCTGCACTTCGGGGGCGCGTTCGCGGTGCACATCTGCACCGGGCTCACGGCGCTGGCCGCCTTCCTGCTCGCGCGGCGCCGCCGGGTGTCGTGGTGGCCGACCGGGATCGCCGTTGCCGTCTTCGTCGTGAGCTTCGCGCAGGCCGCGTTCGGCGAGTTCGGGTTGCTGTCGGTGCACGTGCCGCTCGCCATGCTGCTGTTGGTGGGCTCGGTGGTCGTCATGGCGTGGTCGTACGCGCGACCGCAGGTCTGAGTCGTCCGGGGGGTCGGGTGCGTGGGCGGCAGGTCGATCGGATGTCCGACGACCTGCTGCTCGCGGGCCTCACGGCGGGGGACGCCGAGCTGTCGCTGGCGTTCGTGCGCCGTTTCCAGGCACGGGTCTTCGGCGTCGCGCTGATCGTGCTCGGCGACCCGGCCCTGGCCGAAGACGTGGCGCAGCAGGCGTTCGAGCGGGCGTGGCGGCACGCGGCCCTCTTCGACCCGCGACGCGGCGCGGTGGGCACCTGGTTGACCGCGATCACCCACAACCTCGCGGTGGACGCGGCCCGCGCGCGCCGGGCGATCCCGGTCGACCCGCTGGAGCTGCAGGACGTGCTGACAGGTGAGACCCCGGAGCACTCGGCCATCGCGGCGGAGTCCGCAGGCGAGCTGCGCGCGGCCATCCGGGCGCTGCCCGTCGAGCAGGGCCGGGCGCTGGTGCTCGCCGCGTTCCGGGGCTTGACGGCCCGCGAGGTCGCCGAGAGCGAAGGGATCCCGCTGGGCACCGCGAAGACACGGATCCGGGCGGCGATGCTGCGGCTGGCCGCGGCGCTCGAGGAACAGGAGGACCGGCCATGACGGCGTCGGACTCCGCCGGGTGCGAACGGTTCCGGGAGCTGGCTCCCGAGATCGCGCTCGGCCTGGTGGCGGGCCACGAGCGCGCCGCCGCGCTCGCCCACCTCCAGGACTGCCCCGCGTGCAGCAGGCACGTGGCGGCGCTCGGCGCGGTGCACGACCGGCTCCGGGCGCTCATCCCGGCCGCCGAGCCGCCCGTCGGCTTCGAGCAGCGGGTGCTGGACCGGCTCGGCGTGAGCAGGCGACGGCCGGTGGCGACGGCCCGGTGGCTCCGCGCCGCGGCGGCCGCGGCGGTGGTCCTCGCGGCGTTCGGCGGCGGTTGGGCAGCGGGGTCCGCGGGCAGGCCGCCTGCGGTGGCCAGCCCGCTGGTGGACGGGGCCCAGCACGTGGGCGACATCATCGTGAGCCGCGAGCGGCCGAACTTCCTGTCGGTGTACCTGGACGTCCCCCGGCCCGGGCGGTTGACGTGCGAGCTGTTGCGCACCGACGGCTCGGTGGCCGCGACCGAGACCTACGACGCGACGGGCGGCACCGGCTGGTGGGGAATCAGCAGGCCCGCGGGCGACGTCGCCACGATCCGGGTCAGCGACGCGGGCGGCGCGCTCGTCGCCACCGGCGGCCTGCCGCGACCGTAACGCCCGCAGCTCGCCACGCCACTGCAACCGAGGCGCCCTGATCGACGGCGGCCTTGTCCTGCTCGCAAGAATGGCGCAGGGCGATCACAGACGGATGCACGAGGAGGACACGTGGACGAGCAGGTGTTGAGCGCGACCCGCAGGTCGCTGCACGCGGTCGCCGAGCAACTGCTCGCGGGCCCCCAGCACCGCGCGCAGGGCACCATCCGGCTGCGGATCACGCCGGGCGGCTTCGGGCAGGTCGCAGGGCCCTGGCGGGTCGAAGGCGGCGAGCTGGTCGGCCCCGACGTGCGGGTGCCGCTCACCGGCACGATCGCCGACGTCGGCAAGGCGGCGGGGATCGAGGCGGGCGTGCCGTCGATCTACTCCGACCACGCCGACCACGCCGAGGGCGCGGCGCTCGCCGTCGACCCGGACGCGGCGGCCGAGCTCGTCGACTGGTTCGCCCGCGGTGACGCCGGGCTGCGGGCGTTCGCGCCCGACGAGGAGCCGGTGCTGTGGCCGGAGCACTTCGACCTCGGGATCGCGGTCGACGAGGTCAACTACGGCATCTCCCCGGGCGACGGCGGCCACGCCACGCCCTACGCGTACGTCGGGCCGTGGACGCAGCGGGAGGGGCCGTTCTGGAACGCGGGCTTCGGCTCGCTCTGCGATGCCGACCAGCTGCCCGACGCCGAGGCGGTCGCCGCGTACTTCGGCGCCGGACGGCAGGCCGCGGCCACGTAGTCCTTACCCGACGGTCAGGGTTTCCTGCACGCCCCGAACACGTTCCTCGTCGCGCCGATGAGTCCGGGGAGGGGCTGTGGTCTACAGACTGGATGTAACGCAGACCACAGACCCCCTCGACCTCCGGAGAACGCCATGACCACCACGAGCACCCTCAGCGGACGCGACCGGGCGATCCTGCGTGCCGTGGCGGCGGGCGGCGCGGAGCTGCAGCTGGGCACCGAGCCCGACCTGTTCTTCGACGGCCGCTGCTGCTGCGACCAGGCCGCCGCGCACCTGCTCGTCCGCGCCGGCCTGATCGCCGCCGCCACACTGGGCCTGGTCGGCGAGCGCGTCGCCGCCGCGATCACGCCCGCGGGCCGCGAGGCACTGGGCACCGCGCTGCTCGTGGCGTAGCCCCGGATCAGGCGGCCGGGATCAGCCCGTTCGGGTTGATGACGTACTTCTTCGCCGCACCCCGGTCGAACTCCTGGTAGCCGCGCGGCGCGTCGTCGAGGCTGATCACGGTGGCGTTCACCGCGTCGGCGATGTGCGCCTTGTCGTGCAGGATGCTCATCATCAGCCCGCGGTTGTACTTCAGCACCGGGCACTGGCCGGTGGCGAACGAGTGGCTCTTGGCCCACCCCAACCCGAGCCGGACCTTGAGGGTGCCTTCCTGCGCGTCGGCGTCGGCGGCGCCCGGGTCGCCCGTGACGTAGAGGCCCGGGATGCCGAGCTTGCCGCCTGCGCGGGTCAACGACATGATCGAGTTGAGGACCGCGGCAGGCGCCTCGCCGCCGTCCTTGCCGTGCCCGGTCGCCTCGAACCCGACGGCGTCCACGGCGCAGTCGACCTCGTTGTTGCCCAGGATCTGCGCGATCTGGTCTTCGAGCGTCGCGTCCTGCGAGATGTCGACGGTCTCGCAGCCGAACGAGCGGGCCTGCGCCAGCCGGTCGGCGTTGAGGTCGCCGACGATGACCACCGCCGCGCCGAGCAGCAACGACGAGTACGCCGCGGCGAGCCCCACCGGCCCCGCCCCGGCCACGTACACCGTGGATCCGGTGGTGACGCCCGCGGTGTAGGCGCCGTGGTAGCCGGTCGGGAAGATGTCGGACAGCATCGTCAGGTCCAGGATCTTCTCCAGGGCCTGGTCGCGGTCGGGGAACTTGAGCAGGTTGAAGTCCGCGAAGGGCACCATCACGTACTCGGCCTGGCCGCCTGCCCAGCCGCCCATGTCCACGTAGCCGTACGCCGATCCCGCCCGTGCGGGGTTGACGTTCGTGCAGATGCCGGTCTGCCCCTCGCGGCAGTTGCGGCAGCGGCCGCAGGCGATGTTGAACGGCACCGAGCAGATGTCGCCGACCTCGAGGAACTGGACGTCGCTCCCCTTCTCGACGATCTCCCCGGTGATCTCGTGGCCGAGCGTCTGCCCGGGTGGCGCCGTGGTGCGCCCGCGCACCATGTGCTGGTCGGAGCCGCAGATGTTGGTGGAGACGTTGCGGAGGATCACCCCGTGGTCGGCCTTGCGGCTCATCCCCATCGCGTCGGCGACCTCCGCGGGTACCTCGAGCTTCGGCGCGTCGTGGTCCTCCACCGCCACGACACCCGGCTCCTTGTAGACCACGATCTTGTTGCCACCCACGGGCACTCCTCCTCGTCGTTGGATCGGAATACTCGGCGTACCCGGGCCGCGACGGGCCAACCTCACGTGTTGGGCCAACACCTCCCGCCCGCGTAGAGCGGCTTGGGGTCGACGGGCAGGTCGGCGGGCGGGTTGACGATGATCGTGTCCAGGCCGTCGGGCGTGAGCGCGGCCTCGCAGTTCTGCACGGCGGGATCGGCGGTCGTGGACATCCAGAGGTCGACGTGCGGCTTCCGGTCGGCGGACCAGTCGTCGATGCACTCGGCGCAGTCGTCTTCCATCACGAAGTACTTCTGGATCGTCGGGTAGTAGACGATCACGCCGGGGCGGATCTCGCGGGGGTCGGTGGCGAGCGACAGCGGGTCGGCGTAGGTGCCGGTGCCGCCCGCCGAGGTGTGCCGCGAGTTCGGGTAGGCGATCTCGGCGCTGCCCGCCGGGTCGTTGTCGGCGGCGGCGTAGAACGTCACCTCGACCTGTTGCCGGATCGCCTGCGGCGCCGGGGCGGTCGGCGCGACCGCGGGCGCGGGCACCGGCAGCGGTGCCGCCTCCGCCGGTGTCGGGCCCGCGCACGCCGCGAGCCCGATCACCAGGAGCCCGACGACGGCCGCGAAGGCGTTGCGCGCCTTCATCATGACGCGGTCTTCGTCGTCGGCACGCCGCTGAAGTCGCCGATGCGGGGGATCTTCTGCCAGCGCAGTGCGACCCCCGCGGCCGCGGTCGCGATGGACTGGATCAGCACCGCGTACATGAGCTGCCGGTACACCAGTTGCTGCGCGGGCAGGAGCCACAACGACCGGATCCGCTCGCCCTCCAGCCGGAACGCGACCGCACCGAGCAACAGCTGCACGAACAGCACGCCGCCCCAGGTGATCGCCGTGACGACCGGGTCGAGGAAGATCAGCCCGTAGACCAGGTAGATGTCGACCATCGGGGCCAACAGCGGCAAGATGATCTGGAACAGCGCGGTGAGGCCGAGCCCGACCCGCCCGATGTGCCCGGACGCCCCGCCTTCGACCACGGCGTGCCGGTGCTTCCACAGCGACTGCATGATCCCGTAGCTCCAACGGTAGCGCTGCCGCCACAGCTGCCCGAGCGTCGCGGGCGCCTCGGTCCACGCGCGCGCGGTGGGTTCGTACACCACCCGCCACCCCGCGCGGCCCAACGTGATCGCCAGGTCGGTGTCCTCGGCGAGGGTGTCGGCGCTGATACCGCCGACGGCGCGCAGCGCACGGGTGCGGTAGGCGCCGACCGCACCGGGGACGGTCGTGACGACGCCCCACATGTCCTGCACGCGCCGGTCGATGTTGAACCCGACGACGTACTCGATGTTCTGCAGCCGCGCGAGCAGACCCTTGCGGTTCGCGACCCGCGCGTTGCCCGCCACCGCGCCGACGGTGGGGTCGGCGAACGGCGCGACGAGCGCGCCCACCGTGCCCGGCTCGAACACGGTGTCACCGTCGATCAGCACCACGATGTCGTGTCGGACCGCGGCGATGCCCGCGTTGAGCGCGGCCGCCTTGCCCGCGTTGGTCTGGCGGATCACCCGCACGTTCGGCAGTGCGAGGGCGTCGACGAGGTCGGCGGTGCCGTCGGTCGACCCGTCGTCGACGACGACGATGTCGACCGGGTGGGTCGAGGCGGCGACCGAGCGCACGGTCGACTCGATGGTCTCCCGCTCGTTGTAGGCGGGCACCACCACGGTGACCGGGCCCGACGGCGGTTTTCGCAGCGGGCTCGTCTGCGATGCGGCGCGCCGGGCCCGCCGCACGCGCCTGCCGTGCCGCAGCGCGACCCCCATCACGAGCAGCGTCCGCAGCACCACCAGCCCGCCGACGAGCAGCAGGCTCCACTCCAGCGCGCTCACCATGTGGTTCGCGATGGCCACCGCGACCAGCATGATCCGCCCGAGCGTGAGGTCCACCGGACCGGCCGGGAAGTTGGCGGGCGGCAGGCCCGCCCCCGCGCTGACGGTGGTGAACGTGTACCCGTCGGCCTGCATCTGGGGGATCAGCTTGTCGAGCGCCGCCACGGTTTCGCTGCGGTCACCGCCCGCGTCGTGCAGGAGCACCACGGCGCCGTGGCCGTCTTCGGGCACCGCGTTGTGCGCGATCGCGTTGACGCCGGGCTGCTGCCAGTCCTCGGTGTCGACGTCCACCAGCGCGGTCACGTACCCCTGCTGGCCCAGCCGGGAGATCACGTCGAACCGGAGGTCGTCCAGCGCGTCGGGCTCCGAGGAGTACGGCGGTCGCACGAGGTACGACAGCTCGCCGGTGGCGCCCGCCAACGCGTACTGCGTCTCGGTCATCTCCCGGTCGACGCGGTCCGTCGACACCTCGGCCAGGTCCGGGTGGGTGAAGGTGTGGATGCCGATCTCCGAGCCCTGCGCCCGGATCTGGCGCACCAGGTCCGGGTCGCGGGCCACCGACGACCCGACGACGAAGAACGTGCCGGGAACGTGGTACTTCGCGAGCACCGCGAGGATCTGCGGTGTCCACGTCGGATCCGGGCCGTCGTCGAAGGTCAACGCCACCGTGCGCGACGGCAGGGCGATGCTCTGCGTGCGGCCGTGGGTCAAGTCGATCACCGGCCCGCCCGAGGCCACCGAAGCGGGCACCGCGGAGTCGTCGCCGTCCAGGCCAGCGCCGCGTGCGTCGATCCCGATCTGCGAGCGGACCAGCCCGTTCAGCAGCAGAACGCTGCAGAACATGGCGACGACCAGACCGATCAGCAGGAACTTCGGGCGAACTCGACGACGGTGGTGGGCGCTGGCGGCGGCGTGGTCGTGCCGCACCAGCCGCAGGGTCATCGCGAAGCGCCTCCCGTGCGCGCGGACGTGGGCGTCCGATCGGTGGAGAGCGCGGCGCCGGGCCGCGACTTCGCCGACGACACGACCTTCGGTGCCGTCTTCTGTGCCGTCTTGGGCGCGATCTTGGGCGCCACCGGGGCCGCGGTGCCGCGCGCGGCGGCGACCTTGGCGGCGTTGCCGAAGTTCGGTACGGCCGCGGCCGGTGCCGCAGGCGCGGCGGGTGCGGGCAGCGGGGCGGCCTCGAGCGCGCCCTGCGGCAGGTCCGCCACGTCCGAACCGAACACGACCGTCCGCGACGCGACGCTCGGCAGCTCGGGCAGCGGCCCGACCGAGGTGCCGCTCAAGCTCACGCCGATGACGGCGAGGTAAGTCACGCACGCGAGCGCGACCAGCCAGCCGACGCCGGTCATGAGCTTGCGGCGCCGCCCCGAGGCATCCACGAAGACCGGCACGACCGGCGCGGCGATCACACTTTCGGTGACGTTGTCGGCGGGATCGCCCCGCACAGCCGTCGCCAACTGTAGATTCACTTGTCCCCCCAAAATTTCACAACGCCAGGCGTCGGATCCCCCCGGATCCCCGGCGTCGTTCACCGTTCGTGTCTCCTCCCCCGAGGAGCACGAAATCGACGCTACTCGCGTCCTTGTGCGAGTCGCCGCTCATTAACCGTGTGGTATGGCACACGCTGAGAGCGACCTCAGTTGTCGTCGATCGTCACTTCGGCGCTCGGGCTGATCACGAGGTTCGAGAGGTTGTTGTCCGCCCAGCTCAGCGCGACGGTCAGGATCGTGAGGAAGCCCTGGCCCCCGCTGAGGATCGGGTTCTGGTGCGTCACGGCGACGAGGATGCCGCGCACCGACCACGTCTGGGCCGGGCCCGAGGCGATCACCGAGCCGGACACCGAGATGGTCTTGCCGAGATGGGCGAAGCCCAGCGCGCTCGCGTCCACGACGTTGATCTCGGTCGGGGGACACCCGCCGTTAGCAGGCAACTGGAAGGTCGACTGGAAGGTCCTGTCATATCGGGACGGCGATCGCCCTGCCAGTGTGAGGAGCGTCTGAGGGGAGGCGCTGTGCACCTGACGGTCGAGCTCCTCCGCACCGCCGACGGGCGCCTGGAGGGCATCGTGACCACCGAGTCCGGTAGCACCCAACGGTTCACCGGCACCCTCGACCTGCTGCGGATCCTCGAGGAGCTCGAGCCGCCCGCCGATCCCGCCCGCGTCGCCGGGCCGTCGAGGTGGACCCCGTGACCGCCCCGGGGGACGGCCCTGAGAACGGCCCGGCGAACGGCCCGGAGCACACCGCGGCGAGCGCGGCGGCGGCCCGCATCGCGGCGATCAGCGGGCTCGTCTTCGCGGTGCTGTTCGTGGTCGCGCTGGTGTTGTTGCACCGGGCGCCGAAGCTCGCCGACCCCGACGCGACTTACGCGGCGTTCTACGCAGGCGGCGGCGACCAGCTCTTCGTCGCCATCGGGCTCTACCTCGTGCCCTTCGCGGGCATCGCGTTCCTGTGGCACATGACCGCGGTCCGCAACGCGCTCGACACCCTCACCCCGGCGCCGTCGACGATGGCGCACGGCCTCAACCTGCTGGCCGGGGTCATCTTCGTGGTACTGCTGTTCGCGGGCACCGCCGCGGTCGGCGCGGTCGCGTTCGGCGTCTACTTCGGACATACCCCGGCCGAGGACCCCGCGCTCGCGCGGGGGCTCACCGCCCTCGGCTACGGGCTGGTGTTCATCTTCGCCGTACGCGGGGCGGGCATGTTCGCCCTCACCACCACCACCCTCCTACGCGCCGCCAAGGTGCTCCCCACCGCCGCCGCGGTGATCGCCTACCTGCTCGCCGCGTTCCTGCTGCTCGCGGTGACCAACACCCCCGTCGCGTTCCTGGTGTTCCCGGCCTGGGTCGTGCTGGTCTCGGTCTTCCTGCTGCGGTACGCCGCCACCCCCCGATCGCTCCCCCACCGCACTCCCGACCCCACCCGTCCGACCCTCGGAGGAGCGACCCCGTCATGACTTCCGCGAAGTCCCTGGAGGACATCCCCGGCCCCAAGGGCGTTCCACTGCTCGGCAACATGCTTGAGATCAAGCAGGCCACGATGATCCAGGACCTCATGAAGGTCGGCCGCGAGTGGGGACCCATCTTCAAGATGACCACCCCCAGAGGGCCGATCTACGTCGTCTACGGCCTGGAGATGGTGAACGACCTCTGCGACGACGCCCGCTTCGACAAGCTCGTCGGGCTCTCCCAGCGGGAGTTCCGCAAGACCCACAAGAGCGCTGGGCTGTTCACCGCGGACACCGACGACCCGCTGTGGAAGTCCGCCCACGACATCCTGTTGCCCAGCTTCAGCACCTGGGCGATGAAGGGCTACCTCGACCCGATGGTCGACATCGCCGAGCAGCTCTGCCTCAAGTGGGAGCGCCTGAACCCCGACGAGCCGATCGACGTCACCGCCGACATGACGCGGCTGACCCTCGACACGATCGCGCTGTGCGGGTTCAGCTACCGGTTCAACTCGTTCTACCGCGACACCCAGCACCCCTTCATCGAGGCGATGATGGGTGCGTTGCACGAGACCCAGGCCCGGCAGCGGCTGCTCCCCGTCGCGATCAAGATGCGCCGCGGCGCGCAGGCGAAGCTGCTGGCCGACAGCAAGCTCATGGACGACACGGTCGCCACGATCTTGCAGGAGCGGAAGGCGAGCGGCGAACCCGGCAACGACCTGTTGGGGCACATGCTGGTCGGCACGGACAAGCAGGGCAACTCGCTGCCCGACCACAACATCGTGGCCCAGTGCGTGACGTTCCTCGTCGCGGGCCACGAGACCACGAGCGGCCTGCTGTCGTTCACGGTCTCCTACCTGCTGAAGCACCCCGAGGTCGTCGCCCGCGCCCACGAGGAGATCGACCGGGTGCTGGGCACCGACCCGTCGGTGCCGCCCACCGTCGCGCAGGTGCAGCAGCTCGCCTACATCCGGCAGATCCTCGACGAGACGCTGCGGCTCTGGCCCACGGCGCCCGCGTTCACCCGCCAGGCCCGGGAGACCACGACGGTCGGCGGGTGGGGTCCGTTCACCCCCGGTCAGTCGATCATCGCGCTGACCCCGATGCTGCACCGGCTCAAGGACATCTGGGGTGACGACGCCGAGGAGTTCAACCCGGACCACTTCGCTCCGGAGCGCCGCGACTCCTTCCCGCCCAACGCGTTCCGGCCGTTCGGGTCGGGCCAGCGGGCCTGTATCGGGCGCCAGTTCGCCCTGCAGGAGGCGACGCTCGTGCTCGCCATGCTCATGCAGCGCTTCGAGTTCGTCGACCACGCGAACTACCAGCTCAAGGTCAAGGAGTCGCTCACCCTCAAGCCGGACGGGCTGACGATCACGATCAAGCCGCGGTCGGGCCGCACCTGGGGGGCGTCGCCGCGGGCGGTGGCGGCGGCCACCAACCCGCGCACCCCGGCCCTGGCGGTGGCGCCCGCCGACCGGCACGGCACCCCGCTCCTGGTGCTCTTCGGGTCGAACCTGGGGGCGTCGGAGGAGATCGCCTCCCGGATCGCCCGCGACGCCTCCGACCGCGGCTACACCGCCCGCACCGCCGGGCTCGACGACGCGATCGGCGAGCTGCCCGGTGACGGCGCCGTCGTGGTCGTCACCTCCTCCTACAACGGGCAGCCCCCGGACAACGCGGCGAAGTTCGCCGCGTGGATCGACGAACCCGCCACCTCGGCGGCGGGTGTGCGCTACACGGTGTTCGGCTGCGGCAACCGCGATTGGGCGGCGACCTACCAGGCGGTGCCGACGCGGATCGACGCCGCGCTGGAGGCGCGCGGCGCGACCCGGGTGTACCCGCGGGGTGAAGGCGACGCGCGCGGTGACTTCGACTCCCAGTTCGAGTCCTGGTACGGCGGCCTGTGGGACGCGCTGGGTACGGCGCTCGGGCTGGACGCGGGGTCGACGGAGGCGGCGGGCGGCGGCCCGCGGCTGGCCGTGGAGCTGGAGCAGCGCCGCACGGCGAGCCCGATCCTGCAGTCCTACCGGGGCCAGGCCGCAACGGTGCGGGTCAATCGCGAGCTCACCGCCCGGGCGGGCACGCCGGGTGGCCGCTCGGTGCGGCACATCGAGATCGCGCTGCCCGCGGGCACGACCTACGGCGCGGGCGACCACCTCGGGGTGTTGGCCCGCAACGACGCCGCGGTGGTCAACCGGGTGATCGCCCGCTTCGGGCTGGACGCGGGCCAGTACGTCACGATCACGACGTCCGGCGGCAGCCCGACGCACCTGCCGGTCGGCGAGCCGTACCCGCTGTTGGGCGTGCTGGCGGGCTGCGTCGAACTGCAGGACGTCGCGAGCCGGGCGGGGCTGGCCGCGATGGCGGACCACATGCCCGAGGGGCCTGCCCGCGACGAGCTCGCGGGCATGGCCGGCACCGACGACGAGGCCAAGGCCCGGTACCGGGAGCGGATCGCGGTGCCCCGGCGCACGCTGCTCGACCTGCTCGAGGAGCACCCGGAGTGCGCGCTGCCCTTCGCCGAGTTCCTCGACCGGATGCCCCCGCTGCGCCCCCGCTTCTACTCGATCTCCTCGTCGCCGACGATGAGCGCGGACGTCGCGGTCACCGTCGGCGTGCTCGAAGGCCCGGCGCGCTCGGGCGACGGCTCGACGTTCCGCGGCGTCTGCTCGGGACACCTCGCGGGCGTGCCCGACGGCGGCACGGTGTTCACCTTCGTGCGCCAGCCCAGCATCGCCTTCCGGCCGCCGGAGAACCCGCACGTCCCGATGATCATGGTCGGCGCGGGCACCGGCATGGCGCCGTTCCGCGGCTTCCTCCAGGAGCGGGAGTCGCTGCGCGCCCGGGGCGTGCCGATCGCGACGTCGCTGCTGTTCCTCGGCTGCCGCGACCCCGAGGACGACCTGCTCTACGCCGACGAGCTGAAGGCCTACGAGACCGACGGCGTGGCCACGCTGATCCCGGCGTTCTCGCGGGTCAAGGGCTACGCGCACCGCTACGTCCAGCACGCGCTCGAAGCGTCGGCCGACCAGGTGTGGGCGGCGATGCAGCAGGACGCGGTGGTCTTCGTGTGCGGCAACGCCTCGACCATGGCGCCCGGCGTGCGGGCCGCGCTGGTGGCGGTGTTCCGCGCCAAGACCGGGGCGGGCGCGGCCGACGGGGAGGCCTGGCTCGCGGGCCTGCGCACCAGCAACCGCTACCTGGAGGACATCTGGGGCGAGACCGCGGTGGTGTAGCCCGCTGCGGACGGCCGCGAATTCGGGCATAACGGAGGGGTGGCGCCCGCGGTCACAGGCCCAGGTCGCGGCCGATGACCTCCTTCATGATCTCGGTGGCACCGCCGTAGATGCGGGTGATGCGAGCGTCGGCGAAGGCGCGGGCGATCGGGTACTCGTTCATGTAGCCGTACCCGCCGTGCAGCTGCAGGCAGCGATCCACCGCGCGGCCCTGCAGCTCGGTGCACCACCACTTGGCCTTGGCCGCGTCCACGGCCGTGAGCTCGCCTACGTTGAACGCGCGCACGCAGTCGTCGACGAAGCGCTGGGCGATGTCGACCTCGGTGGCCAGCTCGGCCAGCACGAAGCGGGAGTTCTGGAACGACCCGATGGGCTTCCCGAACGCCTTGCGCTCCTTCACGTAGGCGAGCGTCCACTCCAGCGCCATGCGGGCGGCGGCCACCGCGCCGAGGGCGATCGACAGCCGCTCGCGGGGCAGGTTGAGGACGAGCTGCTTGAAGCCGCGGCCCTCCTCGTCGCCGAGCAGGTTCTCGACGGGCACCCGCACGTCGGTGAACGCCAGCTCGGCGGTGTCCTGGGCGTGCTGGCCGATCTTGTCCAGGTTGCGGCCGCGGGTGAAGCCGGGCATCCCCCGTTCGAGGACGAGGAGCGACATCCCGGCGTGCCGCGCGGTGGGGTCGGTCTTCACCGCGGTGACCACCAGGTCGGCGTTGATGCCGTTGGTGATGAACGTCTTCGCGCCGTTGACGACGTAGGCGTCGCCGTCGCGGCGGGCCGTGGTCGCGATCCCGGCGAGGTCGGACCCGGCGCCGGGCTCCGTCATCGCGATCGCCGTGATCAGCTCGCCCGACGCGATGCCGGGCAGCCAGCGCGCCTTCTGCTCGTCGGTGGTGTACTCGAGGAAGTAGGGCAGGCAGACGTCGTTGTGCAGGGTGATGCCGAGGCCCGCGCCCGCCGCGCCGGTGCGCATGACCTCTTCCATGATCACGGCGTTGAAGCGGAAGTCGGGCACACCACCGCCGCCGAACTCCTCGGGCGCGTCCATGGCGAGGAAGCCCGCCTTCCCCGCGGCGGTGTAGAACTCGCGGGCGACGATCCCCGCCGTGTCCCATTCGTCGAGGTGCGGGACGAACTCCGCCTGCAGGAACCGGCGGAACGACTCCCGGAACGCCTCGTGCTCGGTCTCGTACAGCGTGCGGCGCATCCGCCAAGACTAAGTCCGGAGCTGGGCGGCGTGGGCCCAGAAATCCCGCATGACGACGGGCGGCGCCGGGCTCTCCAGGCCGACGGCGGTCAGCAGCACCGTGGTGGAGTGCCCCACGGGGTCGACGTACGCCGCCGTGCCGAAGCCGCCGATCCAGCCGTAGCGGCCGGGCACGTTCCACGGCTCGGTCCGCTCGACGTCGACGCTGCCGCCGAACCCCCACCCCTGCCCGTCGAGGAAGAAGGTGCTCGCGGCGCGCTGCTCGGCCGTCAGGTGGTCGGTGGTCATCAGCGCCACCGCCTCCGGGGAGAGCACGCCCGCGCCGCCCGCGAGCAGCATCTGCTGGAAGGCCAGGAGGTCGTCGAGGGTGGAGACGAGGCCGCCGGAACCCGAGGCGAACGCGGGCGCCGTGGTCCACTGGCCGTCGGGCGGGTCGTTGACCACGAGCTCGGCCTCTTCGAGCCGGTAGGCCGTCGTGAACCGGTCGAGGTCGGCCGCGGGTACGTGGAAGCCGGTGTCGCGCATGCCGAACGGGGCGAAGATCCGTTCGGCCAGGAACTCGGCGAAGGGGCGCCCCGCGACGCGGGCGACCAGCACGCCGAGGATGTCGGAGCCGGTGTTGTAGAGCCAGGCATCGCCGGGGTGGTGCAGGAGCGGCACGGTGGACAGGATCCGCATCCAGTCGTCCGGGGCGACCACGTCGCGGGGCGCGGGTGGCCCCTGGTGCAGGTCATCGACCAGCTTCGCCACCGCGGGCAGGGCGAAGTCGGCGGCGAACCCGTGGCCGCTCCGGAACGTCAGCAGGTCGCGCGCGGTGATCGCCCGGCGCGCGGGCACCACGTCGTCGACCGGCGCCTGCGGTGTGCGCACCACCACCGGCGAGGCCAGCTCGGGGAGCCAGCGCTCGACCGGGTCGTCCAGGTCGAGCCGACCCTCGTCGACCAGCAGCATCGTCGCCGCGGCGGTGATCGGCTTGCTGTTCGACGCGATGCGGAAGATCGTGTCGCGCGTCATCGGCGGCCCGTCGACGTCGCGGGCGCCGACGACGGCGACCTCCAGGTCGTCGGGGCCGTTCGCGACGGCGGCCACGGCGCCGGGGAGCTTTCCCGCCCGCACGTGCCGGTCGAGCAGCTCGGTCAGTGGGCTCGAGGTCATACCCGTGGAGACCGGTCCGGGCCGCCGGACTCATCGGTGGTCATCAGCGCGGGAGGTGCGGCGCGACCTCCTCCGCGCACCGGCGCAGCTGCCGGATGCCGTCGCGCAACGGCCAGAGCAGCACCCGTCGGGCGCCCGCCGCGGCGTAGTCCGCGAGCACCCGGGCGCAGTGCTCGGGCGGGCCGACGGGCAGGTGCACGAGATCGGCCGGGTCGCGGCCGAGCGCGGGGCCGAGTACGTCACGGAGGACGGCGTCGGCTTCGGCGGCGCTGTCGGTGACCTGCAGCCACACGGTGGCGATCAGGTCCGGGAACCCGGCCGGGTCGCGGCCCGCGGCGAGCAGGTGCCCGTCGAGCGCGGCGCGGGCGGCCGCGTAGGCCGACGGGCGGGCGTTGTAGCCGGACGCGATCCAGCCGTCGGCGTCGGCCGCGAGGGCGCGCAGGCGGGCGGGTGATCCCCAACTGGCGGACCACAGCGGTAGGCCCGTGCCGGCCAGCAGCAGGCGCAGCTCCCGGGCGGCCGCGTCGAACCGGGACCACCGCTGGGCGAAGGGGATGTCGACGGCGGCGTAGTCGGCGCGGCCGGAGCCGGGCCCGATGCCCGCGACGACCGGTCCGGGGTGCAACGCGGCCAGGCCCGTCAGCGCGGCCGCGAGCACCGCCGGGTGCCGCACGACGGGCAGCGCGACCGTCGTCGCCAGCGTCATCGCGCCCGCGTCCGCCGCGACGGCGGCGAGCGCGCCGAGCCCGTCGAGCCACGGGCGCCGCCACCGCAGGTGGTCGTTGCCCGCCACGGTGTCGAAGCCCGTGTCCCGGGCGGCGCGCACGTAGTCGCGCAGCGCGGCGGCCGTGGGGAGCCCGTCCCCCAAGTCGGCCACCGGCAGGTGCACGCCCAACCGCATGCCGATCTCCTCCGGTCAGGCCCGCGCTTCGAGCACCATGTTGAACGGAGTCTCGGCCACCCGTCGCACCGTGCTGAACCCGGCGTCGGTCAGGACGTCGCGGAGCCGGGCCTCCCCCGCCTGTGCTCCTAGCGCGGTGGTGCTCTGGGCGAGCGCGTTCGGGGTGCACAGGAACGTGGAGAAGCCGTAGTACGCCGCACCGACCGGGTTGAGGTTCTCCTCGACCCGATCGCCCGCCATCGGTTCGACGACCATGGCCCGACCGCCCGGTCGCAGCGCGGCGCGCGCGTGGCGAGCGGCGGCCGCCGGGTCGCCCATGTCGTGCAGGCTGTCACAGAAGGTGATCAGGTCGTAGCGGCCCGGGTAGTCCGTCGCGGCGGCGACCTCGAAGCGGGTCCGGTCGGCGAGGCCCGCCTCGGCGGCGCGTTTGCGCGCGGTCACGACCGAGTCCGGGTGCGGGTCGTACCCGGTCACCGTGGCCGTCGGGTAAGCCTGGGCCATGAGCAGCGTGGACACGCCGTGCCCGCAGCCGACGTCGGCGACGGCCGCCCCCGCGCGCAGTGCGGAATCGGCCCCGTCGAGCGCCGGGATCCACGTCGTGACGAGGTGGTTGCGGTAGCCGGGGGCGAAGAACCGCTCGCAGCCCGGGAACAGCTCGTTGTGGTGCTCGCCCCAACCGATGCCCTCGCCCGTGCGGAACGCCTCGACCAGCCGGTCGGTCGACTGCACGGTCGCCGACGCCAGCTGGAACGCGCCGATCAGGCAGACCGGGCTGGTCTCGTCGGTCAGCACCACGGCCTGCTCGGCGGCCAGGACGTACCGCCCGTCGCCGAGGTAGCGCAGGAAGCCGCTCGCCGCCTGGGCCGCCAGCCACTCGCGGACGTAACGCTCGGCGGTGTCCGTGCGGCGCGCGAGCTCCTCGGCGGTGACCGGCCCGGCGTCCCGCATCGCGACGTACAGGCCGAGGCGGTCGCCGAGCGCCACCAACGCCCCGTTGACCATCGCGGCGACGTCGCCGACCCCTTTGCCCACGAACGTCATCAGCTCTTGCTCGTTCATCCTCTTCCCCTTCCCTTCGCTTGGCCGGGAAGGGTCCACCGCCGCACCATCATCGACAAGCATGTTCCCGCAAGCGTCATAATCACTGCTTATGCTCGACGTGCGACGTCTGCAGGTGCTGTCCGAGATCGACCGGTGCGGGTCCTTCTCCGCAGCCGCGCTCGCGCTCGGGATGAGCCAGCCCGCGGTGAGCCAGCACGTCGCGGCGTTGGAGCAGGCCGTCGACGTGCCGTTGGTGGAGCGCGGCACCCGCCCGGTCGGCCTCACCGAGGCGGGCCACGCGCTGGTGCGGCACGCGCGGGGGGTGCTGGCCCGGCTGGACGCGGCCGAGCACGAGTTGGCCGAGCTCGCGGGCCGCCGCAACGCCCGGTTGCGCCTCGGCGGCTTCCCGACCGCGCTCGCGACGCTCGTCCCCGGCGCGCTCACCGCGTACCGGCGTGCGCGGCCCGACGTCACCCTGTCCGTCGTCGGTGACCACATGCAGCGCCTCCTCCCCCGGCTGCACGGCGGCGAGCTGGACATCGCCTTGGTCTACGACGACCCCGCCAACCCGGCCACCCACCCGGCGGGCTTCACCACCATCCCGCTCTTCGACGACCCGTTCACCGCCGTGCTGCCACCGGAGCACCCGCTGGTCGGCCGCCGCCCGCTCACCCTGCGCGACCTCGCCGACGAGACCTGGATCGGCGGCACCCCGACGAGCACCTGGTTCCACATCGTCCGACGGGCCTGCCACGCGGCCGGGGTCGAGCCGCACGTGCGCTTCAGCACCGACGACTACGTCGCGATCCAGGCGCTCGTCGCCGCCGACCTCGGCGTCGCCGTCGTCCCGTCGCTCGCGGTCGGCCCCACCGCGCACCGCGTGCAGGCCCGGGCCCTCCCGCACCCGACACCGATCCGGCGCATCTCCGTCGCGCTGCCGCCGGACGGGCACCGCCACTCCGCCGTCCAGACCATGATCGACGTCCTCCGCCGGGCCGGTCGCAACCGGCGTATTGACGCCGAGTCAGCACCGGACTTCGATCGGTGACCCGCCGACCCTCAGGAGCGCCATGCCCGGACCGGACCCCGCCCCCGTCGCAGGCGCGGCGGCGTACGCCCGGCAGGACCGCGACGCCCGGCTCAGCCAGGCGGCGATCGTCCTCTCGCTGGGCGCCGCGGCCGCGGGCCTGCCGGAGCGCGTCGACCGCCCCGACGCCGTCGGGCTGCCTGCCGACCTCGCGCCGCTCGGCAGGCCGGAGCCGATCCCGCTCGACGACGCGGTGGCGCCGCTGGGGATCAGCGCCGACGAACAGCGCGCGCGGAGCGGGCCTGCGATACCGGCGGAGACCCGTGTGGCGCTGATGGACCAGGTGGTGGCCGACCCGAACCCGACCACCGCGGCCGCCCTCGTCGAAGCGTGCCTGCACAGCAGCGACCGGCTGGTGCGCACGTCCGCCGCGGTGTCCGCGCTCGACACCACGGGGCCTCGCGACGACGTCGTCGCCCAACTCGTCGACGGCGCCACCCGGGGCCGCGACATGGCGAGGGACATCGGACGCCTGGGCCTCAGCCGGGTCGACCCCGCCCACCCGGCGCTGCGGCGCGTCGTCGTCCGCACGACGCCGCCCGACGCCAGCGACCGGCCGTCGCACACCGCCTTCCTCACCCACGGCACGTTCGCGGCGCTGACCACGTGGTGGCGGCCGGGCGGGGACTTCTACACCTACCTCGACGGGCTCACCCCGCCGCTGCACGTGCACGACCCGAGCTTCCAGTGGAGCGGCCTGTACTCCGACGGCGCCCGCAGGCTGGCCGCGCAGCAGATGCTCGACTGGGTCGCGAGCCAGGGGCTGCAGCAGCCGGACCTGTTCGCCCACAGTCACGGCGGCACGGTGGGGAACCTGGCGACCGGGCTCGGGCTGCAGCTCAGCCGGCTCGTCCTGCTGAGCTGGCCCGTCCACGAGGAGTGGTTCCCCGACTTCGACCGCGTACAGCGGATCATCGACATCCGGGTCAACCTGGACCTGGTGATCCTCGCCGACCGGGGCGGTCAGACGTTCACGCCGCCGCCGTCCGCGGCGGGGAAGGTGACCTCGCACGTCAACGGCTGGTTCGCGCACAGCGACACGCACGACCCCGACTACTGGGACCGCCACGGGCTCGCGGCCAGCCTGTGAGCACGGCATGAGCACGGCAGGAGCCGCGCGGCTGCTCGCCGCGGGCGCGGCGTGGCGGCTCACCGGCGCCCGCCCCGCGGGCCGTTCGCTCGTCGCCGGGCTGGTCACGGGCGACGAGGCCGAGCGGGCGGTCGCCGGGATCTCGTTGACCAAGGCGGGCGACCGCTCGGTGCCGCTGCTCGCCGCCGCCCTCGGCGAGACCGCACGCCCCGAACCCGTCGTCGACGTGCTCGCCAGCATCGGCACCCCGGCGGCCCGGAGCGCGCTGCGCCGGGCGGCGGAAGCCGATTCGCCCGCCGCCGGGCCTGCCGCGCGGGCGCTGCGCACCCTCGACGACATCGACGGCCTCTGAGCCCGCCACCGGTTGCGTGCCACGTCGGGCTGGTATCGCATAGGGGCCCTCCCAGCGTCACGAGAGGAACCTCCATGACGTCCGACGCCGTGGTCGGCAGCGAAGAGCAACTGGTGCAATCGGGGGTGCGCCGGGCGGGCAAGCGCCTCGTCCCCCTGCTGATGCTGCTGTACTTCGTCAACTACCTGGACCGGGTGAACATCGGGTTCGCCGGGCCCAACGGCATGAACGAGGAGCTGGGCCTCTCGGCCACGCTGTTCGGCATCGCGGCGGGCGTGTTCTTCATCGGCTACCTGCTGCTCGAGGTGCCGAGCAACCTCATGCTGCACCGCTTCGGCGCGCGCCGTTGGATCGCCCGCATCCTCGTGACGTGGGGCATCGTCGCCACCGCGATGGCCTTCACCCCGAACGCCACCGTGCTCATCGTGCTGCGGTTCCTGCTGGGCGTGGCCGAGGCGGGCTTCTTCCCCGGCATCATCCTGTACCTGACGTACTGGTTCCCGGCGTCGCAGCGCGCCCGGATGACCACGTGGTTCATGACCGCCATCCCGATCTCCACGGCGCTCGGCGCGGTGGTCTCGACACTGATCATCCAGAACTGGCACGGGCTGTTCGGCCTGTCGGGCTGGCGGGTGATGTTCCTGGTCGAGGGAATCCCGTCGATCCTGCTGGCGGTCGTCGTGTGGTTCCTGCTCACCGACCGGCCTGCCGAGGCCACGTGGATGCCGCGGGCGGAGCAGAAGGCGTTGGAGTCGCGGCTCGCGGTCGAGGCGTCCGAGGTCGCGGAGGCCGGTCCGACGTCGGTGTGGGGAGCGCTCAAGAGCCCGCGGGTGCTGGCGCTGTCCTGGGTCTACTTCGGCATCGTCTACGGGATCTACGCGCTCGGCTTCTTCCTCCCGACGATCGTCAAGGGCTTCGCCGCCCAGTACGGCACCACCTTCTCCACGGTGCAGCAGGGCCTGATCACCGCGATCCCGTACGCGTGCGGGCTGGTCGCGATGGTCGTCTGGACGCACCGCGTGGCAAGCCCGACGGTGCGGGTGGCGCTGCCCGCGCTGATCGGCGGCCTCGCCATCCCGGTGGCCCTCTACCTGTCCAACCCGTGGCTCGCGATCCTCGCCGTGACGATCTGCGCCTGCGGTGTGCTGGCCGCGTTGCCGTCCTTCTGGGCGCTGCCCACCGCGTACCTCACCGGGGCCGCGGCGGCGGCCGGGATCGGCCTGATCAACTCGCTGGGCAACCTCTCCGGGTTCGTCGCCCCGTACGTCACCGGCGCCCTTTCCGACGCGACCGGCAACAACCGGCTCGGGCTCTGGGTGGTCGGGATCTGCATCGTGTCGGCCGCGTTCGTCACCTGGATGCTGCGGCGCACCGGGAATCGCCCTGGCGCGCAGGCACCGGACGAATGACGCGGTGCGGCGAGGCGCGATAATGGCGCCCCACCACGACGACGGGAGCGCACGCATGGCCGGCTACGACGACGAGACCGTCAACGCGGATCGTCGCGGCATCGAGCCCCCGGTACCGCGCATCGACGCCGGGCGGCTGTGGGCGGGTGGCGCCGCGAGCGCCGTGGTCGCGGCGCTGATCGCCCTGGTCGGCGTGCTGGTGATCCGGGCGGTGTTCAAGGTGGCGTTCTCCGGTTCGGCCGAGGCCGGGGCGTTCGGCGACTACGGCACCGCGGTGCTCTGCGCCATGGCCGCCCTGGCCGCCATCGCCGCCACCGGGCTCGCCCACCTGCTGGTGCTGAGCACCCCGCGCCCGCTCGCCTACCTCGGCTGGATCATCGGCCTCGTCACGGCGGCCGCCGTCGTCACGCCGTTCCTCTCCAACCGACCGACCGGCGTGGCGCTGGCGCAGGCGCTCATCTACCTCGTGATCGGGCTGGCGATCGGGAGCCTGGTGCCCGGCGCCGCCGCCAGCGCGATGCGCTCGAGCAGGCGGCGGTACGAGATCGAGTAGCCCGGCCGGGCGGCCTAGTGCCAGTAGTCGGCGCGGCGCCAGATCATCGCGGCCAGCATCAGCGGGAACATCACCACGTGAGCGGCGATCATGAGCGCGTCCGCGGACAGCGCGCCCAGCCAGTACGGCACCAGCAGCACCGCGAACGGCAGGACCATGGCCGCCGACATCTCGACGATCCGCGGCCACGTGTGCCGTCGGATCGCCATCCAGGCGGCCATCCCCACGGTCATGTTGACGGCCATCGCGGCGGCGTGCAGGTCGCCGCGGGCGAGCCAGGCGTCGGGCCACAGCGGGGCCAGCGCCACCATGCCGACGACCATGGCGACGACCATCTCCAGGTAGTGGAGGACGAAGCGGAGGAGCGGCGAACGCCGAACGGATGCCGAAGTCATGCCGGAGAGCATCGCCGCCCGGCCCCGCCGTCGCGGAGTGCCGAAGGTCATGGCTCCGGTCACGGCCTCACCGCACGGCCTCACAGCAGGCCGAGCGCGCGGGCCCGCAGCGCGGCCTGGGTGCGGTCGCGGGCGCCGAGCTTGGCCAGCACGTTGGACACGTGGTTCTTCACGGTGCCCTCGGCCAGGAACAGCGCCGCCGCGATCTCCCGGTTGCTGCCGCCCTCGGCGAGCAGGCGCAGCACGGCGAGCTCCCGCTCCGAGAGCGGCACGACCAGCGGTTGCGGCGCGGGCGGCGCCGCGGCGTCCGGGAGCTGGGCGAAACGCGCCACCACCTTCGCCGCCACCGACGGCTGCAGCACCGACTCGCCCCGGGCCGCGGCCAGCACCGCCTCCACCAGCCGCGCCGACGAGACGTCCTTGAGCAGGTAGCCGACCGCACCCGCGCGCAGCGCGGCGAACACCTCCTCGTCGTCGTCGAACGTGGTGAGCGCGATCACCCGCACGTCCGGGTGCTCGACGCGCATCCGCCGGGTGGCCGCGATCCCGTTCAGCACCGGCATGTGCAGGTCCATGAGCACGACGTCGGGAGCGAGCTCGGCGGCGCGGTGCAGCGCCTCGGCGCCGTCGGCCGCCTCGCCGACGACCTCGATGTCCTCCCGCACGCCCAACAACATGGCCAGCGCCTCGCGGAAGAGCGCCTGGTCGTCGACCAACACCACCCGCACCGGCGTCATGCGGGCACCTCGATCCGCAGCACCCAGCCGCGGTCCGCCGCGGCTCCCGCGACGAGTCGGCCGCCGACGTGCTCGGCCCGCTCGCGCAGCCCCACGAGCCCGAACCCGGTGGAGGACGCGGCGGGAGCGGCCTCGCCGTCGTCGCGGACCTCCAGGCAGACCGCGGCGTCCGCGTAGTCCAACGTGAGGTCGATGTGCCGGGCGCCTGCGTGCTTGCGGGCGTTCGTCAGACCCTCCTGCGCCGCCCGGAACAGCGCCTCGCGCGTGTCGTCCGGCAGCGGACGGGCGGTGCCCGACACCGCGAGCCGGGTCGGCACGCCCGCCGCGGACGTCTCCTCGGCGAGGGCCTGCAGCGCCTCGGGCAGCGGCGGGTCGAGGCGCGGCCCGCGCAGCGCGCTCACGGAGCGGCGCACCTCGGCGAGCGCGGTCTCCGCCTGCTCCTGCGCCTTGGCCAGCACCGGGTCGGCGGCCGACTCCGCAGGCAGCACCGCACGCGCGGCCTTGACCTGCATCTGCACGACGGTGAGCGCGTGCCCGAGCCCGTCGTGGATGTCGCGGGCCACGCGGTTGCGCTCCTGCGCCGTGGCCAGCCGTTCAGCCTGCAGGGCGTAGTCGCGCAGCTGCTCGTGCGCCGCGACCAGCGCGCGGCGGGTCTGCTGCTCGCGGCGCAGCAGCTCGGTGATCACCGCGGCGAAGACCACCGCCGCCAGCGTGCCGAAGCCCTCGCGGAGCGCGTCCCACCAGGACATGCCGGCGTGCACGAACGGCACCGCCAGTATCACGACGACGGTCCAGGGCAGCGGCAGCAGCAGGACGCACTGGCTCACCAGCACGACGAGGAACAGGGTCGCCCCGACGCTCGGGTCGAGCCCGAACACGACGACGGCGAGCGCCAGCGCCACCACGACGTACGCGGCCGACCACGCCCGCCGCTCCCGCCGCCGCACCCAGGCGAAGCCGACGGTGGCGAGGAGCGTGAACACCCCGCCCAGCACGACCGTGAGGGCGGGCTTGTCCGCGCCGACGACGCCGATCGCCAACGTGAGGAACGCGCCGCACGTCAGCACGGCGAGGGCCCGGAGCATGGGCTCCACTCTCGGAGGTCGGGCGTTCCGGGTCAAACCGCCCTCAGACGGCACCCCGCGCCGCGGCCAGCCCGATGACGCGCGCGACGGCCGTGGCCGTGGCCAGCAGCGCGCCGTCGGCGTCGAGGAGTTCGGCCTCGACCACCGCGTGGTCGTCGTCGCGGTGCCGGACCCGGCCGCGACCCCGCACGCGGCCGGGCCTGGTCGGGCGCAGGAAGTCGACGTTCATCTGCAGCGTCGACTGGAACTCGTCCGGGCCGAGGGTGGCGAGCAGGGCGGGCCCGACGGTGTCGTAGAGCATCGCGGCCAGGAACGCGCCGAGCACGTTGCCCGCCGGGTTGGTGAACTCCTCCCCCGCCGTGAAGTCCACCTCGATCGTGCCCGCGTGCTCGTCGGCGGCGACGAACGCGAAACCCAGCGTGCGGGCGGCCGGGGGCACCGGCGCGCGGCCTTCGACCCCGTCCCAGAACGGTCCGGTCCTCATGGGTTACCAGCCTGCGCCGCGGAAAGGAGCGCGGCGATCCCAGGATCCTGGGGTCATACTCGGGCGATGGCCGTCGCAGCACCCGAGCGCGTGCGCCGGGCGCTCGGCGGCCTGCCCGCCGTGGATGCGCGGGGGTTCGCGATCCAGGCGGCGCGGGTGCTGGCGCGGGCCGTGCCGTTCGACGGGTTCTGCGTGTTGACGACGGACCCGGCCACGCGCCTGCCCACCGGCGAGATCGTGGAGAACGGGCTCCCGGCCGGGGTGCTGGGCAGGCTGACCGAGATCGAGCTGTCCGGCGCGGACGTCAACACGTTCGCGGCGCTCGCGCGGGCCGATCGGCACGCGGCCGGGCTGAGCGCGGCCACCGGCGGCGACCTCGACCGCAGCCGCCGCCACCGCGAGCTGCGGCGCCCGCACGGGCTGGGCGACGAGCTGCGCGCCGCACTGGTCGTGGACGGCACGACGTGGGGCGCGTTGACGCTCCTGCGCGGCGGCCAGCGGCCGGACTTCGCGGCGGGCGACACCGCGCTCGTGGCGGGCGTCGCCGATGCGCTCGCCGACGGGCTGCGGCGCGCGACGCTCACCGAGGCGGTTGCGGCGACCCGGGCCGAGCGGGGCGGCGGCGTGCTCGCGCTCGCCGGGGACGACACGGTCGTGACCGTCGACCCCGCGGCCGAGCGGTGGCTGGCGCAGCTGCGGGACGCGCCCGCGACGGCGGCTGCCGCGGATCGGCCCGCCGCTGTCCACGGGCGCGACGGCGGGCTGCGGGTCGGAGCCGTGCGCAGCTGCGACGGGCT